>JBDKFE010000103.1:0-38187 GCA_039798885.1 Pseudomonadota bacterium | reverse complement strand
CCCCCCGGAACAGAAAACGGGCGTCCCCTGTATCAGGGGACGCCCGCGTCGTCAGATCACTGCGGGTAGAGACGCAGACGCGTCTGTTCCAGCCGCTCGAGGATCGCTTCAAGCTGGTCAGGCTGGACGAGGAACTGCTGGAAGCCCTCCATCCCGGCCTTGGCGTATTCGGCGTCCGCGTCGCGGTCCCAGAACTGGGCGATGCCGCCCGTCGCGGTGGACAGCGCCTGGAAGCCCGCCGTCAGGAACGGATCGGCCGGATCGACCGTCGCGTCCTTGTTGGTGGGCAACTGGCCAACGGCCGCGTTCCACTTGGACTGCGCTTCGGCGCTGGCGATGTAGGCCAGGAACGTCTTCGCATCGTCGGGGTTCTTCGCCCCGCTGGTCAGGTGGATCGTGTCGGTCGGCGCTTCTTCGGCGCGGGCGATGCCGGGGGTGATTTCCGGGAACACCATGAAGCCGAGGTTGTCATTCGTCATCCCGCCTTCCTTGAAGACGCCGACAGCGAAGTTGCCCATGACGTAGTGGGCGGCCTTGTCCTGCACGAAGATTGCCGCCGCGTCCTGCCAGTCGATCGCGGCATGGTTTTCGGTGACGAAGGGCTGCAGCTTGCCGAATTCCGCGAACACGGCACGCGCTTCGGGCGAGGTCCACGAGATCTTGCCAGCGGCGAGGTCGCTGTGGAACTGGTAGCCGTTCGTCCGCAGGCTGAGATAGTCGAAGATGCCTGCCACGGGCCACAGCGCGCTGGAACCGGTGGTCACGCAGTCAATCTCGGCAGCCTTGAACTTTTCGCAGTTGGCGAGGAACTGTTCCCAAGTCACGCCACCTTCGCCCGGAAGCTCCACCCCCGCAGCGGCGTAGGCGTCGCGGTTATAGTAGATGCCCCACTGATAGTAGGTATAGGGAATGGCGTACTGCTTGCCGTCGATGGTGGACGACAGAACCGACGATGCGAGCGACTCGTTCAGCCCGTTATTCGCCCAGACGTCGGAAATGTCGGCAAAGAGCCCGGCCTCGACGAAGGGACGCATGCGGTTCGCGGCGTACCAGTTGGCCAGATCCGGCGGGTCAGCCGTCAGGAAGTTGCGGATCGCGTTCTTGTAGGCTTCGTGGTCGAAATTGGTCAGCTGGATGTCGATCTCAGGGTTTGCAGCCTCGAAATCGGCGATGAGAGCTTCGGCAGCCGCCAACGGGATCGGATCGTAGTCGGCATTCCAGGTGACGACGCGCTTGTCCTGCGCCATCGCCGAAGTCGACAGCAGCAATGCCGCCGTCAGGGCCAGCGCGCCCGTTTTTCTATGGACCATGGTTTCCTCCCGCTTGGTTCCATTATGTGAAACTTAGTCTTGAATATTGAAAACTATGGTGCGTATCCTTTAGGCTGTCAACAGGAACGCAAGGGAATGTCCATGTCGGCGGAACAGGGCGACGGAACGGTGGGCAAGGCGCTGGACGTGCTGGACATGGTCGCAGCCGCCGGTCGACCCGTGCGCTTTAGCGAGTTGCTGGGTGATGCCGCCTACCCCAAGGCCACGCTGTACCGTCTGATCCAGACGCTCACCCATCAGGGGATGTTGTCTTACGATGCGGATCGCCAGACCTATGCACTGGGCGTGCGGCTTGTGCGGTTGGCCCACGCGGCTTGGGCCACATCGTCGCTTGCGCCCATAGCGCGGCCCTATCTTGATGAATTGGCGGCAGAAACCGGCGAAACGATCCACCTTGCGCAGATGGACAACGGGCAGGTCCTGTATGTCGACAAGCGCAACGCCGCAAAGCCGGTGGAAATGTTCGCACAGGCCGGCAAGGTGGGCCCCGCCTATTGCACCGGGGTCGGCAAGGCCATGCTCGCCTTCCTGCCGGACGAGGCCCTTGAACGCGCGCTGCAAAGGCAAAGCTTCCACCGATTCACTGACCAAACGCTCGACACGCCCGAGACGCTGAAGGCGGAACTTCAGGCGATTCGCGCCCGGGGCCATGCCTTCGACCGGGAAGAGCATGAACCGGGAATCATCTGCTGCGCGGTGCCGATTCTTACCCGTGCTGGTCGGGTGATCGGTGCGCTTTCGGTCACATCCACCACCGCCCGCACCTCGCTTGCCGAGTTGGAGGGGGGCGCAGGGCGCATCAAGGATACCGCGGCACGGATCGCCGCAGAGGCGGAAAGCTGGCGCTTTCCGGAACAGGGTTAAAGGTTTTCAGGGAGGGGACGACATGTCAGGGGTCACGCTGCAGAAGGTCGTGAAACGATTTGGCGAGGCGCAGGTCATCCACGGGGTGGACCTGACCATCGAGGATGGCGAGTTCTGCGTCTTCGTCGGGCCGTCGGGCTGTGGCAAGTCCACCCTGCTGCGCATGGTGGCCGGGCTAGAGGAAACGTCCGAAGGATCCATCCGCATCGGCAACCGGGACGTGACGCAGGCCGATCCGTCGGAACGTGGGGTGGCGATGGTGTTCCAGACCTACGCCCTCTACCCCCATATGACGGTGGCCGAAAACATGGGTTTCGGGCTAAAGATGACCGGCCATCCCAAGGCCGAGATCGACCGCAAGGTGGCGGAAGCCGCGCGCATCCTGAAGCTGGACGACCTTCTGGCGCGCAAGCCCAAGGCCCTGTCGGGCGGTCAGCGGCAGCGGGTTGCCATCGGGCGGGCCATCGTGCGCGGGCCGGAGGTGTTTCTCTTCGACGAACCGCTATCGAACCTCGACGCCGAGTTGCGGGTGGAAATGCGGGTGGAAATCGCCCGCCTGCACCGCGAGATCGGGGCGACCATGATCTATGTGACCCATGACCAGGTGGAGGCCATGACGCTGGCTGACAAGATCGTCGTGCTGCGCAAGGGTCGGGTGGAGCAGGTCGGCAAGCCCTTGGAACTGTATCATAATCCCGACAACCGTTTCGTCGCGGGCTTTATCGGCAGTCCGGCGATGAACTTCATCGCGGCCAAGGTAGAGGGCGCGGGCAAGGTGTCGGCGGCGGGTCTGTCCGGCAGTGTGGGAACCTCTGTCGGTCTGCCCGCTGCGGGGGCCAAGGTCGAAGTCGGCCTGCGCCCGCAGCATCTGCGCGTGATCGAGGGCGGCACCCATCGGGTCGAGATGACCGAAGCCTTGGGGGGTGTCAGCTACATCCACGTCACGGCCCCATCCGGCGAGAAACTGGTGATCGAGGCGAAAGGGGACGTCATTCCCGCCATCGGCGCGCAGGTCGGACTTGGGTTCGATGCCGCCGACGCGCTGTTCTTTGATGAGACAGGCAAACGCTTGCGGTGAGTGTCACGCCCCGAGGTGCGGTTCACCCCGCGCCTCGGCCAGTTTCATCTGGCGCTGGCGTTCGCGAAAACGGGCACGGTCGGCGTCGGTGTATTCGCCCTTGCAGGCGGGGCAGCAGACGCCTTCCTCGTAGACTGGATCAAGCCGTGCTTCCGGCGTGACCGGTCGGCGGCAGGCCCCGCAGGATGACATCTGCCCCGGCACGAGGCCGTGTCCGACGGATACACGCTGATCGAAGACAAAGCATTCGCCCTGCCAGAGCGATTGGTCCTGCGGCACGTCCTCTAGGTATTTCAGGATGCCACCCTTCAGGTGGTAGACCTCGTCAACCCCTTGTTGCAGAAGCCAATTCGTCGATTTCTCGCACCGGATGCCGCCTGTGCAGAACATGGCGACGCGTTTGTTGTGAAAACGGTCGCGGTTCGCTTCCCACCATGCGGGGAAGTCGCGGAAGCTGCGGGTGCCGGGGTCTACGGCCCCGGTGAAGGTGCCGATGGCAACCTCGTAGTCGTTGCGGGTGTCGATCACGGCGACATCGGGCGCGGAAATCAGGTCGTTCCAGTCCTGCGGGCTGACATAATGGCCGACGCGGGCCTTGGGGTCCACGTCGGGTTGGCCCATCGTGACGATCTCGCGCTTCAGCTTCACCTTCATCTTGCCGAAGGGCATCGAGGCGGCGGGGCTTTCCTTCCATTCAAGGGCGGCACAGCCCGGCAGGGCACGGATATGGGCGAGCACCGCGTCGATCCCGGCCCGTGTGCCGGCGATGGTGCCGTTGATCCCTTCGCCTGCGACCAGCAGCGACCCTTTCACGCCATGCGCCACGCACAGGTCCAGCAGCGGCCCGCGCAGGGCTGCCGGGTCGGAGAAACGGGTGAAGTGGTAGAGGGCGGCGACGGTCAGCATGGGGCGGGGATGCACCTGTTTTCCTGCGTTTTCAAGCGGCTCCCATTGACGCAGGGGCGGGGGTTTCCTACGCAGGGCCATTCACCCTGCCATGAGGTCCGCGATGCGCCGTGCCGACGAAGCCCTGATCGTGATCGACATCCAGAACGATTTCTGCCCAGGCGGAGCGCTGGCGGTGGCCGGTGGTGACGAAATAATCAACCGGGTCAACGGGTTGATGGATGAGTATGCGGCTGTTGTGCTGACACAGGACTGGCACCCGGCCAATCATTCCTCGTTCGCGTCCAACCACCCCGGCAAGGCACCCTTTGAATCCTTAACAATGTCTTACGGCCCGCAGACGCTGTGGCCGGACCATTGCATTCAGGGCACAGTCGGCGCGGCATTTCACGCCGATCTGCGCACTGATCCGGCCGATCTGATCATCCGCAAGGGGTTCCGCCCCGGCATCGACAGCTATTCTGCCTTTTTCGAAAATGACCGTAGCACGGCGACGGGCCTGAATGGTTACCTGAGCGCACGGGGGATCACGGCGGTCACCTTCGTTGGCCTCGCCACTGATTTCTGCGTTGCCTATTCCGCGCTGGATGCGGCGCGACTGGGTCTGAAGGCGCGGGTGCTGCTGGGGGCCTGCCGGGGGATCGACCTTGGCGGGTCGATGGCCGCGATGGTGGCGCAGATGCGCGCGGCCGGCGTCGCGCTGGAGGACTGACTTGGTCGATATCGCCACCCGGGTCCACAATCACAACTGGAAGATCGACCCGATCGTCCGATCGCTGATCGACACGGACTTCTACAAGCTGCTGATGTGCCAGTCGATTTTCCGCAACAAGCCGGAAACGAACGTCACCTTTTCGCTGATCAACCGGTCGTCTTCGGTCAGGCTTGCCGATCTGATCGACGAGGGTGAGTTGCGCGAACAGTTGGATCATGTGCGGTCGCTGTCGCTGTCGCGCGGGGAAAGCACGTGGCTGCGGGGGAATACCTTCTACGGCAAGCGCCAGATGTTCCGCCCGGATTTCATGGAGTGGTTCGAAGGCCTGCGCCTGCCGCCCTATCATCTGGAGAAGCGGGACGGGCAGTATGAGCTGACGTTCGAGGGGAAGTGGCCCGAAGTCATGCTGTGGGAGATCCCGGCGCTGGCCGTGCTGATGGAGTTGCGGTCGCGGGCGGTGCTGAAAGGGATGGGGAAGTTCGAGCTTCAGGTCCTCTATGCGCGGGCGATGACGCGGCTGTGGGAGAAGATCGAGCGACTGAAATCCTTGGAAACGTTGAAGATTGCCGATTTCGGTACGCGGCGGCGGCATTCCTTCCTATGGCAAGATTGGTGCGTGCAGGCGATGCAGGAAGGTCTGGGGGCGAAGTTCATCGGGACTTCAAACTGCCGGATCGCCATGCGGCGGGACATCGAGGCGATTGGGACCAACGCGCATGAATTGCCGATGGTCTATTCGGCATTGGCAGATACCGACGCCGAACTCGCGCAAGCCCCTTATCAGGTTCTGGCCGACTGGCATGAGGAACATGACGGCAATCTGCGGATCATCCTGCCGGATACCTATGGTACGGAAGGATTCTTGCGGAACGCGCCGGATTGGCTGACCACCTGGACCGGAATACGGATCGATTCCGGCGATCCGGTGAAGGGAGCAGAGACGGCGATCCGCTGGTGGAAGGCCCGGGGCGAGGATCCGACGCAAAAGCTGGTGATCTTTTCCGACGGGCTGGATGTGGAAAAGATCGAGGAGTTGCACCGTCAGTTTCACGGGCGGGTCAAGGTGTCCTTCGGCTGGGGCACGATGTTGACCAATGATTTCAGGGGCTTGTCGGGCGAGCGGCTGGCGCCTTTCAGTCTTGTCTGCAAGGCGGTTTCGGCAGATGGACGGCCGACGGTGAAACTGTCGGACAATCCGAACAAGGCGATGGGGCCGAAGGATCAGATCGAACGCTACAAGCGTGTCTTCGGCGTGGGGGATCAGTTGGCGCAGAATGTGACCGTCTAACCCAGCAGGCGGCGGATCACCATGTCGGCACGGGCGAGGTGGCTGGCATGGATCGGGTCGTCCGGTGCAAGGCGCGGGATCGTCCAGCCGACCGAAGCAAGGATGCGGGCAAGCGTGAATAGTTCCACCTTTTCCGTATCTTGCGTTCCGTATCCTGCCATCAGGGCATCACGCAGGTCATCCCTTGCGGGTTCGTACTGGTTCTGGGACAGGACCGTGCCGAGGTCGTAGAGGCGGTATCCAAAGCCGCTGTCATCAAAGTCGATGAGGGACAGGCCGCCCCCGGACAGCAGCACGTTTTCACGCAGGACATCGGCATGGATAAGGCCGAAGTCGCCCCCTTCGGCGGCGTGGCGGGTCAGCATCGACCGTACCGCAATCCGTGCCGCATTCTGTGCAGACAGTTGTACATACGATGCAGCCGGATGTTCCCAAAAACGGCCCCAGACGGGGGCCTCTCCGACCAGACCGTCCTTGTCCCAACGGGGGCGGGTGAAGCTGTCTGGCCTTATCCCCAGCCGATCGCTGGACTCATGCAGTTGGCGCAGGAGTTGGCCGAGGCGGGCGTGCAGGTCGATCTGTTCCGCGACAGGCTGGGGGAGGCGGTGGCCCGCCTGCCCCATCGGCTGACCGTCGATCCAGCGGACGGCAGAGGCGTGGCGCCCGGTGGAGAGGGTGGCGAGATGCGTGTCGTCGGGAAGGGCGAGGGGTTCGGGGACGGGAAGGCCAAGACGAACGAGTTCGGCACACCACCAGAGTTCCGAGCGGATGGCAGCGGCGTCCTGATATCCCGTCCGGTGCAGGCGCAGCGCGGCGCGGGTACCGTCGGAGAGGGACATTTCATAAACCGCGTTTTCGCGCGCGACGATCAGGCGGGAGGGTGTGGCCTGCCAGAGGGCGGCTGCCTCGCGGGCCTCAGGGTCAGTCATCGTCGCCCTCCACCTTGCCGCGGAGGGACTTCACCTCTCCTCTCACGGACTTGGCGGTGAGGCGGCGGCGCTGGCTGCCAAGGGTGGGTTTGGTGGCGATGCGCCGCTTGGGGGCGACAAGGGCCTGACGGATCAGGTCGGCCAGACGTTCGCGCGCGATCTCGCGGTTGCGGGCTTGGCTGCGGGTTTCATCGACCTGCAGCACAAGCGCGCCTTCGGTCGTCCAGCGCCGTCCAGCAAGCCGTTTCAGCCGTGCCTTGACGGGATCGGGAAGGTGGGGCGACCGCTCGGCCTCGAAGCGCAGTTCGACGGCGGTCGAGACCTTGTTGACGTTCTGCCCGCCGGGACCGGAGGCCCGGATGAACTGTTCCGTCAGTTCCCAGTCGGCGATGCTGATGGTGTCGGTGATGCGCAGCATGGGCGGTTCGTTCACAAGAGAAAGGGTCGCCTGCACGGCGACCCTTTCCGAGATCCAAGGAGATGGGCCAGTTAGGTTTCAAGCCCAATCAGGTGGTCTGTTGGCTGAGGGGCTGCCCTCAGAAAACACGCCTCCTGACTGTCCCGACACCTCTCTCCAATGTAGCTCTAGACACTGGATCACCTCCTTTCGATGGGTTACCGATAGGGGTAGCGTGGCACAGATTTTGTGTTTGTCAAAGGAAATCACGCAACCTTTGCGGCAAAGCGATAGACCGCAAGGCGGAACGGCAGCAGGGCGATTAGATCGACGGCGATCTTCACCAGCCAGTCCGCAGCGCCCAAGGAAACCCAGAACGGGACAGTCGGACCGACACCCAGAAGGGGCGTCGCCCCGGCTGCCCAGGACACATCATTTCCGGGTTCGAGGAAGCTGAGAGAGGCCGAGAAGGCGATGGTGAAGAAGATCGCGGTGTCGAGCGAGGAGCCGAAGAAGGTCGAGATGAAGGGGGCCTGCCACCATGCCTTGCGGCGCAGCCGATCGAAGATCATCACGTCGAGGAGTTGTGCCAGAAGAAAGGCAAGGCCGGACCCGATGGCAACCCGCAGCGTCACGAGGGGACCGAATTCGCCCATGATCTGCGTACCGACGGCCGAGCAGGCGAGGCCCGTGACAAAGCCCGCATAGACCACGCGGCGGGCGACGACCGGACCTTCGAGGCGGTTCACGATGTCCGAGACGAGGAAGGCAAGCGGATAGGTGAAGGCGCCCCAAGTAAGCCAAGTGCCGATGGGATGCTGGACAAGGATGTTAGAGGCCACGACGACGATGGCCATGGCGATGACGCCATATGTGAAGGTGCGGGTCATATCTGTTTTCCGTTTTGACAAGGTCGCGGAGACTTGGCCCCCCGCGCATCGGGGAACGGCGGCGGGCCTACGCCTGTCGGTGCGGCAAGTCAACCGGAATGGGCGGGCAGGCGGTATTCGACGATATCGGTGCCAAGGAAGAAGTAGAAGTTGTCGTCCGAGATCATCGTCAGGCGGATGTAGCCCTGCGCATCGCGCCAGACCGAAATGCCTTCGAGGTTGTCATGCTGGCCGACGGAACTTGTGAATTCTGTCCGTTCGTCGCCCAGCCCGGAGTCTGAGAGGGAGAAACTGCGGACGCGGCTGGCAAAGCCTGTGAGGCCGTGGAATTCGCGTTCGAGAAGGTAGAAGCGTCCGTCGGGGCCGATATCGGCACCCACGGCAAGGAAACCGCCGTCGCGACGAAGTCCGAAGGGTTGGTCCCACGTGCCCCCGCGATAGCGCCAGATCGGAAAGGGCCGGTCTAGTTTGCCGGATCGTTCTGGCAGGGTGTAGAGCGTGTCGTCGGGGGCGATGGCCAAAGCCTCGAAAGCCGAATTCCGTTGCAGGGCCGAAAACTCGGGCGGGGTGTCGAGGTTGGCTGCGGGGCCGTCGATGCGGTCATAGCGAAGGACGCGGGCCACGTTTTCGAAAGAGATGTAGACCGTGCCATCCGCTGCGATGGCCAAACCTTCGCTGTCGTTCCGGCCATCATCAAGCGGGGCTTCGAAACGGCCTCGCAATAGGCGCATGGGCGTTGCGTCGATGGCGGTGATGCGGCCTTCGGCATCCCGGGTGACGGTGCCACGGGTCCATGCGCCCCGGTCGGTGACGGCAAGAAAGGACTGGCCATCCCCAGCCATTTCGATGGCCGAGAGGCCGCCGAAGTTTGCGTCCTCCATCAGCCATGGGAAGCTGGACAGGAAACCCGCAGGATGGGGCTGGCTGGCGCTGCCCTGAAGGCCGAGCACCAGAAAGACCCCCGCCGTCAGGGCGAGGACAGGACGTTTCGGCATTGTCTGGGCAGATCGGCAAGGGTGTAGTCGCGCGCACCGCGCTGGCGCGGGGCAGGTTCGGCGTTCGGGTCCGGTTTGGGGTTGAGGTAGTCTTCCGACACCCACCACATCAGCGTCTCGTCGCAGCCGTCACCGCCCTTGGACAATTCGTCCACGGTGGGTTTCTGCGTTTCGCAATGGCGGGCGCCCTTGGGGCATTTCAGGCGGACATGGAAATGGGTGTCGTGCCCATGGATGGGACGGATCTTCTGGAGCCAGTTACGGTCGTCGCGGGTGGCGGTCTTGCACATTTCGATCTTCACTGCGGCGGCGACGAAGATGCGGTCCACGCGCGGGTCCAAGGCGGCGGCCTGCAAAAGCGCGGCGTGGGAGGATGTCCAGTGTTCGGTCACGCTGCGCTGGTCGGCAGAGCGGACAGGGACGGAAGAGATGTCCTCGCGTTCCTGCCGCGACAGGTCGAGGCGGCGGGGGGGCAGCATCCAGATGTCGGCGTCCAGCCCGATCTGGTGGCTGGAATGGCCGCTGGTCATGGGGCCGCCACGGGGCTGGCTGATATCGCCGATGTAGAGCCCGGCCCAACCGATCTGCGTGGCGGTCTGGCTGAGGTCGATCAGGTACTCGATCATCTCGGGGTGGCCGAAGTTCCGGTTCCGCGACAGGCGCATAGCCTGCCATGTCGGGCCGGTTTCGGGCAATTCGACGAGGCCGTCGGCGCAGCCCTTTGCATAGCTGCCATATGGCATGGGGCGGTCGGCAGTCGGCAGGTCGACGGCACCGAAAAGCTGGTTCGCCTTCGTTTCCGCATGCACGGGCAGCGCGGCAAGAACCGCCAATGCCAATGCTGCCAATACCTTGGCCATCACGCCTGCTCGCCCTTTGCCCGGACGAAGACGAGCAGAACGAGGCCGATGAGGAACATCACGATCAGCGGAGAGATACCGATGCGCTGCGATCCGCTGAGGGCGGTGGCAAAGGCGATGAGGGCGGGCGAAATGAAGCTGGCGACTTTGCCGGACAGGGCGAAAAGGCCGAAGGCTTCGGTCGCGCGGTCAGGGGTAGTGTGGCGGACCATCATGGTGCGCGAGGCGGCCTGAAGCGCGCCGCCCGCCGCGCCGATCAGGGCACCGCAGGCGAAGAAGATGTCGTCCGACGCGTTGGAGGCGGGATCGAGCGGGATGCCCCAGAGGCTTTCGCGGGTCATGCCAACGATGACGAGGCAGACGAGGATCAGGACGACGATGCAGAAGGCGATCACGGGTTTGGGGCCGAAACGGCGGTCAGCCCTGCCGCCGATCCAACTGGCAACCATGGCCGTCACCGCGCCCACGACACCGAAGACACCGATCTGCACGATCTCCCACCCCAGCACGCCAGAGGCATAGACCCCGCCGAAACCGTAAAGGGCGTTGAGCGCATCGCGGTAAAAAAGCGAGGAGGCGAGGTAGGCCGAGAGGCTGCCGCGATAGCGGAGCGAGCCGAGGAGGTCGCGCAAGCTGGCGAAGGCGCGGCCAAGGTTCAGGGGGCGGCGTTCGGTATGCGGTTCGCGGACCCATGCGAAGAAGGGGATCATGAAGACCATGTACCAGATGGCCGTGAAGGGGCCGACGGCGCGGGTGCCTTCGCGCGCTTCGGGATCAAGGCCGAAGATGGGGTCAAGGCCGATCAGGGTTTTGCCCGTGGCGCTGTTTTCGGCGAAGAGGGCAAGCATGAGGATGAGGGCGAGCAGGCCGCCAAGATAGCCGAAGGCGAAGCCAGAGCCAGAGATCGCGCCCATGTCGTCATGGCTGGACAGGCTGGGCATCAGGGCATTGGTGAAGATGGTGGCGAATTCCATCCCGATGAAGCCAAGGCCGAAGAAGGCCACTGCCCAGAACAGGTTGTCGCCCCCCGGCGCAATGTACCAAAGCGCAGCAGAGCCGCAGATGTAGAAGGCCGAAAAGAACCAGACCCAGATGAGCCTGCGCCCCGTGCTGTCGGCAATAGCCCCGAGGATGGGGGCGAGGATGGCAATGGCAATGGAAGCGATGGCAAGGCCCGCGCCCCAATAGGCCTGTGCCGCAGCACCTGCCGCTTCGGCATCCAACCCTTCGGCCATGTAATGGCCGCGCGCGATTTCGGCGAAGTAGGGTCCGAAGATGAAGGTGAGAAGCAGGGTGTTGTAGGGCTGACTTGCCCAGTCAAAGAACCACCAGCCCCAGATGCGCTTTTTCGCACTGATCGCTTCACCCATCACGCACCCCCCCTGCCCCATCGGCTCTTTTGGGGATTGAATCGTGAAACTGTCCATCTGGCAAGGCGAAGGTTTCAGCGGGCGGGTGGCCAGAGGCGGCGGGCTTCGGCGTCGATCCAGCCTTGGACGAAATCGGGCAGCGGCGGGCTTTGCGTGGGTTCGCCCAGCGCGGCGAGGACACGTTCAGGCGCGACGATGCCGTCTTGCGATGTGACGGCAGAGCGGACGATCTGATGGCTGGTGCAATCGTCGCCCTTCCACATCGACTGTTCGATGTAGAGGAAGCGGTTATCCCAGCCGATGCAGCGCGAATGGATCGTCACGCGGTCGAAGGCGCGGACGCGGCGGCGGTAGCGGACGGTGTTGCCCGCAACCGTAAGGCCCCAGCCATTGGCCATCAGCACCCGCCTGAGCCCCGTGCGATTGCCCAGCGGAATACGCCCAAGGTCATAGAGCGTCAGGGTGCGACCGTTGTTCAACTCGACCCATGGGTCGAGGTCCCAAGGCCAGCACATATGCGTGCTGACATGGGCGCCAAGGATCGGAAGGGCGGGGGCGTTGCGGAACTTCCACAGCTCTTTCGCCATGCGGAGGAAGGGATACATGCGCGCACTCCTGTCACGGCCCGGTTTGCCCTGCGGGTTGCCCTGTCCGAAAGGCGGGGTCAAGCCGCAACGCTGCGGAAGGGCGTTGCGAAATGGGCGGCGGGAGGCTACCTGTGGACACAAGCCCTAGTATGCGGAGGCCGCCGAATGACCTCGATCCTGCAGATCCTGCTTCTGATCCTAGATATCGTACAGTGGATCATCCTTGCCCATATCATCATGAGCTGGCTGATCAACTTCCAGGTCCTGAACCTGCGCCAGCCGCTGGTCGCGCAGATATGGGATGCGCTGAACCGTCTGTTGGAGCCGATTTATTCGCGGGTCCGTTCGGTGCTGCCGAACCTTGGCGGGATCGACCTTGCGCCGCTGGTCGTGCTGATCGCGGTCTATGCGCTGCGGATCGTGCTGATCAACAACGCCTCGGCCTTCGTCTGACCTTAAGACCTTCGAAACCATGGGCGGGGCAGGCTGTCCCCGCCCGTCCCCGATTCAGGCCCGCCCTTGCCCATGTCTGACCCCGAAACGCTTCTCCGTTCCGTTTTCGGCTTTCCGGGCTTTCGCCCCGGTCAGGCCGAGATCGTGGAGGCGGTGACGGCGGGGCGGAACACGTTGGCAATCATGCCGACGGGTGGCGGGAAATCGCTGTGCTTTCAGTTGCCCGCCCTGTGCCGGGACGGGGTGACGGTCGTCATCTCTCCGCTGATCGCGCTGATGCGGGATCAGGTGCGGTCGCTGCGCGCGGCGGGGGTGGAGGCGGGGGCGCTGACTTCCGGGAATACGGATGCAGAGACCGAGGAGGTTTTTTCCGCGCTGGATGAAGGGCGGCTGAAGCTGCTTTACATCGCGCCAGAGCGGTTGGCATCGGCTGCGACGCTGCCGATGCTGCGGCGGATCGGGACGGCGCTGATCGCGGTGGACGAGGCGCATTGCGTCAGCCAGTGGGGGCATGACTTCCGGCCGGATTACCTGCGGATCGGCGAGGTGCGCCGTGCGCTGGGCGTGCCGCTGGCCGCGTTCACCGCGACGGCGGATGAAGAGACGCGGGGCGAGATCGTGACGCGGCTGTTCGACGGGGTGCAGCCCGCGACCTTTCTGCGGGGGTTCGACCGGCCGAACATCCATCTGGCCTTTGCGGTGAAGGACAATCCGCGGACGCAGGTGCTGCGCTTTGCGGCGGCGCGGAAGGGGCAGTCGGGGATCGTCTATTGCGCGACGCGGGCGAAGACCGAAACGCTGGCGCAGGCGCTGCGCGAGGCGGGGCATGCGGCCTGTTTCTATCATGGGGGCATGGAGGCCGAAGAGCGGCGGCAGGTCGAGATCCGCTTTCAGCGCGAGGATGGGTTGATCGTGGTGGCGACGATTGCCTTTGGCATGGGGATCGACAAGCCGGATATCCGTTGGGTCGCCCATGCCGACCTGCCCAAGTCGATCGAGGGCTATTATCAGGAGATCGGGCGCGCGGGCCGTGACGGGGCGGCGGCCGAGACGATGACGCTTTATGGACCCGACGACATCCGGCTGCGGCGGGCGCAGATCGATGAGGGGTTGGCGCCTGCCGACCGGAAGGCGGCGGATCATGCACGGCTGAACGCGCTGCTTGGTTTGGCCGAAGCGGTTGGGTGCCGACGGCAGGTCCTGCTGGGCTATTTCGGCGAGGCGGCGGAGCCGTGTGGGAATTGCGACCTGTGCGACCGGCCTGCGGCGGTGTTCGACGCGACGGAGGCGGTGAGGAAGGCGTTGTCGGCGATCCTGCGGACGGGTGAGTGGTTCGGGGCGGGGCATCTGATCGACATCCTGACCGGGCAGGCGACCGACAAGGTGCGCGAGCGGGGGCATGACAAGCTGCCGACATTTGCCGTTGGGCGCGACTTGACCAAGGCCGCTTGGGGTGCGGTGTTCCGGCAGATGATGGGGCGCGATCTGGTGCGCCCCGATCCTGACCGGCACGGGGCGCTGCGGATGACGGATGCGGCGCGGCCAATCCTGCGGGGAGAAGAGAGCATCACGCTGCGCAAGGACACGGTCGATGCGGCGCGGCCTGCGGTGGCTGTGAAGGCGCTGGTGTCGGATGAGGATGCGCCGCTGCTGTCCGCGCTGAAGGCCAAGCGGCGCGCGCTGGCCGAGGCGCAGGGGGTACCGGCCTATGTGGTCTTTCCGGACCGCACGCTGATCGAGATGGCGGAGAAGCGGCCCGTGACGATGGATCAGATGGCGGGGATAACCGGGGTGGGCGCCAAGAAACTAGAAAGTTACGGGGCAGAGTTTCTGGCCGTGATCACCGGGGCGGCCGAGGCGCTGCATCCGCAGCGTATGCGGCTGGCGGGGCGCGAGGCGGGGGCGGTGTTCGACCGGCTGGCGGACGCGCAACTGGCGCTTTCGCGAGGCGAGGACGGCACGGGGAAGTATCTGTCCGTTACCCATTCCACGCTGCGGCTGATTGCAGAACGGCGGCCTTCGACACTGACCGAATTGCAACGGATACAGGGGATGGGGGATCAGAAGGTGGAACGCTTTGGCGCGGCGTTCCTGTCCGTCTTGCGCGAGGCGTAAGGGGTTCTATCTGGGGTGAGAAGGAGACTGCCATGCTGACCGTGATTTCCCCTGCAAAACGACTGGACGAGACGCGCCGCGCATTGCCGCCAGGACTGGAGCCGACGGAGCCGATGTTCGCAGCCGACGCGGCGAAGCTGGCAAGGATCGCGCGTGGGCTTTCTGTCGCGGAGTTGCGCGATTTGATGGGGATTTCCGAAGCTTTGGCCAAGCTGAATGCCGACCGGTTCAAGGCGTTCAAGGCAAAGCCGTCGCCTGATCTGGTAAAGCCTGCGGCCTATTGCTTTGACGGCGATACCTATGCGGGGCTAGAGGCGAAGACGCTGGATGCCGACGCACTGCGCTGGGCGCAGGGGCGGCTGCGCATCCTGTCGGGGCTTTACGGCCTGCTGCGACCGCTGGACCTGATCCAGCCCTATCGGCTGGAGATGGGCAGTCGGTTGGAGAACCCCAAGGGCGCGGACCTCTATGCCTTTTGGGGCAAGCGGGTTGCGAAGGCGCTGAACGAGGCGGCGGAAGAGTCGGGCACAGGCGTTCTGGTGAATTGCGCATCGCAGGAATACTTTGGGGCGGTGGATCGCCGCGCGCTGAAGGTGCGGGTGGTGACGCCCGTCTTCCTTGAAGGGCGGGGGACGGAGGCGAAGATCGTCTCATTCTTTGCCAAGAAGGCGCGGGGGGCGATGGCGCGGTTCATCGCAGAGAACCGGCTGACCGAGGCAGGCGACCTGCGCGGGTTTTCGACAGGTGGATATGCCTTTGATGCGGAGCGGTCGGAGGGCGACACGCTGGTCTTTCTGCGCGATGCAGGAGCCGAGCAGGCGGCCTGAGGGTCACGCCGCATTGGGTATGGCAGGGATCGCGCCCGCTGGGGCATAGGTCTGCAACGCTGCGATCAGCACAGAGCGGCGCAGCGGTTTCGTCAGATGATGATCGATCCCCGAGGCGAGGATACGTTCGGTTTCTTCCTCTTGCGCGTGGGCGGTGAGGGCGATGATGGGGACATGGGCACGGCCCGCCTCGGCCGCGCGGATGGTGCGGGCGGCGGTGCAGCCGTCCATTTCGGGCATGGATATGTCCATGAAGATCAGGTCGGGGTGGAACTCGCGCCAGAGAGCGACGGCCTGACATCCGTCATCGGCGAAACGCAGATCGAGGTCGAGGTCGCGGACCATCTTGGCAAAGACGAGTTGGTTGGTCTTGTTGTCTTCGGCGGCGAGGATGCGGAGGCGGCGGTCGAATCCCTGCGGCGCGGGGGCGATGGCGGGTGGTAGATCGGCGCCGGTCAAGTGGGCGAGCGCGTGGAAGAGATCGGCGCGCAGAACGGGCTTGGGCAGGGCAGCGGCGGCGCGGCCTGCGGTTACGAGGGACTCGGCCATGGCGAGGCCATCGGGCGCAGCCATGAGGAGGACGGGCGCGGCCAGACCGGCATCGCGCAGGCGGTCAAGCTGGGCGCGGCATGAGGTTTCGTCCGCCACGTCGAGCAGGACAAGGTCGAAGGGTCCGGGCGGAATGTCGCCAGAGGCAGCATCGCGCCAATGCGTGATGGTCAGCCCGAGTGGCAGGAGCTGGCGTTCGATGATGGCGCGGTTCACGGGGTTCGGGTCGTGGATGAGGACGTTGCGCAGGGCCGTAGGCACGGGCGTGGCGGGCAAAACCGTGGCCTGCGCGGGTTTCAGCGACAGGCGGAAGCCGAAGCAGGACCCCTGCCCCGGTCGGCTGTCCACCCAGATTTCGCCCCCCATGCGGTCGATCAGGCGGCGGGTGATGGCGAGGCCCAGACCGGTGCCCTGATAGCGGCGGTTCTCGGCGCTTTCGACCTGATTGAACTCGCCGAAGATGTGGTCGATCTGGTCGGGGGCGATGCCTATCCCCGTATCTTCGACCGTCACATGGATGCGTGCGAGGTCATCTTCGCACAGCCCCACGACGCGGACGAGGACGTGGCCGCGTTCGGTGAATTTCACCGCGTTGCCCATCAGGTTGTTCAGCACCTGCCGCACCCGCCCCCCATCGCCGACAAGCCGGGTCGGAAGGAACATGTCGTAATCGACGAGGAGGTCGATCCCCTTTGCCCGCGCCTGCGGTTGCAACAGGATGGCGGTTTCGTGGATCAGACGTTCCAGATCGAAGGGTTCGGCATGCAGGACCATGCGCCCGGCCTCGATCTTGGAATAGTCGAGGATGTCGTTGATGATGGTCAGCAGCGCCTCGCCCGAAGAACGGATGGTTTCGGCAAAGAGGCGCTGTTCCTCGGACAGGTCGGTGTTGCAGAGGAGTTCGGCCATTCCCACGACCCCGTTCATCGGGGTGCGTATCTCGTGGCTCATGTTCGCGAGGAAGGCGGATTTGGCAAGGCTTGCAGCCTCTGCCGCCTCGCGCGCGGTGCGGAGCGTCGCCTGAACCTCGCGCTCGGCGGTGATGTCGGTGCGCAGGCCGACGCGGCCGCCGTCGGGCGTGGGCTGGTCGAGCGCGCGGATCCAGCGGCCGTCGGAGAGGTGCTGTTCGCTGTGGCCGGAGGCGGAACGGAATTCCGCTAGGCGTTCGGCAATCCATTCCTCTTCGCGTCCTGCGGCGTCGCTGTGCTGGCCGGCGGCGAGGCCCGCGCGGAGGATATCCGCGAATCTGGCACCGGGGGCGATGACGTCGGCGGCGGCGGAATAGATGCGGCGGTAGGTCTGGTTGCAGATCGTGAGGCGTTCGTCGCGGTCGAAGATGACGAATCCGTCGGGGATCGCTTCGATCGCGGCGCGCAGGCGCATTTCGGACGTGATGTCGATGGCAAGGCAGACGCGGTCGCCGTCCCGGGCGTGCCGATCCTCAAGCCGGACCCATTGGCCAGAGCGGAAGGACAGGTCGACCGGCGGGATCGGGTCCTGAACGAGACGGGCGAACATGCCGGCCGTCCAATCCGCCGCGTCCGTATTGAGGTTGAGGAGTGGGGCAAGTGCAGCGAGGAGATCGGCATATGGCACGCCGGGTGCGATGCTGCCGCCAAACGGGGCAAGCATGGCGCGATTGGCAAGGACCAGATGGTTGTCGGCATCGAACACGGCAAAGCCGTCGCGGATCGTGTCGATCGAGGTGCGTAGGCGGCGTTCGGCCATGACGGAAACCGTATGGGCGCGATCGAGGTCTTCAAGATAGCGGTCGTTCTGATCCTTTAGACGGTGCGCTTCGGACCGGGCGGCGTGGGCGGATTGACGTTCTTCGACCACTTGATTGGACAGAGCGCGGGCATGCAGCGCGAGCTTTTCGTTGGCCGCCGCGAGTTCACGGCTTTTCCATTCAAGGCGGCGTTCGGCGGCCAGCCGCGCGCGGCGTTCCTGTGCCAATCGTTCTGCCGGTGTCATGCGTCCTGTCTTCCCTGCAAATCCGGCGGCAGCATCGCGCTGGGCGAGTTAAGGGCAGGTAAAGGGCATGACGACTCATTGCCAGCAGCGCCCCGCCCGTGCCAGCATCGTGGGGCGTTTTCCCTTTTCCACGGTGCCCTGCATGCGTAGCTTCACCCTCTTTTCCGCAATCTTCCTTTCCATGCTGCCCGCTTTGGGTCTGGCGCAGGACTTGGTGCCACAGAAGCGGATGGTGCTTGCGCAGGACGTGGACCTGCCGGGCGGAGATATCGGTTCGGCCTTCGACACGACGCTGGAGGCCTGCGAACGCGCCTGTCTGGCGAACCCGTCCTGCGAGGCCTTCACCTTCAACACGCGGAACGGCAGCTGCTTCCTGAAGGCGGGGCCGGGCGAGGCGCAGCCCTATGCGGGGGCCTTTTCGGGCTTTGTGTTGGCGGGGGCCGAAGGGGCGGGCGAGAGGGCGAAACTGCGCCGGAGCGAATTGGGCTTTGTGCAGGATTGGGAACTGGGCGCGGTCACGGCGCAGGCGCAGGGGCTGGCGCGCGAGCATGTGACGGGAACGTGGGAGGCGGGCGATCTTGTGGCGGCCGCGCAAGAGGCCGAGGCGCAGGGGGATTTCGTCGGTGCGGCATGGTATGTCGGCGCGGCGATCAACCTGACGGATGCGGCGTATGACTGGGCTGAATATGCGCGGCTGCTGGTGGCGGCAGGGGATGTGGACGGGCCGGATCAGCAAAGCTTCCGCGACCGGGCCTATCAGGCGGCGGTGAACGGCTATCTGCGGGCGGATGGCGCGGCAGAGCGGCACACGATCCTTGTCACCATGGGCACGGCACTAGAGCGGCTGGGGCGTGGCGGCGATATGGTGAAGGCGCTGCGGCTGGCGCAGTCGTTGCAGGCGCGGGACGATACGGCGGCACTGCTGGCGGATGCGGCGGCCAAGTACGGGTTCCGGATCGTCGAGAACCGGGTGGAGAGCGATTCCGCGCGGCCGCGCATTTGCGCGACCTTTTCGGAGGACCTTGTACCGAAGGGGGTGGATTACGGGACTTTCGTGCAGTTGGACGAGCCGGGGCTGACGGTCAGCGCCCAGTTCCGTGACATCTGTGTCGAGGGTCTGACGCATGGACAGCGCGCGACCGTGACGTTCCGCGAAGGGCTTCCGGCGGCGGATGGTCAGACGCTTGGGGCGTCGGTCGACATCACGCAATACATCCGCGACCGGTCGCCCGGCGTGCGTTTTCCGGGGCGGGCCTATGTGCTGCCCCGCGCAGGAGCGGCGGCGCTGCCCGTGGAGACGGTGAATACCGAGGCGCTGGATCTGGTGCTGTATCGCGTGACGGACCGAAACCTGATCCGGGCCTTCCAGAACGGATATCTGTCTGCGCCCATGGCGGAATGGCAGGAATACGACTTCACCGCCCAGACAGGGACCGAGGTGTGGACGGGGTCGGCCACGGTGGGGATGGAGGTCAACCGCGACGTGACCACGCGGCTGCCGATGGACGAGGCGTTGTCGGGGCAGCCTGCGGGGGTCTATGCCCTGCGCGCTTCGGTGCCGGGCAAGCAGGCGTGGCAGGTTCCGGCGGGGTGGCAGTGGTTCACCGTGTCGGACCTTGGCGTGACGACATTGTCAGGGGTGGACGGGCTGCATGTCTTTGTCCGGTCGCTTGGGACGGCAGAGGCGAAGGCCGATGTGTCGGTGGAGTTGCTGTCGAACGGGAACGAGGTTCTGGGAACGGTCGCGACCGACGATCAGGGCTATGCGCGGTTTGACGTGGGGCTGACGCAGGGAGTCGGTGCAGCGGCGCCTGCGCTGGTCGTCGTGCGGGATGGCGCGGCGGATATGGCCTTTCTGTCGCTGAACGATCCAGAGTTTGACCTGTCGGATCGCGGGGTCGAGGGGCGCGAGGCGGCGCCCCCGGTTGATGTGTTCCTGTCGACGGATCGCGGGGCCTATCGGGCGGGCGAGACGGTTTACGCCACGGCACTGGCGCGGGACAGCGGGGCGGCAGCGATTGAAGGCCTGCCGCTGACCGTGGTGGTCAAGCGGCCCGATGGGGTGGAGCATGCGCGGCAGGTGGTGAACGATTGGGGCGGGGGCTACGTGATCTCGCAGCCGATCCTTGCGAGCGCACCGCGCGGGGTCTGGCGGATGGAGGTTCTGGCAGATGCCGATGCGCCGCCGCTGACCGCGGCGACGTTCCTGGTGGAGGATTTCCTGCCGGAACGGATCGACTTCGACGTGGCCCTGCCGGATGGGCTGCGGTCGGGCGAGGTGGCAGAGATCGGGATTTCGGCGCGCTACCTGTTTGGCGCGCCGGGGGCTGATCTGGCGGTCGAAGGCGAGGTCCTTTTGCGGGCGGCGGACAGGCTGGCCGGGTGGGATGGCTATCGCTTCGGGGCGCATGACGCGCCGTTCAGCGCGGTGATGCAGGGTTTGGATCCGGCGCGGACCGATGCGGCGGGGGCGGCGACGGTTTCGGTCGCGCTGCCGGATGTGGGCGATCCGGGCGTGCCGCTGGAGGCGCGGGTTGCCGTGCGGGTGGCCGAAGGGTCGGGGCGTCCGGTGGAGAGGGTTTCGACCGTGGCGCTGGCCCCGGTGTCGCCGATGATCGGGGTGAAGCCGCTGTTTGATGGCGTGGTGGCCGAAAATGCCGAAGCGCGGTTTTCGGTCGTCGGCATCGGGCTGGAGGGGAAGGCCGCGCCGATGGCCGGAACGTGGGAACTGGTGCGGATCGAGACGACCTATCAGTGGTACCAAAGCTACGGCAACTGGATGTGGGAGCCCGTGACGCGGCGCGAGCGGGTGGCCGAGGGCGAGGTGGCGCTGGACGGCGCGACCGAGATCGCGGTTCCAGTGAATTGGGGTGAGTATGTCCTGACGGTGGCGCAGGCCGACGGGACGGCGCTGACCTCGGTCCCGTTCAGCGCGGGGTGGTTCGCGGCGGCGGATGCGGCGTCGACGCCGGATACGCTGGACTTGTCGTTGGACAAGGCGGCCTATGCGGCGGGGGATGTGGCGAAGCTGCGCTTGGTGCCGCGCTTTGCCGGGAAGGCCGTGGTGATGGTCCTGTCCAACCGTCTGGTCGCCATGCAGGCGGTGGATGTGGCAGAGGGCGAGACTGTCATCGACCTGCCCGTGACGGATGACTGGGGCGCGGGGGTCTATGTGACCGCGCAGGTATTGCGGCCGATGGATGTGGCGGCGGGGCGGAACCCGGCGCGGGCGCTGGGACTGGCGCATGCGGGGGTGGATCCGGGCGCGCGGGCCTTGGCGACGACGGTAGAGGTTCCCGCCGAGGCCGATCCGCGCGGCATACTGCCCGTGGCGGTGAAGGTCGATGGCGTGGCCGAAGGCGAGGCTGCCTATGTGACGATTGCGGCGGTGGATCAGGGCATCCTGAACCTGACCGGCTTTGCCGCACCCGATCCGCAGGGGCACTATTTCGGGCAGCGCAAGCTGGGCGTGGGCATCCGCGATATCTATGGGCGGTTGATCGACGGGATGAACGGGGCCGAGGGAACGGTGCGCTCTGGCGGCGATGCCGGGGCGCAGGCGCGGTTGCAGGCCCCGCCCCCAACAGAGGAGCTGGTCGCCTATTTCACCGGCCCGATCGAGGTGGGCGCGGATGGTTACGCGCGGGCGGAATTCACGCTGCCGGCCTTCAACGGGACGGTGAAGGTGATGGCGGTCGCATGGTCGAAGTCCGGCGTCGGGCAAGGAGCCGCGGATGTGCTGGTGCGCGATCCGGTTGTGGTGACGGCATCGCTGCCGCGCTTCATGGCACCGGGGGATGAAAGCCGGGTGCTGCTGGAGATCGTCCATGCGGCGGGGCCCTTCGGGACGATGGGGCTGGCGCTGTCGGGGGATGGTGTGACGCTTGGCGATGCGCCTGCGACGGTCGATCTGGCCGAGAAGGGCAAGCAGGTCATCGCGGTGCCGATGACGGCGGGCGATGAGGGGGTGCAGGAAATCACCGTCACCCTGACCACGCCGGACGGGAAGGCGCTGACGAAGGTGCTGTCCCTGCCCGTGATGCGGGGCGATCCCGAAGTGGTGCGGGTGTCGCGCTTTGATCTGGCCACGGGGCAGACCTTCAGCTTCGACGATGCGGTGCTGGCGGGGTATCTGCCGGGGGCGCGGGCGACGCTGGCCATCGGGCCGCTGGCGCGGCTGAACGCGCCGGGGCTGCTGGCGGCGCTGGACCGTTACCCCTATGGCTGTACCGAGCAGATGACATCGAAGGCGATGCCGCTGCTGTATTTCGACGAGGTGGCGCAGGCGATGTCGCTGCCGTGGTCGGATGACCTGCGCGGGCGGGTGCAGCAGGCGGTGGCCGAGATCCTGACCCATCAGGGCGCGGAAGGGGGTTTTGGCCTGTGGTCGCCGGGGTCGGGGGATCTGTGGCTGGATGCCTATGTGACCGACTTCCTGTCGCGCGCCCAGGCGCGGGGGTTCGAGGTGCCGGATGCGGCTTTCCGCATGGCGCTGGACAATCTGCGCAATCAGGTGAACTTCGCCGCCGATTTCGACTATG
Organism: Pseudomonadota bacterium; assembly: GCA_039798885.1. Classification (GTDB taxonomy): domain Bacteria; phylum Pseudomonadota; class Alphaproteobacteria; order Rhodobacterales; family Rhodobacteraceae; genus Paragemmobacter. The sequence goes on along the minus strand of JBDKFE010000103.1, from coordinate 15,518 downwards.
GCGGCGAGGCGCTGGCCTATTCCCTGATGGTGCTGGCACGCGAGGGGGCGGCGGCGATCGGGGACCTGCGCTACTATGCCGACGTGAAGGGCGATGCCTTTGCCACACCCACAGCCATGGCGCAATTGGGCGCGGCGCTGGCAGCCTATGGCGAACAGGCGCGGGCGGATGCCATGTTCGCGCGGGCGGCGGCGGCGCTGGACGCGGCACCGACAGAGGTGGAACAGGTGTTCCGGGCGGATTACGGGACGACCTATCGCGATGCGGCGGCGGTTCTGACGCTGGCGGTGGAGGCGGGGTCGAACGCGGTGGACCGAGAGGCGCTGACGGACCGGATCGCGACCTCGGGCATGCTGTCCACGCAAGAAAGCACTTGGGCGCTGCTGGCGGCGAATGCGCTGATCGACCGACCTGACGCGACGGCGGTGACGATCGACGGCGCACCTGCCGGGGGGCCGCTGGTGGAGGTGCGGTCGCTGGGGGCCGATCCGGTGGCCGTGGCCAATGACGGGGCGGATACGACGCTGACCGTCACCACCTTCGGCGTGCCAGAGGGGGACGAGGCGGCCTCGGGCAATGGGTATGCGATTTCCCGCAGCTATTACGCGATGGACGGGACGCCGCTGGATGCATCGTCCGTCAAGGTGGGCACGCGCATGGTCGCGGTGCTGGAGGTAATGCCCTTTGGCCGTGGCGAGGCACGGCTGATCGTGGCTGATCCGCTGCCCGCGGGGTTCGAGATCGACAACCCGAACCTGATGACTGGCGGGGCCGTGCCTGCCTTGGCGGGGCTGGGGCTGCTGGATGTGGTAAGCCATGCCGAATACCGGCAGGACAGGTTCATCGCGGCGGTGGATCGGATGGACAATCAGCCGTTCCGGCTGGCCTATGTCGTTCGGGCCGTGTCGCCCGGCACGTTCCGGCATCCGGCGGCGTCGGTGGAAGACATGTATCGCCCCGATTTCCGTGCCGTGGGCGAAACAGGACGGGTCAGCGTGACGGAGTGATCCGCGCGCGCGGTATCCTTGCGCTGGCGGCCGGCCTCTGGCTGGCCGCCATGGCGCGGGACGGGTTCGACAGTTGGGTGGCGGCGACGGTGCTGCCGCCGCTGGTGCCCGACACATCCGTCATGGTCGAAGATCGCGAGGGGCGGCTGCTGCGCGCCTACACGGTGGCGGATGGGCGGTGGCGGTTGGCGGTTTCGCCGGACGCGGTGGATCCGGTGTTTCTGGACATGTTGATCGCCTATGAGGACGGTCGGTTCCGTGACCATTCCGGGGTGGATGCGGTGGCGCTGCTGCGGGCGGTGGCGCAGGCGGTCTGGAATGGCGAGGTGGTGTCGGGCGGATCCACGCTGACCATGCAGGTGGCGCGGCTTTTGGAGGAGAGCGGTACAGGGCGGCTGGACGGCAAGATTCGGCAATTGCGCGTGGCGCTGGCGCTGGAGCGGCGGCTGTCGAAGGATGACATCCTTGGGCTTTACCTGCTGCTGGCGCCCTATGGCGGGAACATCGAAGGGGTCAGGGCGGCGACCTTGGCCTATTTCGGGAAAGAGCCTTGGCGGCTGACCCCGGCGGAAGCGGCGCTGCTGGTGGCGATACCCCAAAGCCCCGAGGGACGACGGCCCGACCGTCACCCAGAGGCAGCCGCAGAGGCGCGGGCGCGGGTTCTGGCGCGGGCGGTGGCGAAGGGGATCGTCGAGGCAGATCAGGCGCAGGCGGCGGGGCGCGAAGGGGTGCCCGGGGCGCGGCGGGCGGTTCCGGCGCTGGCCCCGCATCTGGCGGATCGCGCGCGGGCGGCAGAGCCGTTGGTGCAGGTGCATCGGCTGACCGTGGACCGGACGTTGCAAGCGGCGCTAGAGACGCTTGCGGCCGAGACGGTGCAGCATCAGGGCGAGCGGTTGCAGGTCGCGATGGTGGTGGCGGATCATGCGACGGGGGAAATCCTCGCCTCGGTCGGGTCGGCGGCGTTCCGGGCGGATGCGCGGCAAGGCTTTGTGGACATGACGCAGGCGCTGCGGTCGCCGGGATCGACGCTGAAGCCTTTGGTCTATGCGCTGGCCTTTGACGAGGGGTTGGCCCATCCCGAGACGATGATCGAGGACCGGCCCGCGCGCTTTGGCACCTATGCGCCGCAGAACTTCGACCGGCAGTATCGCGGGACCGTGCGGGTGCGCGAGGCGTTGCAATTGTCGCTGAACATTCCGGTCGTGGAACTGACCGAGGCGATGGGACCTGCGCGGTTGCTGGTTGCCATGGACAGGGCGGGGGTCAGCTATCGCTTGCCACCGGGCGCGCCGGGGTTGGCCATTTCGCTGGGCGGGATCGGGGTCAGCTTGCAGGACATGGTGCAGCTTTACGCCGGTCTTGCGCGCGGGGGCGTTGCGCTGCCCTTGCGCTGGCGGATGGAGGGTGAGGTGGCGGAGGGCGCGCGGGTCGTGTCACGCGCGGCGGCATGGCAGGTTGGGGATATCCTTGCAGGGCTTGCGCCACCGCCGGGTGCGCCGGAGAACCGCTTGGCCTACAAGACAGGGACGAGCTACGGCCACCGCGATGCCTGGGCCATCGGGTATGATGGGCGGCATGTTGTGGGGGTCTGGCTGGGGCGTGCGGACGGAACGCCGGTTCCGGGGGTGTTCGGCGCAGAACTCGCCGCGCCCGTGCTGTTTCAGGCCTTTGCCCGCCTGAAGCCTGCGCTGGTGCCGCAGCCCCCTGCACCGCCCGAAACGCTTTTGGTTGCGAACGCGCAATTGCCACAGCCTTTGCAGCGTTTCCGGTCGCGCATGGCGGTCTTTGAGGGCGCGCAGGACGCACCCGCCGTCGCCTTTCCCCCCGACGGGGCAGAGGTGGAGCGGCTGCCAGATGGCATGATGGTTCGGGTCGAGGGCGGCACCGCGCCGTTCACATGGCTGGCCGACGGGAAGCCGCTGGTCACGGCGGAGCGGTCGCGCGAGGTGGTGCTTCCGGTGGACGGCGCGGGGTTCCTGATGCTGTCCGTGATCGATGCCGAGGGGCGGTCAGCGCGTGCGCGGGTGCGACTGCGCTGAACGATCCTGACCAAGAAGACAGCTTTGCTATCTTTGTGTATACTGAGTGACCAAAGATATATTGCATTTCGCCAATCGGCGGGTATTTCGATGCAAACGCACGCCGCGCGTCCGTTCCGTTTAGGTTGCACATCTGTGTTGTCCCCGAACGTTTGACGCGTGTCATTCGGCGCCAGTGCAGTTCCCGGTAAAGCACGAGCAAGTTGCCGAACCCTCGGAGATGACATGGATTTCGCTGACCTACCTACCGAAAATCAAAAGAAACGGCTGCTTCTCGTCGATGATCACGAGATGCTTCTTGAGGTGTTCTCGCTCTTCCTGCAGGGGGCGACACAGTTCGAGGTGACGACCGCGAAAAGTTTTGAAGACGCGGTGGCGCATATCCAGCGGACCGGCCCGTTCGATGTGACGTTGCTGGACTGGAACATGCCGGGCATGCACGGAATTGTGGGATTGAAGCGGGCGATCCAACTGTCGCAAGGGAACCCTGTGGCGATCATCACCGGCGAGGCAACGCCCAAGATCATCGATGAAGTTGTGGGGGCCGGGGCGGCGGGAATCGTGCTTAAATCGTCGGGCGCGCGGTCGCTGATCAATGCGCTGAACATGATCATGTCAGGTGAACGGTATCTGCCCTTCGATCTGCTGATCAAGCGCAAGGCGCAAGCGGCGAACGAAGGCACCGATGAACTTACCCCGCGCGAGATGCTGATTCTGTCCGAAATCGCAAAGGGCAAGCGGAACAAGGAAATCTGCGCCGACCTGCAATTGGCCCTGCCCACGGTGAAGATGCACGTCTCGGCGCTGTGCCGGAAGCTGGGGGCCAAGAACCGGCTTCATGCGACGGTGCTGGCCCGCGACCTGGGCCTGATCTGACCGGGTCGCGGCAAAGCTGTCATCACGCGGTGCTGGTCACGCGGTCCAGAAGGCGATCATCCGCGAGCGGAAAGTAGATTTCGCCGTCGAGGATGCTTTGCAGCGCGTCGACGATCTGCCGCGCTGGTTGCGATTTCAGGATGAGACCCGAAGCCCCGGCGCCGAAGATCGCGGATTGGCGGAAGCGGCTGTTGCCGCCAGTGAGGACGACGACGCGGCCCCCGGCATTGCGTTGGACCAATTCCGCGATGGTTTCAGGCCCATCCATCCCAGGCATAGAAAGATCGAGCAGGACAATGTCGAAGGGACCGTTGACACGCAGTTCCACGCGCGCCTCAAGGACATCGCGGACCAGAGTTGTTTCGTACAGGCCGGACTGTCCAAGGAATTGCGAGAAGGCTTCGCCCACAAGATAGTGATCGTCTGCGATAAGGACCGTGTGCCGCTTTGACTGCTGCATGTGCATTCTGCGTCTCCAAACTTCTGATATGCGGTGAAGAAAGGGGAAACGCGTCCCACACTCCAGTTTTTTTCGATGCGCGGTCAATGACTTGGCGGCAGGGTCCATACGTTGGAATGTGCCCAAGAGGGAATCAAGGTATGGATTTTCCCTGTGCGATACACCGAAGCGCGAGTGACTGACCGTTTTGCATGTGGCTGTCTGATATCAGCCTGTCGAAATCGGCCTGCCCATGGGCACCCAGCAGGGATCAGGGTCGTTCGATCGCGATGGCGATTCCCTGACCGCCGCCGATGCACATCGTCACAAGCGCGGTGCCCTGCCCCGTGCGTTCCAGCGCGTGCAGGGCCTTCACCGTAAGGATGGCACCGGTCGCGCCGACGGGGTGGCCCAGAGCGATGGCACCACCCGAGGGGTTCACCTTGTCGGGGTCGAGGTTGAGTGCCCGCGAAACGGCAAGGGCTTGGGCGGCAAAGGCTTCGTTCGACTCGACGATATCGAAGTCCTGCGGTTGCATCCGGAGTTTGGCACAGAGGGCCTGCACGGCCGGGATGGGACCGATGCCCATCACCCTGGGGTCAACCCCGGCGATGGCGTAGCCCATGAGGCGCGCCCGTGCGCCGATGCGGTTCCCCTTGGACAGGACAAGTGCCGCCGCGCCGTCGTTAATGCCGCTGGCATTGCCGGCCGTGACGGTGCCGTCCTTTTGGAAGACGGGTTTCAGGGTGGCAAGGGCTTCGGCTGACGTCTCTTTGGGGTGTTCGTCCCGGTCGAAGGCGACGGAGCCCTTGCGGGTGGTGATATCGACGGGCGTAATCTCGGACTTGAACCAGCCTTCGGCGATGGCGCGGGCGGCGCGGGTCTGGCTTTGCAGCGCGAAGGCGTCCTGATCGGCGCGGCTGATGCCATGGAGGGCGGCGACGTTTTCCGCCGTGACGCCCATGTGGCCGGTGCCGAAGGGGCAGGTGAGCGCGCCGGTCATCATGTCGACGGCACGGGTGTCGCCCATCTTCTGGCCAAAGCGGGCGACGGGCAGGGTGTGGGGCGAGCGGGACATGCATTCCGCCCCGCCGACAAGGGCAAGGTCGGCATCGCCCAGCATCAGCGCCTGCGCGCCCGACACGATGGCCTGAAGGCCCGAACCGCAGAGACGGTTGACGTTCATCGCGGGGGTTGTTTCCGGCACACCCGCCTGTATGGCGGCGACACGCGACAGATACAGGTCGCGCGGTTCGGTGTTGATGACGTGGCCGAAGACGGTGGTGCCGATGGCGGCAGGGTCCACCCCGGCGCGATCGATGGCGGCGCGGGCGGCCGTGGTGGCAAGGTCGATGGGGGCGACGGCGGCCAGTGATCCGCCAAAGGTGCCGATGGCCGTGCGTGCGCCAGAAAGGATGTAGATGTCGGTCATGGTCGGTACCCGCTGCCCTGTTTCGCGGTGCAGGATGGCACGGCTTTTCCGGTCTTGCAGCGGTGACGTCGCGTTGGATCGTCCGTGTCGCTGCTGCGATTGACAGCCGCAGGCCGACGGAGGAGATGTTCGACAACTTTCATTCCGAGAGATTGGTTTGGCTTCCCTCATCCGCACGCACGCCGCGCTGTTGATCGCGGGCATCCTGTCCTTTGCCGTCATGGGGGCGGGGCAATCGCTGTATGGTCCCGCCCTGCCCGCCTTTGCGCGGGAATTCGGGCTGACCGTGGGTCAGGCCGGGTGGCTGGTCTCGGCGCTGTGGATCGGGTCGGCGGCGGGCGTGGCGCTGATGTTCTTTCGCGGCAAGAACGTGACGCCGCGCCATGCGCTGGCGGTGATGGTCGTGGGGTCTGGGATCATCGCGGCGGGGATCGGCTGGTGGCCGACGCTGGCGGGATCGGTGATCTTCGGGATCGGCTATGGGATTTCGGCGGTGGTGCTGAACCCGCGCGTGCTGCGGGCCTTTGGGACACGGGGCCCGTCGATGGTCAGCCTGTTGAACGCGATGTTCGCGGTGGGGGCAATCCTTGCGCCGCTGGGATTCGTGGCGATCGGGTCGAACCCACAGCTTGCCTTTGCGGTGGTGGCAGGCAGTTGCGCGCTGATCTGGCTGGTGGCGGGAACGGGCGCGACGGCGGAGGAGGACACAACCAATGTGTCGCAGAAGCCTTACCGGTTTCGGGCGGGGCTGCTGTGTTTCGGCGTGATCTGCATCGGGGTGGAGGCCTGCCTGATCGGGCTGGGCCCCACCGCGCTGATCGCGGCGGGGGCGAGCGAGGAGACGGCGGCGCGGGCGCTTTCGGGGTTCTTCGTGGCCTTCCTGATCGCGCGGACGGTGCTGGTCTTTGTGGCGCATAGGGTGCCGCCCTTTGCCATCTATGCGGGGGCAATGACGGGGGCGGCGGCCTGTGCCCTTGGGGCGGTGGTCTTTCCAGCCGTGCCGTTCTTCATGGCGATGGGGGCCTTTGCGGGGCTGTTCTTCCCCGGCTTTTTCGTGACCGCCTCGCGGGTGATGGGGGATGATCCGCGCGTGACGCCCACGATCATCGCGGCGGGGCTGGTGGGGGGAATACCTTCGCCGGTGATCCTTGGCTTCTTGGTCGAGGGCATGGGGGAACGTGGGTTCTTCCAGATTATCGCCGGTCTGACCGTGGTGACGGCGGCGGTCGCACTGACCCTGCTGCGACGGGTGAGTGCAGAGGCGCAGGGCTGAACGGCACCGCCCCCTCGCCATTTCCGGCGCGCGGATTAGATCAGGGGCATGAGCAAGTATGGACCCACGCGCGGCGAACATCTGTTCCGCCTTGTCTTTTCGATCTTCGGGCTGGGCTGCATCGGCGTGCTTTTCGCCGTGCGGGGGGTGCCGCAGGGGCCGGGGCTGGTGGAAGTGGTGGGGATCGCGGGCGCCTTCTTCGGCGGGTCGGCGGTTCTGTCGGCACGCGCGCTGCTAAAGCGTGATCAGGGCTGAAGCGGTTCACGGCCCCGGTCGGTGAGCAGCCAGACATCGCGACCTTCGATCACCACGGCGGTGAGCGGGCCGCCATAGGCGGCGGAACTGTCGATATTCAGGCGATTGCCGTAATGGGTGGGCCGATCCAGCGCGGTATGGCCGTGCACGACGAGGAAGCCGTGGTCGCGCGTATCGTCGAGAAAGCCGCCCCTGATCCAGACGAGATCGGTTTCGTTCTGCGCCTGCATCGGGATGCCCGGGCGGATACCCGCATGGACGAAGACCACATCGCCCCGCCGGTGCCATGTGGGGCGGGAGTCGAGAAAGGCACGGTGGGGTTCGGGCACGGCGGCGACCGCCTCGGCATGGACAGGGGCGAGGGGGCGGTCGGCGGCGTTCTTGATGCCATATGAGCTAAGCGTTGCCGCACCCCCGATGCGGGGATGCAGCCATGACAGTTCGGGACGCAGGCCCTCTTCGGGTTCGGACGGGTCACGCAGAAAGCGGGCGAACATGCGGTCATGGTTGCCCTTGAGGGTCACCCATGCCTCGCCCTGTTCTGTGCCTGCGCGCAGGTGTTCGACGACGCCCCGGCAGTCGGGGCCGCGGTCGACGTAATCGCCCAGGTGGATAACCGGGGCCACAGTGTCGCCGGTATGGCGGCGGTCTTCCGCGATCAGGTCATGGGCATGGAGGAGCAGGTCGAGATGGCCGTGGATATCGCCTATGGCGTAGCTGCGCATCTTGCCTGTCCGGTGTGCGGGATGGAACGCCCGGGGGTTTCACACCCCCGGACCCCCGTGGGATATTTGGGGACGGAAAATGAAGCAAGGGTAGGGCTTCATTTTCCGTCAGAGCGGCTCAGGCCACGTCGAATTCCAGCGGCTTGACCTGCTGGAACATGCCGGTGGATTCCAATGTCTGGACCACCTTGGGGTCGATGGGTTGATCGAGGTAGAGGATGGCAATGGCGTCCTGCCCCACACCGGACCGGCCAAGGGTGAAGTTCGCGATATTGACGTTGTTCTTGCCCATGGTCATGCCCAGAAGGCCGATGATGCCCGGCACGTCCTCGTTCGTGGTGTAGAGCATGTGGCGGCCGATCTCGGCGTCGATGTTGATGCCCTTGATCTGGATGAAGCGCGGTTTGCCATCGCTGAAGCAGGTACCGGCGACCGAGCGTTCGCGCTTGTCCGTCACCATCGTGACCTTGATGTAGGCATCGAAGACACCCGTCTTTTCCTGACGGGTGGTGGAGATGAGGATGCCGCGTTCCTTGGCCACGACGGGGGCGGAGACGAGGTTGACGTCGGGGTTGTGCGCCTTGAGGACGCCCGCGATCACCGACTGGTTCAGCGCGGCAAGGTTCATGTCGGCCACGCCGCCATCATAGAGGATGTTGATGGCCTTGATTGGTTCGTCCGTCATCTGGCCGATGAAAGCACCCAGATGGGCGGCGAGTTTGACCCAAGGACCCATGACGGCGGCCTCTTCCGCCGTGACGTTGGGCATGTTGAGCGCGTTCTGCACCGCGCCCGTCAGCAGGTAGTCGGCCATCTGTTCGGCGACTTGCAGGGCGACATTCTCTTGCGCTTCGGTCGTCGATGCGCCGAGATGGGGGGTGCAGACGACGTTGGGGTGGTTGAAGAGGACGTTTTCGGTGGCGGGTTCCACCTCGAACACGTCGAGTGCTGCGGCGGCGACGTGGCCTGCGTCCAGCGCGTCCTTGAGTGCCGCTTCGTCGATCAGGCCGCCACGGGCGCAGTTGATGATGCGGACGCCCTTCTTGGTTTTCGCAAGGTTCTCGCGCGACAGGATGTTGCGGGTCTTATCGGTCAGCGGGACGTGGAGCGTGATGAAATCGGCGCGGGCGAGGAGGTCGTCGAGTTCGACTTTGGTGACGCCCAGTTGCTTGGCGCGTTCTTCCGACAGGAAGGGGTCATAGGCGATCACCTTCATCTTCAGCCCCACCGCACGGTCGCAGACGATGCCGCCGATATTGCCCGCGCCGATGACGCCGAGGGTCTTGTTGAACAGTTCCACCCCCATGAACTTCGACTTTTCCCATTTGCCCGCATGGGTGGAGGCGTTGGCTTCCGGGATTTGCCGGGCGATGGAGAACATCATGGCGATGGCATGTTCTGCCGTGGTGATGGAGTTGCCGAAGGGCGTGTTCATCACGATGACGCCCTTTTTGGACGCCGCCGGGATATCCACGTTGTCCACGCCGATCCCGGCGCGGCCGACGACCTTCAGGTTGGTGGCCTGTTCGAGGAGTTTTTCCGTGACCTTGGTGGCCGAACGGATGGCGAGGCCGTCATATTGGCCGATCAATTCGGCCAGCTTTTCCTTGTCTTTGCCGAGTTTCGGCATGTAGTCCACATCGACCCCGCGGTCGCGGAAGATCTGGACGGCGGTTTCGGAGAGTTCGTCGGAAACGAGAACCTTGGGCATTGGGATCACCTGATCTGGTCTGGGTCATCGCGTCCCGGGCTTGACCCGGGGCAGCGTGGAATTGGGCGAGGCCCCGGGTCAGGCCCGGGGCGCGGGGTTTCTTAGGCCGCTTGCGCGAGGGCTGCGATTTCGGCGTGGAAGGCGTGGGCGATCCACGGCATCAGGGCCGCGACATCGGCGGTTTCGACCGTCGATCCGCACCAGATGCGAAGGCCGGGGGGGGCATCGCGATAGGCACCCACGTCATAGGCCACACCCGCCTTTTCCAGCCGTTTGGCCACGGCCTTCGCAAAGGCCGCGCCGTCGGTGATGCGGGGATCGGTGAATTTCAGGCAGACGCTGGTGGTGGAGGCGGTGGCCGCATCTTCGGCCAGATTGGCGATCCACGGATTGGCGGCGCAGAAGTCCCAGACGGTGCGGGCATTGGCGTCGGCGCGGGCGATCAGGCCCTTCAGCCCGCCCACGGATTTCGCCCATTTCAGCGCGACGAGGTAATCTTCGACCGCCAGCATGGAGGGGGTGTTGATCGTCTCGCCCACGAAGATGCCGTCGATGAGTTTGCCCTTGGATGTGAGGCGGAAGATTTTCGGCAGGGGCCATGCGGGGGTGTAGGTTTCAAGACGCTCTACCGCGCGGGGAGAAAGGATGAGCATCCCATGCGCGCCTTCGCCGCCCAGCACCTTTTGCCAAGAGAAGGTGGTGACGTCGAGCTTGTCCCAAGGCAGGTCCATCGCGAAGGCCGCAGAGGTGGCGTCGCAGATGGTAAGCCCTTGGCGCGTCGCGGGAATCGCGTCGCCGTTCGGAAGGCGGACGCCAGAGGTGGTGCCGTTCCATGTGAAGACCACGTCAGCGTCGAAATCGACGGTGGAAAGGTCCACGATCTGGCCGTAGGGGGCCTTTTTCACGACGGCATCCAGTTTCAACTGTTTCACCACATCGGTGACCCAGCCTTCGCCGAAGCTTTCCCATGCCAGCATTTCCACCGGCCGGGCGCCGAGCATCGTCCACATCGCCATCTCGACCGCGCCGGTGTCAGAGCCGGGGACGATGCCGATGCGGTAATCGGCGGGAACGTTCAGGATTTCGCGGGTGAGGTCGATGGCTTCCTGAAGCTTTGCCTTGCCGATGGCGGCGCGGTGCGAGCGGCCCAAGGGCGCATCGGCAAGGTGGTTCAGGGTAAAGCCGGGGATTTTGGCGCAGGGGCCAGAGGAGAAGCGCGGATTGGCCGGGCGCTTGGCCGGCGGGGTCAGGTCTGTCATGGTAGCCTTCCAGCTAAAAGCCCCTCGTTGGGGAGGGGTGTCCCGCTGCCGGGGATAGCGGGGCGGACGGGGTGGCACAAGGCGGAAAATTGGCCTAAAGCGGCGGAACGTCGTGCGAAAGCGACGCGCTTGTTCACTATCGGAAACCTCCATGTTCATTGCGACCCTGCTGACCAATCCCCAGACGCCCATCCTCGACCGTGCCACGGTGGAGTCGGTCCGGAATGCATGGGGCGGCGGGGATGCGGTATGGCTGGACCCCGGGGTAGCGGCGGAATTTCCGTTGGACGCCATGCCGTTGAACCGGTGGGAGGTGTGGGAGGGCCTGCAGTCCCTGCGCGTCGATCTGGTGGTCCAACCGGCCGAGGGGCGCAAGAAGCGGCTGCTGTTGGCGGATATGGATTCGACCATGATCCAGCAGGAATGCATCGACGAACTGGCGGATGAGGCCGGGGTCGGCGCGCGGGTGGCGGAGATCACGCGACGGGCCATGAATGGCGAGTTGGACTTCGAGGCGGCCCTGCGGGAGCGGGTGGGGTTGTTGAAGGGTCTGCCCGTGGCGGTGATCGACCGGGTGATCCGGGATCGCATCACGCTGATGCCGGGGGGGCCTGCGCTGGTGGCGACGATGCGCGCGCGCGGGGCCTATGCGGCGCTGGTGTCGGGAGGGTTCACCGCCTTCACGGCGCGGATCGCAGAGGTTCTGGGTTTTGATGAAAACCGGGCCAACACTCTGAATTCAGAAGGTGATTTCCTAGCTGGCACGGTGGGCGAGCCGATCCTTGGCAAGCAGGCGAAGGTGGATGCGCTGGTCGATATCTGCGCGCGGCTGGGGGTGCCCGAGTCGGCGGTGATGGCAGTGGGTGACGGGGCGAATGATTTAGGAATGCTTAAGCGGGCGGGCGCGGGCGTGGCGCTTCATGCAAAGCCCGTGGTGGCGGCAGAGTGCGATATCCGGATCAATCACGGGGACCTTTCTGCGTTGCTTTTCGTGCAGGGCTATCGGCGCGAGGAGTTCGTCTGACCTGTCGGAACGGCGAAATCTGTCGCAGACCACGCGGCCCGACGGTCGGGCCCGGACTTTGCGGCACATTCCGGCGCGTTTTCCGCGTCAGAAAACGCTTTGTGGCAGAAGGCGGCAAACAGTCGGTAAACCCGCCGTGCCGGGGTCAGTTCGCAGAGGCTGCGGGGGTAAGGAAGCCCGCCACCTCCATCTCTTTGCGCGAGGGATACCACATGGTGCCCATCCCCTGCGTGACGATCTTGACCGCGAAATCGGCGCTGACCCCATGGGTCAAGAGATGCGTGACCAGCTTGTTCGCGTCCCGCTGGCCTTCGTTGTAAACCCATTCGGCGAAAGCGAATTCGTCCTTCCAGCCGCTGTCTTCGCGCCAGTCTTCGTAGTAGCTGCGCATGGAGTCCACGCCCCAGCTTGACGGGTGAAGACCGACGCGGCCCCCCTTGTTCATCCGGCGTTCGGCGCCCGCGACGAAGATGATCGCGCAGGCAGAGGCGCATTCGCCCTGCACCTCGGTCTTCAGTCCGTAGTCGGCGATGATGGCAGCCATTTCATAGGCCGCTTCGATGTAGCCGCCGTCCGAGGTGAGGCGGAGCGTATCGAGACGGTCTTCATGGCGGGCGAGGATGGAGCGCAGCGCGTCGATATCTTCGTACGCGATGTCGCCCACGGTATCGTCGGGCGTGAGGCCAGAGGTCGGGTCGAGCAGCGTTGCGTCAACCGGGTTGGCCGTGTCGTAGATCAGGACGTTGCCGTCGAGTGTGAAGCGGGTTTCGGCCAGCGCGGGGCTTGCGACGAGGAGGAGAAGAGAGATGAGGACGGCGCGCAATTCTTCCTCCGGTCAAAGGGTTGCGAGGAGGATGGGGCGAAGCGGTCAGTCGTTCAAGGGGGCTTTACTTCGGTCGGGGGCGGGCGGATGAAGGCGGGATGATCTTTGAGGTCCTGCCCCATGTCGTGCTGCTGCTGGTGCTCGCCGCCTTTCTGGCGGGGTTCGTGGATTCCATTGCGGGGGGGGGCGGGCTGATTTCGGTTCCGGCGCTGCTTCTGGCGGGCGCAAACCCGATCGAGGCCTTGGCGACGAACAAGCTGCAAGGGACGTTCGGGGCGGCGACGGCCGCGGCGACCTATGCGCGGGCGGGGCATGTGCGGTTGCGCGAACAGCTTGGAATGGCTGTGATTTCTGCCATCGGCGGGGGGTTGGGGGCGCTGGTGGCGCATCTGATTCCGGTGGGGGTGTTGCGGGTTGTGATGCCTGTGATCCTTGTGGCGGTGGCGTTGTTTTTCGCGTTGAAGCCGGGGCTTAGCGATGCGGATCGGGTGGAGCGGGTCCGGCCGGGGGTGTTCGCGCTGACCGCCGTTCCGTTGATCGCGGCCTATGACGGGTTCTTCGGGCCCGGCACGGGGTCGTTCTTCATGCTGGCCTTCGTGATGCTGGCGGGATACGGCGTCCTGAAGGCCACGGCGCATACGAAACTGTTGAATTTTGCAAGCAATATCGGGAGTTTGGCGGTCTTTATCCCGTCGGGTGCGATGTGGTGGGGGGTGGGCCTGTGCATGGCGGCGGCGCAGGTTCTGGGTGCTTCCATCGGGGCGCGGCTGGCGATGAAGGTGGGGGCGCGGCTGATCAAGCCGCTGCTGGTGGTGACGTCCACGGGGATGGCGGCGCGGCTGCTGTGGCAGGTCTGGGCGGGCTGAATCGCCGGTGCCGGAATGTGTACCGGAAACTGTACCGCAAAGTGTCAGCACGCAGCGGGCGGCGCGTTTACGGTTCGAGGGGAAAATTCTTCTGCGAAGAATTTTGGGGCGATCCTTCTGCGAAGGATCGGGGCGGGGTGACTGTTCGCAGAACAGTCGGCATCAGGTTTCTTCGCAGAAGAAACCTGTCCCCTCACGCCCCCCAATCGGCCCCCTGCATTTCGCGCAAGCGAGAGGCGGTGCGTTCGAATTCGAAGGCACCCGTGCCTTCGATGTAAAGCCGTTCCGGCACGTCGGCGGCCGAGCAGATGAGGCGGACGCGGGCCTCGTACAGGGCGTCGATCAGGGTCACGAAGCGCTTCGCCTCGTTGTAGTTCGATGCGGAAAGCTGGGGGATGTCTTCGAGGATCAACACCCGTGCGGCCTGTGCGATGGCAAGATAGTCGCCGGGGCCAAGGGGGCGGGCGCAGAGGTCCCAGAAGGTGGCGCGGGCGATGCCGTTGGCGAAGCGGGGCAGTTCGACCGTGCGGCCGTTCACAGGCAGCGAGAGGACATCGCCCCTTGCCCCGCCGGTCAGGTCGGACCAGATCGCGTCGATCTCTCCCTTCACCTTGCCTGAGGGGTGGTAGTAGACCTGCGCGCCTTGCAGGCGGTGTTGGCGGTAGTCGGTCGGGCTGGCGAGTTCCACCACATCGAGGCGCGCGTGGATGAGGTCGATGAAAGGCAGGAAGAGCGCGCGGTTCAGGCCGTTCTTGTAGAGGTCTTCGGGCGGGCGGTTGGAGGTGGTCACGATCACCGTGCCGCCGGTCAGGAGCTTTTCGAACAAGCGGCCCACGACCATGGCGTCGGTGATGTCGGTCACCTGCATCTCGTCGAAGGCGAGGAGGCGGGTGTCGCGGAGGATGTCGTCGGCGACCGGGGCGAGGGGGTCTTCGACACCGCGCTTGCGGGCGTCGTGCATGCCCTTGTGGACGGATTGCATGAAGGCGTGGAAGTGGACGCGGCGCTTCTGGCGGATGGCCGTCGCTTCGGTGAAGAGGTCCATGAGCATGGATTTGCCGCGACCGACCCCGCCCCAGAGGTAGAGCCCCTTTGGCGGCATGATCGGTTTGGCGAAGAGGCCCGCGAAGAGGCCGACGCGGCGGTCGGCATTGGCTTCGAGCCATGTGCGTAGCGATTCAAGGGCGGGAAGGACGGCGTGTTGCGCCGGGTCGGCGCGCAGCGTGCCTTGGGCGACGCGGTCGTCGTAAATCTCGGTAAGTGTCTTCCGCATACCGCTGCATACCGCGCCGCTTGGGATTCTGGAAGGCTTGCGCTGGGCTTGGCCTGCCCCCCATGCCTTCGGATAGGGTGCAGCCGTCTGAAACGGCGACATCGACGGACGCAGAGGCGCGCACCGCCCGCCGTCGTGGCACGTTGCGCGCAATTCCCGCGCGGGTTGATGCGCGGTGGTTTCGGAAGGCCAAGTACAATGAGCGACGCGACGCAGGGACTGCCCATCTCCCGCCAAGATCCAGATTTCGGGCGGACCTACCTTGCACCGGGCGAAACGGTGCCGGACCTGGATTTGCCGCCGGGCTGGTGGCTGGTGCCTGTGATGATCAGCGGGCTTGCAGGCTGGATCGCGCTGTTCTGGGCCGTCTTGGCGTAGTGCCCTGACCTAAACCCTGCGCCGGGCCTGCCGTTCAGGATGGTGGACCATCGCGCAGGAGGCAGGAATGGCAGTCGCCCATCTTTACGGACTGAAGCCCGTTGAAAACGAGACGCCGCGTGCGCCACGGATGTTCGT
>JBDKFE010000102.1:0-18080 GCA_039798885.1 Pseudomonadota bacterium | reverse complement strand
GACCAGACCACCCGTCCCCCCATAACCAAGCGAGGCGAGCGCCGGTCCGGGGCAGAGCCCCGCCAGCGCCCAGCCCGCCCCGAAAAGGGTGGAGCCGAGGACGAGCTTGGCGTCAATCTCGGGGTTCTTTTCCAGCGGCAGGGGGGTGCCGAGCAGCGCGGTGCGGCGCCGGTGGGCGACGATCCAGGCGATGGTCATGGGAAGGGTCGCCCCGCCCATGACGAAGGCGAGCGTCGGGTCCCAGGTGCCGAAGACATCGAGCCAGCCCTGAACCTTGGTCGTGTCAGTCATGCCAGAGGTCAGGAGGCCTGCCCCGAAGAGGGCGCCGCACAGAAGGGCCATGAGGTTGCGCATCAAATCCACCCCATCAGATGCCGCGCTGCGGCCATGACCAGCCCCCCGGCGAGGATGTAGAACACCGTCGCCACGATCCCCCGCAGCGACAGGCGCGAGATGCCGCAGACGCCGTGCCCGGACGTGCAGCCATTCGCCATCCGCGTGCCCAAACCCACGAGCAGGCCGCCCACGATCACCACTGCAAAGTTGCCGGACAGGTGCGTATCGGACCCGCCGACAGCCCATGCGATCAGGGCGGGAGCGCCGATCAGGCCCAAAAGGAAAGCCGCGCGTTCTGCCCAAGTGCTGCGCCCCGATCCGTCGATCAGACCGCCGACAATGCCGGACGCGCCCATGATCCGCCCGTTGATCAGCAGATAGGCCGCAGCGGCAGAGCCGATCATGAGGCCGCCGAGCAGCCCCCAGAGCCAAGAGGTTTCAAGCATGGATCACTCCGTTCCCGTTCGGGCGGACAGGTTGCAGGCCTGCGGTCCGCCGTCAAGCGGTGGTCACAGGCCGTTCAGCGGGACCTTGAGGTAGGCGACGCCGTTCTCTTCCGCCTCGGGCATGTGGCCTGCGCGCATGTTGATCTGAAGCGAGGGGATGATCAGGCGCGGCATGGCGAGCGTGGCGTCGCGGGCGGTGCGCAGCGCCACGAAATCCGCGCGCGATTTGCCCGCGCCGACATGGACGTTGCGGGCCTTTTGGTCGCCCACGGTGGATTCCCATGCGTAAACCTCGCGGCCCGGGGCCTTGTAGTCGTGGCCGACGAAGATGCGGGTGGCATCGGGCAGGGCGAGGATGCGCTGGACGCTGTCGAACATGGTTTCGGCCGACCCGCCGGGGAAGTCGCAGCGGGCGGTGCCGAAATCGGGCATGAAGAG
The DNA here is from genome assembly GCA_039798885.1 of Pseudomonadota bacterium. GTDB lineage: Bacteria > Pseudomonadota > Alphaproteobacteria > Rhodobacterales > Rhodobacteraceae > Paragemmobacter. The sequence goes on along the minus strand of JBDKFE010000102.1, from coordinate 16,860 downwards.
CGTGTCGCCGACGAAGGCCGCGTCGCCGATGACATAGGTCAGGCAGGCGGGGGTGTGGCCCGGCGTATGCATCACGTCGCCGCGCATCTGGCCGATCATGACGCTGTCGCCGTCGCGAAAGAGCCGGTCGAATTGCGATCCGTCGCGCTGGAAGCGGGTGCCTTCGTTGAAGACCTTGCCAAAGGTTTCCTGCACCACGGTGATGCGTTCGCCGATGCCGATCTGACCGCCCACCCGGTCCTGAATGTAGGGCGCGGCGCTTAAGTGGTCGGCATGGACATGGGTTTCGAGGATCCATTGAAGATCGAGGCCTTGGGCCGTGATGAAGGCCACCACAGCATCGGCAGAGCGGGTGTCGGTCCGGCCCGAGGCGTAGTCGAAGTCCAGCACGCTGTCGATCACGGCGCAGGCACGGCCTTCGGGTTCCTGCACGACATAGGTGAGGGTGTTCGTCGCCTCGTCAAAGAAGGCATGGACGGTGGGGTGCATGGGCTGCCTCCTGTGGGTCATGGGCAGAGATGGGGTCTGGCAAAAGTATATCAAGTTTCGAATGTGATAAAGCATGTGGCCAATTGATCCCGGTCAAGGCCGGGTCGGTGGCGCGGGTCTAGGGTCTGCGGGCAAGAGGCACGTGGGAGGACATGCGATGACGACGGTAAAGGAGCGGCAGGTCTGGCTGCACAAGCGGTTGGCCGATCTGAACGGGCGTCTGGCCGGGATCGAGGCGGAACTTGATTCGCCCCATGACGCGGATTGGGAAGATTTGGCGACCGAGCGCGAGGGTGACGAGGTGCTGGAGCGCATGGGAACGTCGGGTCAGCGGGAGATCCGCATGATCGAGGCGGCTTTGGCCCGGATCGAGTCGGGCGACTACGGAATTTGCACGAAATGCGGGGCACAGATTGGCAAGGAGCGGCTGGATGTCGTCCCTTTCACGCCGTTCTGCCCGTCCTGCGCCCGAACCGGGAGAGGGTGAGATGGCCAAGAAGGACATGGTCGGGATGGCCGCGCTGATGGGCGAAGCGGTAGAGGCGATGGCCGCGACGCAGGCCATGGGACTGGCCGTGCTGCATGCCGAGATGGCGGCGCTGGCCCATATGATGCCGGGGCAAGGGGCGGCCCAAGGCCCCGAAGCAGAGGCCCGCCGCGCCGTCGAGGAGGCGGCGGTCGAGGCAGGTTTCGACAACCTGCCCGTGTAAGGTGGGTGGCCACCCTTGCAAGGACCCCGCGATGCGCCCTTAATGGGGGCTGATGGGTGCGGGGAACGGGCAGAAGATGGACGGATCGGGTGGGCAAGGCGTGCGGACTTCGCGCATCGGTGCCTTGCTGGAGGTCGTGATCGCGCATCCGCCCGTCAATGCGCTGGGCGTCGCGGTGCGTCAGGGTCTGGCGCAGGCGCTGGATTTTGCCGAGGTGGACAATTCGGCGGCCGTCCTGATCCGGGGCGAGGGCGGGCTGTTTTCGGCCGGGGCCGATATCGGGGAATTCGGGCAGGATCGCAGGGCGGCGGTGCCGTCGCTTGGCGCGCTGTGCCGTAGGGTGGAGATGCTGGAAAAGCCGGTGGTGGTGCTGCTGTCCGGGGCGGCGCTGGGGGGGGGGCTGGAACTTGCGCTGGCGGCCCATCTGCGGCTGGCGGAGGACCGGGTGCAACTGGCCCTGCCCGAGGTGCTGCTGGGCCTGCTGCCGGGGGCGGGGGGGACGCAGCGCCTGCCCCGGTTGGCGGGGGCTGCGGTGGCGCTGGACCTGATGCTGTCGGGACGGGTGATCGGCGCGGCCGAGGCGGTCGCGATGGGGATCGTGGACCGCGTGCTGACAGAGGATGCGGTGGCCGGGGCGCGCGCGGCGGCGCTGGCGCTGGCGAAAGAGGGTGGCTGGCGCCGGGTCTGTGACCGGGACGAGGGGTTCCGCGACCGCGCGGCCTATCGCGCGGCGGTCGCTGGGGCGCGTGCGGCACAGGCCGGGGCGCGGCTGCCTGCACCGGGGCGGATCGTCGACTGCGTCGAGGCGGCGCTGCTGCTGCCGTTTGAGCGGGGGCTGGATTTCGAAGGTGCGGCTTTCGGCGATTTGATGGCCACGGCGGAAAGCGCCGGGCTGCGCCGCGCCTTCCGGGCCGAGCGGGTGGCGCGCAAGGTGCCTGCCGCCGTGGCCGGGGTGACGGCCGCGCTGCCGCAGCGCTTGGCGATCTGGGGCGCCGAGGGCGCGGCGGCGGGGATCGCGCAGCGGGCCTTGGGCATGGGGTTTGCGGTGCAGTTGGCCGATCCATCGCGCGAGGCGCTGGTTGCCGCGCTGGAACGGATCGCTTCGGGACAAGAGGCCGAGGTGGCCGCCGGTCGCATGACCGCCGAGGCACGGGATGCCGATTGGGCGCGGTTGACCCCGGTGGTGGGGGCCGCGCGCCTGCCCGAGGCAGAGGCGGTGATCGCGCTGCGCGACGATCTGGCCTTGCCTGCACCCCGCACTGTGATGGCGCTTGCGGGCGGTGGGGGCAAGGGCGCGGTGCCTGTGACCTTGGTGCCGGGCACGGCGGGGCTGGCCGAGATGGACCTGACGGGGGCGGACCTCGTGCCCGCGCGGGCGGCGCAGGCTGTGGCCCTTGCGGGGCGGCTTGGCTGGGATGTGGTGCCGGTCGGGCCGGGCGGGCCGGTGGCCGTGCATCTGGCGACGGCCTTGGCCGAGGCGGTCGCCCAGCTCGAGGGGCGGGGCGCGGCGCGGGGGATGATCGCTCAGGCGCTGGCATTGGCCGGGATCGCGGGCGAGGGCGTTACCGGACGCCCCGGCGCGGCGGAAGAGGCCATTGCCCGGCGCTGCTGGGGCGCGCTGGTCAATGCCGGTGCCCGGTTGATCGAGGCCGGGACGGCGCGGGATGGGGCGACGGTGGATGCGGTGGCGATTTCGGCGGGGATCGTGGCGCGCTGGACGGGCGGGCCGATGCATCAGGCGGATCAACGCGGGCTGATGGTGGTGCGGCGCGACCTGCGGGTCTGGGCGGCGGATGCGCCCCGGCTCTATGCGCCGTCCCCGCTGTTCGACCGTTGGATCGGCGACGGGCGGCGGGCCGCCGACTAGCCGAGGATCAGCGCCACCACCACCGCCATCAGGCCAAGCGCGGACAGCGCAAGCGCGCCGAGGTTCAGCGCCACGACGCGTTGCAAGGCGGCCTTCATCTGCGCGTCGGGCAGGCCGGACCGTTTCGCCCGGACCGCCAGCCAGACGCACCAGAACAGCATGGCCACACCCGCCAGCGTGAGGACGACGCCTCCGGTCAGAAGATAGTCCATCCGCATCCTCCTGTCGCACATGGCCCGAACGCGGCAGGGCCCGGACGTGGCGGGGGATAGCGCGGGTGGTGCGGGCTGTCCAGACGGCGGGCGATAACGGCGGGCGACAACGGCGGGCCACAATTGCGGGCCACGATTGCGGACCACGTCGGGTGCTTGAACCCGGAGGGGCAGGCGGGGTAGGGAGAGGGCGTTCCTGATGCCCGTTCACCCCAGAGAGGCCCGACGATGAGCGACCCGACCGACGCCTACAACGTGACCGCCGACGAGCTGCGCCAGTTCATCGAACGGTACGAACAGCTTGAGGCCGAGAAGAAGGACGTGACGGAGAACCAGAAAGAGTTGATGGCCGAGGCCAAGGGGCGCGGCTATGACACCAAGGTGATGAAAAAGGTCATCGCCCTGCGCAAGCGCAAGCCCGACGATATTGCCGAGGAAGAGGCCGTGCTTGAGATGTACAAGGCCGCGCTCGGGATGAATTGATCGCGCCGACGGGGCGCGCGCGGACGCGCCCCCTATCTGCCGCGCGACTCAGGCTTCGATGAAGGACACGCCGGGCAGGGTGCGGATGCGCGCGATGTCCTGGCGGTAGCGGTCGGTCAGGTCGTCGACCATGTCCTCGTCCCAGTCCGGCAGGTCCAGTTCCATGTCGACCTGATCGGAAAGGGCGAATTTGTCGAGGAAGGCCGAAACGATGCGGCGGCGGTGCAGGATGCTGGCCGGCGGGTTGGCGGCCAGATAGGCGCGCATCCGGTCCAGCCCTTCGGGCGACATGATTTCTGCCAATAGGTCATCGGTATCGGTCAGCACCGTCCCGATCGCATGGCCGGACACGGCGCGCAGCACTTCCGGCCAGATGAGCGGCGTGTCCTCGTCGCACCAGACGGTCAGGTTGGCGTCGGGGTTCAGGGCCCGCACCTCTTCTACCAGTTTCAGCCATGACAGGTCGCGCGGGTCGGCACCGCCCATCACCTCGTCAAAGGTCTTGCCGCGCTGGCGGCTGTAGAGGACGGGCAGGAAGCTGGCAGGATTGCGGATGGCGAGGTGGAATTCAGCGTCGATTTCCGGGAAGATCTGGGTGAAGGCGCGAATGCGTTCGGCGGCGGCAGGGTAAAGGGCGCTGCCCCGGATCACCCATTGCGGATAGGACAGGAAGTTGTCCCATGACAGGATCAGCCGGTCTGCGCGGTCCTCTTCCATGATCTGGTCAAGGACAACCGCCTGCGTATCGCGCGAGGCGGGCCGCCCCTTTAGCGTGACCGCCGTATCGCGCAAGAGCGCGCGGTACCTGGTCGGCGCGGGGACGACGATTCCTTGCACAGCAAGGGTTTCGCGGTTTTTCCAGAGGCAGCGGATCAGCCGTTCATCGTCCGTGCAATGAGCGCCGAGGTGGTAAACGATACGCATGGGAACCAGTCTGACTGCTTACGCCTTTTGCGGCAGACTATACGGGCTTTTCTGGACAGGGAAACCGCTTTCGGTTAAGTCCCCGATCATGATGTCTGAGCAAAATGGTCGGGTTCTTGCGCGCGGGCTGCGGTTGGACGGCTGGTCCGTCGGTGCGGTGCTGATTGCCGCCGTCGTGTTGGCCCCCATGCTGGCGGTGGTCTGGATCGCCCTTCACCCGACCGAGAACATCTGGCCGCATCTTATGGACACCGTGCTGCCCCGCTATTTCCGCAACACGCTGCTGCTGATGGGGGGCGTGGGCCTTTTGACGGCGGCGGTGGGAACGGGGGCGGCGTGGCTGGTGGTGATGTACCGCTTTCCGGGCAGCCGCTGGTTGGATTACGCGCTGCTGTTTCCCTTGGCCATCCCGGCCTATGTGGGGGCCTATGCTGTGGTGGATTTCCTGCAATATGCAGGGCCGGTGCAGACCGCCCTGCGCGGCGCGATGGGGTGGGAGACGGCGCGGGACTACTGGTTCCCCGAGGTGCGGTCGCGCAGCATGGCGGTGATCGTGCTGTCGGCGGCGCTGTATCCTTATGTCTATCTGCTGGCGCGGGCGGCGTTCCGCGAACAGTCCGGGTCGTCCTATGACGTGGCGCGGGCGCTGGGGGCGGGGCCTTGGGCGCTGTTCCTGCGGGTGGGTCTGCCGCTGGCGCGGCCCGCCATCGCCACGGGCGTGGCGCTGGCGCTGATGGAGACGGTGGCGGATTACGGGACGGTCGCGCATTTCGGGGTGCAGACGCTGACCACGGGCGTGTTTTCCACATGGTTGAACGGCAACAATGCGGGCGGGGCGGCGCAGATCGCCGGGGTGGTCCTGACGCTGATCCTTGTCCTTGTGGCGCTCGAGCGGGTGGGGCGGCGCAAGGCGCGGTTTTTCCGGGCCAGTCGGTCGGACCGTCCGGTGGTGGCCAAGCCGTTGTCCGGCTGGCGCGCAGGGGCGGCGACGGGGCTGTGTCTGGTGCCGTTCGGGATGGGCTTTGTGCTGCCTGTGGCGGTGATGCTGGACCATTCGCTGGACAATCCCGAGGTCTGGATTGCGCCGGGTCTGATCGAGGCGCTGGGGAATACGCTGTTCGTGGGCGGGGTCGCGGCAGTGCTGACGGTGGGGGCGGCGCTGTTTCTGGTCTATGCGGTGCGGATGGCGGGGCGGGGCGTGGCGCGGGTCGTGCTGCCGCTGACGACGCTGGGCTATGCCGCGCCGGGGGCGGTGTTGGCGGTGGGGCTGCTGATCCCCTTGGCGGCGCTGGACAACCGGGTGGCAGATGCCGTGCTGGCGGTGACGGGGCATGATCCGGGATTGATCATGACGGGGACGGCGGGGGCGGTGATCCTTGCCTATGCGGTGCGATTCTTCGGGATCGCGCAGGGGGCGGTGGATGCGGCCTTTGGGCGGATCTCGCCCAGCCTGCCGATGGCGGCACGGTCGCTGGGCCGCAGTGCGGGCGGGGCGCTGGGGGCGGTCTACATGCCGCTGATGCGGGGATCGGTGGCGACCGCGCTGCTGGTGGTCTTTGTCGACTGCGTGAAGGAACTGCCCGCGACGCTGCTGCTGCGGCCCTTCAACTTTAACACGCTGGCGACGCGGGTCTACGAACTGGCCAGTCTTGAACGGCTGGGCGAAGCGGCACCTGCGGCGCTGGTGGTGATGGCGGTCGGGCTGTCCGCCGTCGTGCTGCTGGCCCGCGCCAACCGCGCCTGAGGCGCGCTTGCACGGGGGCAGGAAAGGGGCTATCTGGACGGCGGTGTGCCTCTATAGCTCAGCTGGTAGAGCACCTGATTTGTAATCAGGGGGTCGGGGGTTCGAGCCCCTCTGGGGGCACCAAAGGTAAGGCATGTGTCAGCCCTGCCGCAGCAATTTCTGCAACGCCTCGGTCAGATCGGCGACTTTGCCGGCCTTTTCAGAGGTTTCGTTGGCGATGCGGCCCACCTCGCCGGCGACGACGGCGAAACCGGCACCGGCTGGTCCGGCGCGCGCGGCTTCGATCCGGGCATTGATGGCGAGGATGCGCAGCGCGCGCAGGGTGCCGAGGATCGGCTTCGTTTCTGAGACCAGCGTTCGGCAATGCGCCGCGATGTCTTCGTTGCGGGCGTTGCGCGCGGTCTCTTCGCGGCGGCGTTGTTCGTTGTCGAGGACGATCCCTTCGAGATGGGTCAATTCGCCTGCCGCGTCGAAGACCCCGCCACCCACCTCATGCACCCAAAGGGCCGAACCGTCCGGGCGCAGCAGACGGTAGTCGATCGCCCAGTTTTCGCGCCGGGCCAGGGCGTTGTCGACGGCGGCGAACATGCCCTGCGCGTCGTCGGCGTGGCAAAGGCCGGCGTAGGATCGTTGCAGGCCGTCCGTGAAATCCGAGGCGGGATAGCCCGTGAGTTCACGCACCGCACCTTCCATCAACAGCATGGAATAGTCGCTGTCGTTCCGACATCGGTAGACGAAACCGTTCGCCCGATGGACGATGCTGCCCAAGACCGCGCGTCCCTCCGTGAAACCACCGCTCAACAGCCCGCCGTCCATCCGTCCTCTGGCCCCGTTTGCAATTTGTCCCCCAGAGTATAGGGGTGCTACCTTAACGGGTGTTTACCGGCCGGATTTAGGGGACGGAGTGTCCGAAGGGGCGCGTCGGCGGGCGATATGCAAAGGGCCGCCCCAGAGGGCGGCCCTTTCCGAATGGTCCGGCGGGGCAGGGTTTCCCGCGCGGCTTAGGCCTTGGCGCCGACGATCAGGTGATCGGGGCCGTAGGGGAAGCCGGTGATGTTGCGGTTGCCCTTGTTGTTGTCATCCGTGATCACGAGGATGTCGTGTTCGCGATAGCCGCCAGCGCCCGGCAGGTGGTTCGGGATGGTGATCATCGGTTCCATCGACACGACCATGCCCGGTTCCAGCACGGTGTCGCAATCCTCGCGCAGTTCGAGGCCCGCTTCGCGGCCGTAGTAGTGGCACAGCACGCCGAAGGAATGGCCATAGCCGAAAGAGCGGTACTGCAGCAGGTTCTCTTCGGCGTAGATCGCGTTCAGTTCCTTGGCGACGTCCGAGCATTTGTTGCCGGGGATCAGCAGTTCCTTGCCGCGGTCATGGACCTTGCAGTTGATTTCCCACAGGCGGATGTGTTCGTCCGTGGCGGTTTCGGCAAAGAGCGTGCGCTCGAGGGCGACGTAGTAGCCCGCGACCATCGGGAAGCAGTTGAGCGAGAGGATGTCGCCGCGTTCGATCTTGCGCGAGGTGACGGGGTTGTGCGCGCCATCGGTGTTGATGCCCGACTGGAACCACGTCCAAGTGTCGAGCAATTCGCCATGCGGCCAGACCTTGGCGATTTCGCGCACCATCGTGGCGGTGGAATGCAGCGCGACCTCATGTTCGGGCACGCCCACCTGCGCGGCTTCGACACAGGCGGCGCCGCCGATGTCGGCGATGCGGGTCATCTTTTCGATATGGGCGATTTCCTCGGCCGACTTGATCATGCGCTGGCGCATGGCGGGGGCGGCGATGTCGACGAATTCCATCTGCGGGAATTCATGCTTCAGCAGGGCGAGCGTGTCGATGGTGATGTGATCGAATTCGATCCCCAGACGCTTGACCCCACCGGTCAACTGGCGGACGGCGTAGAAGTAGTTGTCCTTCTGCCAGTCGGTATAGGTGACGTTCTTGCCGCCATAGGTCCGCCGCCAAGGCTGGCCGCCGTCGATGCCCGCCGAGATGGAGGTCATGATGTTGTGATCCACGACGAGGCCGTAGCGGCGCCCGAAGTAGCAGAACATGAAGTCCGAGAAGTAGTTGATGTTGTGATAGGACGAGAAGAGCGCGGCGTCGATGCCAAGATCGGACATCACCTTGCGGATGTTGGTCAGGCGACGCTCCATCTCGGTCGCGCTGAAGGTGGGGGTGACGGGCTCGCCGTTGCCGACGTAGTTTTGAAGTCTTTCGCGTTCCATCCGATGGACCCTCTCGCTGATCTGATGGCGGCAAGGTCCGCGCAAACGGGGGCATTGTCAAAAGAGGCTTTCTCATGCGATGCGTGAAAAAATCTCATTTGGCATCGGGTGCCCGTTCATGCAGATTCCCCTAAACGCCTTGCGTGCCTTGGATGCGGTGGTCAAGACGGGGTCTTTCAAGGCGGCTGCGGATTTACTTTTCGTCACGCAGTCGGCAGTCAGCCACCAGATTCGGCATCTGGAGGAATGGCTGGGCGGCCCGCTCTTTGACCGCGAGGGTGGGCGGCCCCGGCTGTTGCCCCACGGGGCCGAATTGGCGCGGGCGGTCAGCCTGTCGCTGGCCGAGATGGAGGCGGCCTGCGGGCGGGCGAAGGCGGGGATGCGGGCGGGGCCTCTGGTCATCGCGGCGATCCCGTCGGTGGCGGTGTGCTGGTTGATCCCGCGTCTGGCCGAGTTTCGGGCGGCGCATCCAGAGGTGGAAATACGGGTGGTCTACGCGATGCATGGGCGCGATATCGACTTTCGGGATGTGCATCTGGCCTTCGTCTTTGCGAAGGGGCGGCCCGATCTGCCGGGGGTGGCGTCGGAACCCTTTATGCCGGGGGCGAGCGTGCCGGTCTGCAGCCCGTCGGTTCTGCGCGGCAGGCGGCCAGAGCGTCCGTCGGAATATCTGTCGCTGGGGCTGCTGCACGATACAGACCAGTCGGGCTGGACGGCGTGGTTCCGGCGGATGGGGGTGCCCTTGCCCATCCAGCAGGGCGCGCCGGTGTTCGAGGATTTCAACCTGTTGCGCGCGGCGGTGCTGGCGGGGCAGGGGGTGGCGCTCTGCCCACTGGCCATGATCCGGGCGGATATCGAGGCGGGGCGTCTTGTGCAGTTGTCGGACGTGTCGGTGCTGGAGGATCACGGCTACCACCTCGTTTCGGGGCCGGGGGCCGAGGGCGCGCAGCGGCCCGCCGCGCGGGCCTTCCGCGACTGGGCCTTCGCGGCGCGGGATGTGGTGGAGATGGCGGGTTAACGGTGCCCACGTTACGGGGGCGGGATTCGGGATTTTGGAGCGGCAGCGGATGACAGCCAATTTCGTACCCAAGGGCGTGGCCCATGTTCCGGTGCCGCAGGTGGGCGAACCTGTGCGGATGACCTTTGTCCTTTTGCCCAACTTCTCGCTCATCGCCTTTTCGTCGGCCATCGAACCGCTGCGGATCGCCAATCAGTTGGCGGGGCAGGCGCTGTTCGAATGGGATGTCCTGTCCGAGACGGGCGAGGCGGTGGGCTGTTCCAATGGCCTGAAGGTGCAGGTTGACGGGGCCTTGGGCGAAACGAAGCCCAAGTCGATGGTCTTCGTCTGCGCCGGGGTAGAGCCGGAGAAATCGGCCAGCCGCAAGGTGGCGGACTGGCTGCGCCAGCAGTATCGGCAGGGGCGGACGGTGGGGGGCCTTTGCACCGGGGCCTATGCATTGGCCAAGGCGGGCATCCTTGAAGGGCGCAGCTTCACCCTGCATTGGGAAAACCTGCCCCCCTTTGTGGAAACCTTTGGCCATCTGCGCCCTCTGGAGCAGCTTTACTGCATTGACGGGCGCATCCTGACGGCGGCGGGCGGCGCGGCGGCGACGGATCTGTTCATCGAGATCATCGCATCGAATTTCGGCGACCGTCTGGCGGATGCTGTGCTGAAGATGTGCCTGCACGGGCAGCAGCGCCCGGCGGACCTGCGGCAGCGGATGTCGCTGTCCACGACGCTGGGTATCCGCAACCCGGTGCTGGTGCAGGTGATCCGCCAGTTCGAGGAGAATCTGGAAGCAGGCGTCGACATCGCCGCATTGGCCGCGCAGCTGGGCGTGTCGCGGCGGCAGGTGGAGCGGCTGTTCCAGCGCTATGTCGGGATGTCGCCCAAGCAATACCTGAACGGCCTGCGGCTGGAGAAGGCGCGCGCCCTGCTGACCGAGACGGACATGGCCGTGGCCGACGTGGCCTATGGCTGCGGCTTTAACGCGACGAACACCTTCACCAAGGCCTTCCGTCAGCGCTATGGCGTGTCGCCGCGCCGTCTGTCGAACCGTCAGGTGGGGGGGTAGGCGGCGGCCCGCCCCTTTTGGGTGTCGCCGGGCCGCCGTCGAGGGTTTCCCTCTGGTCTGCAGGCCACCGGGGGAGACGGCGGCCTTGGTTCGACGATGCGCGACGGGCCTGTCCGACGCCATTTGCCCAAAGGTCTAGACCGCAGGCAACGCCCCCGCGTTTAGGCGCATAAACGCATGGGATAGGTGGGAAACCCGGCTCAGGGAATGGCGCGGTGCTGGGTCTGCATTTCGAACCAGCGGCTGGCGCTTTCAAGATCGGCATCGCAGAAGTCCACGCCGGGCAGCGCCATCACGGCAACCGGATCGGTTGCGATCTGGCCGCTGACCATCACCGACGCCTCGGGTCGGGCCACGGTCAGCGCCACGACAAGACGCCCCAGCGATTCGAGCGTGTGGTTCGATCCGGCGGAAAAGCCAAACAGAAGATCGGTCGACGATTCGAAATGCGACAGCAGTTCTTCGTGGCTGTGGCCGATCAGCAGGGTGATGTCCCAACCGCGCGCACGGAAGACATCGGTTGCGGCGGAAATGCCCAGCGTGTGCATGTCCCCCGGCACCAGCGCGAAGGTGGCCGACTTGCGGACCCCGCGTTCCTGCACCAGCGGCGGGCGGCGGCGATAGCGCAGGAAGGAATAGATGCGTGACGCGCCAACCGTCGCTTCGAGGAAGGACACCTTGTCGGCGGTCCAGAGATCCCCGATTTCCTTGGCGATGGGGCCCAGCCTTTCGGCAAGGAACCAATCCAGCCCGTGCAGCGGATCATCCAGCGATTCCAGTGCGGTGGCGGCCTGTTCCTCGGACCCTGTGGTCAATGCGATGGCGGCCGATTTCACGGCGGCCTTGTCGCGCGCCTTGCGCAGTTCGACGGCACGCCGGGCAACCTGATTAAGCACCTCTGTCGCAAGCGCGGTCACGTGTTCCTGCGCGGGAACACGCCCAGCCCTGCCGGTCAGCATATCCGACAGCGACAAAAGTCCGGTCTGATCGTCAAGTTCGGAAGACATCTTGCAGCCAGTGGGGTGCTTCGCACCGTCTCGGTTCCCTGACACTATGCGCGCATAGGCGCGCGGTGAAGTCAATCCGGGAATGTTCGCCTGTCTGGCATCCCTTTGGTCTGTTGCGCTTGAGGTTTGATCCCTTCGGGTGGCAAAAGCGTTGGCAGGGGCGGGGCGGGGCAGAGGATGGCGCTTTGGCAACGGGCATGACGAACAGGCTGGTCGTCGTCGATCTGGCGCGGACGCTGGCGCTGTGCGCGATGGCGGTGTTCCATTTCACCTTTGATCTGGAACTGTTCGGCCATCTTCCGCAGGGCACCACGGTCACCGGCGGCTGGGCGGTCTTTGCCCGGGTGATCGCGGGCAGCTTCCTGTTCCTGTCCGGTGTCAGTCTTGTGCTGGCGCATGGCAAGGCTGTGCGCTGGCCGTCCTTCCGCAACCGCCTGCTGCGGGTGGCGGGGGCGGCGGCGCTGGTGACGGGGGCGACGCTGGTCGCAGTGCCGCAGGCTTTCATCTTTTTCGGCATCCTGCACGCCATCGCCTTTGGGTCCGTGATCGGCATCCTGTTGATCCGGGCACCGGCCATGTTGTTGCTGGTGCTGGCGGCGGGTGTGTTGGGGGTCAACCACGTCGTGGCGCTGGAGGTGATGAACCCGCGTTGGCTGGTCTGGACGGGTCTGGGCGACCGACAGCCCTGGACGATGGACTTCGTCCCGGTCTTCCCTTGGATCGCGGCCGTGCTGGGCGGGATGGCGGCGGCGAAACTTGCGGAACGGGGCGGGCTTTGGGCGCGGCTGCCGATGGGCGGACCGGTCTTGCAGCGGTTGGCGTGGCCGGGGCGGCATTCGCTGGCCATTTATTTGATCCATCAGCCCGTGCTGATCACACTTGTCTGGTTGGGAACGCTGGGTCTGCGCTGATCTGGCGGCGTGACCTGCGGGTCCAAGGGTGGTGTATCGCTGCGGCACAGCGGGTTTGCCAATGGCCTTTGGAATGCGGCATAGCGAAAATCAATAGGATGGCGACAATCCGGTAAGGCGGAGCATCGGTCATTCCAGACGCCGATGTCGTGCCACTTTGCCGCTTTGTGGCAGCAAACCGCCAGAACTTCGGACCTGTTTCCAAAACATGGACAATAGGGGGGGCCAGAGGCGTGTTGGACGCGAACATCGGGTCCGATGGCGCAAAACGGCCCCGCTGCCTTCCAATCGCGGTCATGAATCGCCGCAAAGTGGTTTTCAACAACCTTTGCGGGGTGATGACCATGACGGCGATCGTGATCGGCTTGCTTTCAGTTTCTGCCGGGGCGGTCTTTTCGGTGGGTTTCGGTGCCCTGATCGTGGGGGACGTGCTGATGGCATTTGGAGTGTTCATCGGGATCAAGGGTCTTCTTGTTACGCTGATCGAAACGCTGCGGGCCGACCCAACGTCCGAGGTCGCCACGCTGCCGCGTCCTGCGGGGCGGCCGGGGGCCTATCCCGCGCCCCCCGCGTCCCATGCCGTGCCGTTGCGCGGTCCTGCGGGGGGGGCGTAGGAACAGGGCGGGTGCGATGCGTCTTTCGGTGGCCTTGCCGATCATGCTATCAGCGCCCGTGCCGACCCTGATGCCGCCTGTCGCGGCGCAGTGGCGTCGACGGAACCTGCGGAACCCGGATGGCTGGACAGGCAAGAATGACAGCGGAAACGACCGTCCGCAGGGCGGCGCGCCTTTCGGTTGCACCGATGATGGATTGGACCGACCGACATTGCCGGTTCTTCCACCGCCTGATGACGCGCCGCGCGATGCTTTACACCGAGATGGTGACAGCCCCCGCCGTGGTGCATGGTGATCATCGCAAGCTGCTGGGCTATGCACCGGCAGAGCATCCGGTCGCGCTGCAGCTTGGCGGATCGGATCCGGCAGAACTGGCACAGGCGGTTCGGATCGCGGTGCCCTATGGGTATGACGAGATCAACCTGAATGTCGGCTGCCCGTCGGACCGCGTGCAGTCGGGCTGTTTCGGCGCGGTGCTGATGGAACGGCCTGCGCTTGTCGCCGATTGCGTGGCCGCGATGATTGCGGCATCCGACGTGCCCGTCACGGTGAAATGCCGGATCGGCGTGGATGATCAGGACCCCGAGGTGGTGCTGCCCGATTTCCTCGACCGTGTCTCCTCCGCCGGGGTGACGCATTTCGTCATCCATGCGCGCAAGGCGTGGCTTCAGGGGCTTTCGCCCAAGGAAAACAGAGAGATACCGCCGCTGGATTACGGTCTGGTGCGGCGGATGAAGGCGGCGTTTCCGCATCTGACAATCTGCATCAACGGGGGGATCACCTCGCTTGATCAGGCGCGCGGTCTGCTGGAGGCGGGGCTGGATGGCGTGATGATCGGGCGGGCGGCCTATCACGACCCGGGATCGGTGTTGATCGGGGCGGATGCGCTTTGGGGGGAGGGGCCGGGGCTGGATGCCGTGGCGGTGGTCGAGGCGATGAAGCCCTATATCGCCGACCATCTGGCGGCGGGCGGACGGCTGCACCAGATCACGCGGCACATGCTGGGCCTGTTCCACGGTCGGCCCGGCGCGCGGGGGTGGCGGCGGGTCCTGTCGGAAGGCGCGTCGCGGCCCGGCGCAGGGCTGACCTTGCTGGATCAGGCCTTGGCCGAGGTGGCGGGTCAGGCGGCCCTTTCCGCCTGACGACCGCCCCGGGTAAGGGCAAGCCGCGACAGGGCCAGCGCCAGCACCCCGCACAGGGCGATGGCCCCCAGCATCGGGGTGACCGTGCCGTCGAAGAAGGGCCCGCTTGCCGCGATCATCACTCCGCCCGCCACCATCTGCAGCGTCCCGCCCAGAGACGAGGCCAGCCCCGCGATGTCGCCATGTTCATCCAGCGCCATGACCATGGTCGTGGGAATGATCAGTCCGAGGCAGGCATTGGCAAGGAAAAGCCCGCCGATGCAGACGGTCAAGTTGGCGTGGCCCAAAAGGCCAAGCACAAACAGTGCCAGAGTGAAGGCGAAGAAACCGAAGGTCGCCCAGACCATCACCCGCTTTGCCCCCAGCCGCAGGCCCAGCGGACCCGCAGCCTGCGATGCCGCGAAAAAGCCGATGGCATTGATGGCGAAGGCCAGCGAGAAGCCGGTGGGGGAAAGGCCGAAGCTTTCGGTGTAGACAAAGCTTGCCGAGGCGATGAAGACGAAGAAGGACGCCATCCCGAAACCGCCAAGGAAGGTCAGTCCCATGAAGGTCCGGTCCGTCAGCAGGCGGCGCGATCCGCGCAGAGTGGCCGCAAAGTCAAAGGGTTGGCGGTTCTCTGGGCGCAAAGTCTCGGGCTGGGCGAGGGCGAGGATCAGCAGGCTGATCCCCCCCGCGACCAAAAGCACCGCAAAGATCCCGCGCCAGCCCGTGACGGCCATGAGGCCCGCGCCCGCCAGTGGGGCCAGCATGGGGGAGACCGAAATGACCAGCATGACGGCCGCCATCAGCCGTGTCGCGGCATGGCCTGTGTACATGTCGCGGATGATGGCGCGCGGCACAACCATCAGCGCCGCCCCGCCAAAGCCCTGCACGGCGCGGCCCAGGATCAACCAGCCAGCGGTCGGGGCGAAAGTGCAGATGAGTGATCCAAAGAGGAAGATCGTGATCCCGGCATAGAGCGGCGGCTTGCGCCCCGCCTTGTCGGCCCAAGGGCCATAGATCAGTTGGGCCAGACCGAAGGCGATGAAATAGGCGGTGATCGTCGTCTGCATGGCGGTGATTGGCGCGCCGAGCGCGTCACCGATCATCGGCATGGCGGGCAGGTACATGTCGATCGCGAAGGGACCGATGCAGGACAAAAGACCAAGGATCAGGGCAGGGCGGAGGATGCGGTCGGACATGGAAACGGCCTTGCCTTTCGGTCTGAAAGAAGGCGGTGGGATACGCCTTTTCGGCGCGACTTACCAGATCGCGATATGTTGGTCCTTTGGCACCTTGCGCACTATGTCGTGACATCAGGGCGGCGGAGGGTGACGTGGAAGTCGATGCGGCAGGGTGGCGGCGGGTGACGGGGCCGGGGATCGCGGCTTGGGCGGCGGCGGCGGGTCCCGTGGCGCGGGCGGCGGTGGTGGAAAGCGCGGTGCCATGGCGCTGTGGTGGGACGTGGTTCGTGGGGTTGGATGCGCTGCCGAACGGGCCGGACGGGGCGATAGGGGATGCCGGATTTCCGTGGAATGACTTGGGCTTGGCGGCGGTTCCCCTACATCCGGGTCAGGTGTCGGTGACGCGGGTGGGATATCCGCAGCAGGGTGAGGAAGAGAGCGAGTCCGCCTTCCGTTTCCGGCAGATGCGCGACGCGGCGCATCTGGATGGGGTGCTGCCCGTGGGGTCAGACAAGCGACGGATGGTGAAGGAACCGCATGCGTGGATCGTGGGGCTGCCGCTGAATGCGGCGGATGCGGGGGCGGCCCCGCTGGTCGTGTGGGAGGGAAGCCATCTGGTGATGGGCGCGGCCCTGCGCGCGGCTTTTGCAGGCGTGACGGGTCCGCTGGAGGATCACGACATCACAGCGGTTTATCAGGCGGCGCGAAAGCGGGTGTTCGACAGCTGCGCCCGCGTGGAATTGCCGGGTCAGCCGGGCGAGGCGGTGGTGCTGCACCGCCATCTGATCCATGGCGTCGCGCCGTGGTCTGCGGGGGCGGTGGCTGAACCGCCGGGGCGGATGGTGGCCTATTTCCGACCGCTCTTGCCGGGGGTGGCGGAGTGGTTGGCGGAAGACGGCTAAGCCCTTGCGGACGCTGTATTGATCCCCCGCTTTGGCGCGAAGGCGGCTGTCCGCTTTCCGTGCCGGGAACGGTGCCGCAAACTGTGCAGACGCACGCCGCCCCAGCGTTCCGTTAACCATGCCCGGGGTGCAGGCGGAGCGGGCGCAAGCGCCCGCGTTCCTTTTGCCTCGCCTGCGCGCTGGCGCGCTTCGGCTCAGGGGTGGGGGTTTCACACCCCCGTCGTCCATCGGCGGGCCGATGGACGCCCCCCCGTGGGATATTTGGGGACGGAAAATGGAGAGCAACTGCCCTCATTTTCCGTCCACAAATATCCTCGGGTGGGTCCGGGAGGGCGAAGCGCCACCCGGGGGGTGGCGCAGGCGCTGCGGGTGAAGGGGCGCGGTGG
>JBDKFE010000101.1:0-34618 GCA_039798885.1 Pseudomonadota bacterium | reverse complement strand
CGCTGGCGGGTCTGGTTACCCACACCCGCCCGGCCCAAGGCGCCACAGAAGCCTATGAAACTGCATTCACCGACCCTGACTGCCTGAAAATGATCCTGGACTGGAAGGCCCACGCATGACGCTCGACATCCCAAACCTTAAAGATTTCGATGCCCGCTTGCGCGAGGAGGCCCATGAGGATCCGACGCTGGAGGTGCCGCAGGGCCCGCCAACCAAGAAAACCCAGATCATCGCGATCTATGGCAAGGGCGGGATCGGCAAGTCGTTCACACTGGCCAACCTGTCCCACATGATGGCCGAAATGGGCAAGCGCGTGCTGCTGATCGGCTGCGATCCGAAGTCGGATACGACCAGCCTGCTGTTCGGGGGCAAGGCTTGCCCGACGATCATCGAAACCTCCACCCGCAAGAAACTGGCGGGGGAAGAGGTGAAGATCGGGGATGTCTGCTTCAAGCGGGGCGGCGTCTTTGCGATGGAACTGGGCGGACCGGAAGTCGGTCGCGGCTGCGGCGGGCGCGGGATCATCCACGGGTTCGAACTGCTGGAAAAGCTGGGGTTCCATGATTGGGACTTCGACTATGTGCTGCTGGATTTCCTTGGCGACGTGGTCTGCGGCGGGTTCGGCCTGCCGATTGCGCGGGATATGGCGCAGAAGGTGATCATCGTTGGGTCGAACGACCTGCAATCGCTGTATGTGGCCAACAACGTCTGCTCGGCGGTGGAGTATTTCCGCAAGCTGGGCGGCAATGTCGGCGTGGCGGGGATCGTCATCAACAAGGATGACGGGACGGGCGAGGCTGCGGCCTTTGCCGAAGCCGTGAACATCCCGATCTTGGCCAGTATCCCGGCGGATGACGATTTGCGGCGGAAGTCGGCGAATTACCAGATCGTCGGCACGCATCAGACCCAGTGGGGCGCGCTGTTCGAGGAACTGGCGGGCAACGTGGCCGATGCGCCGCCGCTGCGGCCGAAGCCTCTGACGCAGGACGGGTTGCTGGGGCTGTTCTCGGCGGAAACCACGGGGGCGGGCTTTGTGCTGGAGCCTGCGACGGATGTGGACATGCGCGGAAAACATGCCGGTCCTGTGAAGTCGCTGGAAGTGGTCTACGACGATGTTTGACCTTTCCGCGCTTGAAAAACTGGAAGAGGCGCTGCGCGCGCTGGCCCGGAAGGGGACAAAGTGATGGCTGGTGAAATCCGCTATGACATGACCGCCGAAACCCCCGTGACCGAGGGGCTGCGCCCCGAAGCGGGTGCGGCGCAGGTCATGGCGGATGGCCGCAGTCTTGACGGGCTGGGCTGCCATGCCGGGGCCGCCGAGATGGAGGCTGCGGCGCGGGCGGCGGGGAATTCCGACGTGCTGGACCGCTATGCGGCGGATTATCCGCAAGGCCCGCATGACAAGCCGCAGAGCATGTGCCCGGCCTTTGGGTCGCTGCGCGTGGGGCTGCGGATGCGGCGGGTGGCGACGGTGCTGTCGGGGTCGGCCTGCTGTGTCTATGGGTTGACCTTTGTGTCCCATTTCTACGGCGCGCGGCGGTCGGTGGGCTATGTGCCGTTCAATTCCGAAACGCTGGTGACGGGCAAGCTGTTTGAAGACATCCGCGACGCGGTGCATGAATTGGCGGACCCGGATCGCTATGATGCCGTGGTGGTGACGAACCTCTGCGTGCCGACGGCATCCGGCGTGCCGCTGAAGCTGTTGCCCAATGAAATCAACGGTGTGCGCATCGTTGGGATCGACGTGCCGGGCTTTGGCGTGCCGACGCATGCCGAGGCGAAGGATGTGCTGGCCGGGGCCATGCTGAACTATGCCCGGCGCGAGATCGAGGCGGGGCCGGTGGCGGCACCCGAACGGGGGCGGTCGGACCGTCCGACGGTCGCGCTGCTGGGCGAGATGTTCCCGGCGGACCCGATGATGATCGGGGCGATGCTGGCCCCCATGGGGCTGGCGGCGGGGCCGGTGGTCCCGTGCCGCGAGTGGCGCGAGTTGTATGCGGCGCTGGATAGCGGTGTCGTGGCGGCGATCCATCCCTTTTACACGGCGGCGATCCGCGAGTTTCAGGCGGCAGGGCGCAAGATCGTGGGGTCGGCCCCTGTCGGATATGACGGAACGATGGCTTGGCTGGCGGCGATTGGCGATGCCTATGGGGTGAACCCGGGGCAGGTGGCGGCGGCGCAGAATGCCTTTGGCGGGGCGATCAAGGGGGCCTTGGCGGCCAATCCGATCACGGGCCGGATCACGATGTCGGGCTATGAAGGGTCCGAGTTGCTGGTCGCGCGGCTTTTGGTCGAAAGCGGGGCGGATGTGGCCTATGTGGGCACCGCCTGCGCGCGCAACGAATGGTCGGCCGCTGACCGCGACTGGCTGGAAGCGCGCGGCGTGGTGGTGAAGTACCGCGCATCGCTGGAAGATGACTGCGCGGCGATGGAGGCGTTCCGGCCCGATCTGGCAATCGGGACGACCCCGGTGGTGCAGAAGGCCAAGGAATTGGCCATCCCGGCGCTTTACTTCACGAACCTCATTTCGGCGCGGCCCCTGATGGGGCCTGCGGGGGCGGGGTCGCTGGCGCAGGTGGTGACTGCCGCCATGGCCAACAAGGCCCGCATGGACGGGATGAAGGAGTTCTTCGAAGGCGTCGGCACGGGCGACACGTCGGGCATCTGGGAAGGTGCGCCGAACCTGCGTCCGGATTTCCGCGCGGCGCATCTGAAAAAGCTGGAAAAGGCCGCCAAGGCCGCTGCGGCGGAGGCGATGATCTGATGCTGATTCAGGATCATGATCGCGCGGGCGGCTATTGGGGGGCGGTCTATGCCTTCTGTGCCGTCAAGGGATTGCAGGTGGTGATCGACGGCCCCGTGGGCTGCGAGAACCTGCCGGTGACATCCGTGCTGCACTATACCGACGCGCTGCCGCCGCATGAGTTGCCCATCGTGGTGACGGGCTTGGGCGAGGAAGAACTGGGCCGCGACGGCACCGAAGGCGCGATGAAGCGGGCGTGGAAGACGCTTGACCCGGCGCTGCCTGCGGTCGTCGTGACAGGATCGATTGCCGAGATGATCGGTGGCGGCGTCACGCCCATGGGCACGAATATCCAGCGTTTCCTGCCGCGCACGATCGACGAGGATCAGTGGCAGGCCGCCGACCGGGCGATGACGTGGATCTTCACCGAATTCGGCATGACCAAGGGGCGCATGCCCATCGAAAAGAAGCGCGAGCCGGGCGACAAGCCGCGGGTCAATATCCTTGGCCCGATGTATGGCGTCTTTAACATGGCGTCGGACCTGCACGAAATTCGCCGTCTGGTCGAAGGCATCGGGGCCGAGGTCAATATGGTCCTGCCGCTGGGCGCCCATCTGGCCGAGATGCGGAACCTTGTGAATGCCGATGTGAACGTGGTGATGTACCGCGAATTCGGGCGCGGTCTGGCCGAGGTGCTGGGCAAGCCCTATTTGCAGGCACCCATCGGGCTGGATTCGACGACGAAATTCCTGCGAAAACTGGGGGAATTGCTGGGTCTGGACCCGGAACCCTTTATCGCGCAGGAAAAGCATTCGACGCTAAAGCCCGTTTGGGACCTGTGGCGGTCGGTGACGCAGGATTTCTTTGGCACGGCCAACTTCGCCATCGTGGCGAATGAAACCTATGCCCGTGGCATCCGGGCCTATCTGGAAACCGATCTTGGCCTACCTTGCGCCTTTGCCGTGGCGCGGCAGGCGGGGGCCAAGACCAACAACGAGGCGGTGCGGGCCATGATCCGCCAGCATCGGCCGTTGGTCCTGATGGGGTCGATCAACGAAAAGATGTATCTGGCCGAGTTGAAGGCAGGTCATGGCCCGCAGCCGCATTTCATCGCGGCAAGCTTTCCCGGTGCCGCCATCCGCCGCCATACCGGCACGCCCTTCATGGGCTATGCGGGCTGCGTTTGGCTGTTGCAAGAAGTGTGCAACGGCCTGTTCGAGGCGCTGTTCCACATCCTGCCGCTGGGGTCCGAGATGGACAGCGCGGCGGCGACCCCCACGACCCTGCGGCGCGACTTCCCTTGGGATGCCGATGCACAGACCGAACTGGACCGGATCGTTTCCGAACATCCGATCCTGACCCGCATCTCTGCTGCGCGCACCCTGCGCGACGCGGCCGAGAAGGCCGCGCTCGATCAGGGCGCGGAGCGGGTGGTCAAAGAAACCGTGGAGGCCCTGCGCGGCACCCCACTCAAGACACCACAAGGAGGGACTGCATGAGCGATCATACCGCAGGCGGGAACGGGCATCACGCCCACCGCGCGCCGCGCGCCGAGTTCTACGTCTACTTCGCCCTGATCTTCCTTGTGGCGATCCCTTTCGCCGCCATTGCTTGGGTCGTGCAGACGATCCTTGAACGGCGGCTGCCTGTCCACGGACCCCTTGCCCGCGCTTGGCGCGAGGCGGGGTCCATCACACCGAACATCTTCCGGCCCTAAGGCCGCGAGGACGGTTTTCTTCCTGGGTTGCGCCCGACCCGTCACCGCTTCGCCCTCCCGCAGACCATCGCGGGGTGGTGAGAACTCGGAAAGGCATTCCGCCTGACCGTGAACCTGGCCGCAGGGCATGCGGCGTCAGTCTGCCCATCCGGAGGATAGTATGGCTGATAAATCTGACCTGAGCTTCACAGGTCTTACCGACGAGCAGGCGCAGGAACTGCACTCGGTGTATATGAGCGGGCTGTGGCTCTTCGTGTCCATTGCCGTCGTCGCTCATATCGCCACGTACATCTGGCGCCCGTGGTTCTGAGGAGGATCATAACATGTCCAAGTTCTACAAGATCTGGCTCATCTTCGATCCCCGTCGCGTCTTCGTCGCGCAGGGCGTCTTCCTGTTCCTGCTGGCTGCGATGATCCACCTGGTGGTTCTGAGCAACGGCATCAACTGGTTCCAGACCGCTGCCGCCGTCGGTGGCGCCGCTCCTGCGGCTGCAACCGAGTGACGCCGTAAGGCACTGGCTGCGGGCGGAGGGCACGTCCCTTCGCCCGCGGCGACCCGAACGGGCAAATCCGACGGCCACGAAACGACCGCCGGTCGCAACACAGCGGAGAGGGAAGCATGGCACTGCTCAGCTTCGAACGAAAATACCGCGTGCCGGGGGGCACGCTCATCGGCGGGAATCTGTTCGACTTCTGGGTCGGTCCGTTCTACGTCGGCTTCTTTGGCGTCACGACATTCTTCTTTGCGGCGCTTGGCACGATCCTGATCTTCTACGGCACGGCCATGGAAGGTGTCTGGAACCCGTGGCTGATATCGATTGACCCGCCGCCCGTGGAATACGGGCTGGGATTTGCGCCCCTGATGGAGGGGGGCCTGTGGCAGCTCATCACGATCTGCGCGCTGGGTGCCTTCATCTCGTGGGCGCTGCGCGAAGTGGAGATCTGCCGGAAACTGGGGATGGGCTTTCATGTGCCCTTCGCCTTTGGCGTCGCCATCTTCGCCTATGCGACGCTGGTCGTGTTCCGTCCGCTGCTGATGGGGGCATGGGGCTATGCCTTCCCCTATGGCATCTGGACGCATCTCGATTGGGTGTCGAACACGGGCTATACCTACGGGAACTTCCACTACAACCCCGCACACATGATCGCCGTGTCGTTCTTCTTTACGAACGCATTGGCGCTTGCGCTGCACGGTGCGCTGATCCTGTCCGCCGCCAACCCCGAAAAGGGCAAGGAAATGCGGACCCCGGATCACGAGGATACCTATTTCCGTGACCTGATCGGCTATTCGGTCGGCACGCTGGGCATCCACCGTCTGGGCCTGCTGCTGGCGCTGAACGCCGGCTTCTGGAGCGCGGTCTGCATCGTCATCTCGGGCACCATCTGGTTCGACCAGTGGGTGGTCTGGTGGGATTGGTGGCTGCAACTGCCGTGGTGGGCCGATATCGCGGGAGGCGTAAATGGCTGAGTATCAAAACATCTTCACGCAAGTGCAGGTGCAGGCCGCCCCCGAGATGGGGCTGGTCGAAGGGGTGGAACTGTCCAACCGCACCAAAGGGGCAAGCTTTTCGACCCTCGCGGGGTGGTTTGGCAACGCGCAGCTGGGGCCGGTCTATCTGGGCACCATGGGCGTCATCTCTCTGATGTCGGGCGCGGTCTGGTTCATGCTCTGCGGGGCGTGGTTCTGGTATCAGGCGGGCTTTAACCCGGCGGTCTTTATGCGCGATCTGTTCTGGTTCTCGCTGGAACCGCCCTCGGCCGAATACGGGCTGGGCTTTGCGCCCATCGCGGAAGGCGGGCTGTGGCTGATCGCGTCCTTCTTCCTGCTGATCTCTGTCTGCGCTTGGTGGGTGCGGACCTATCTGCGGGCGCAGGCTTTGGGCATGGGCAAGCATGTGAGCTGGGCGTTCGCCTCTGCCATCTGGTTGTTCCTTGTCCTTGGCCTGATCCGGCCGGTGCTGATGGGGTCGTGGTCCGAGGCGGTGCCCTATGGCATCTTCAGCCACCTCGACTGGACCAACAACTTCAGCCTGACCTATGGCAACCTGTTCTACAACCCGTTCCACGCGCTGAGCATCGCCTTCCTCTATGGCTCGGCCCTCTTGTTCGCCATGCACGGCGCCACCATCCTTGCGGTGTCGCGCTTCGGCGGGGACCGGGAATTGGAACAGATCGCCGACCGGGGCACCGCATCCGAACGTGCGGCGCTGTTCTGGCGCTGGACCATGGGCTTCAACGCCACGATGGAAGGTATCCACCGCTGGGCTTGGTGGTTTGCGGTGCTCGTCACGCTTACGGGCGGGATCGGCATCCTGATCACGGGGACGGTCGTGGACAACTGGTACGTCTGGGCACAGGACCACGGCTACGCGCCGCTGGATTGAGGAGTAGATGATGTCTGACGACTTCCTTCAGCAGAAACCCGGCGCGGCCCTTCGGTCGTGGGCGCTCTACCAGATGGTGGCGGGCGCGGGATGGGCGGCACTCTTCGTGCTGGCCGTGGCCGCGCTCCTCCTCGCCGTCTGGGGCTTCGGCCTCCTCCT
This sequence comes from Pseudomonadota bacterium, assembly GCA_039798885.1. Classification (GTDB taxonomy): domain Bacteria; phylum Pseudomonadota; class Alphaproteobacteria; order Rhodobacterales; family Rhodobacteraceae; genus Paragemmobacter. The sequence goes on along the minus strand of JBDKFE010000101.1, from coordinate 27,615 downwards.
GCCGGAGGAGAGCAAGCAGGCCCCCGATCCGAATGCCTTCCTGATCACGGCCCCCGCCGAGGTCATGCCGGCCTGACGACACAGGTCCGGGCGGCAATGCCCGCCCGGGCCGCCATCCATTCGGGCCAATTCGCCGGCCCGGATCCGGGGCGCAACCACAGCCCGGTTCCCTTCCTGTTGGCGACAGGGACCTGGTGCCGTGTGGGTAGACCCTACACGGCACTTTTTTGCCCAAGGAGGCAGACATGACCCAGACCCCGCTTCTTGACCGTGTTGCCGGACCGGCAGACCTGAAGGGGATGGGGGATGGCGATCTGGCGCGCCTTGCCCACGAGTTGCGGCGCGAGACGGTCGAGGTGGTCAGCCGGACGGGCGGACATCTGGGATCGTCCTTGGGCGTGGTGGAGTTGACGGTGGCGATCCATGCCGTCTTTGACACGCCGCGCGACAAGCTGATCTGGGATGTGGGGCATCAGTGCTATCCCCACAAGATCCTGACCGGACGGCGCGGGCGGATGGCGACCCTGCGTCAGAGCGGGGGCGTGTCGGGCTTCACCAAACGGTCAGAGAGCGAGTACGACCCCTTTGGGGCGGCGCATTCGTCCACGTCGATTTCTGCCGCGCTGGGGTTTGCCGTCGGGCGCGACATGGGGATGCCCGTGGGGGATACCATCGCCGTCATCGGCGACGGGTCGATCACGGCGGGCATGGCCTATGAGGCGATGAACCATGCGGGCCATCTGGGCAAGCGGCTGTTCGTCATCCTGAACGACAATGACATGAGCATCGCACCGCCGGTGGGGGCCTTGTCGAAATACCTCAACGAGATTGCGGCCAAGGGGCCGCTGGCGCTGTTCAAGGCGGCGGCAGAGGAGTTCGAGAGCCATCTGCCCGGGCCCATGCGCGACGGCGCGCGGCGGGCGCGGCAGTTGGTGACGGGGATGCCGGGGGGCGGCACTCTGTTTGAGGAGTTGGGCTTTTCCTATGTCGGACCCATCGACGGGCATGACATGGGGCAGGTGCTGCAAACCCTGCGCGCCGCGCGGGCGCGGGCGACGGGGCCGGTGCTGATCCATGCGGTGACGGTGAAGGGCAAGGGCTTTGCGCCTGCCGAGAATTCTGCGGACAAATATCACGGCGTGTCGAAGTTCAACCCGCTGACGGGGGAACAGGCGAAGGCCAAGTCCAATGCGCCCGCCTATACCAATGTCTTTGGCAATGCGCTGACGGAAGAGGCCGCCCGTGATCCGCGCGTGGTGGCGATCACCGCCGCCATGCCATCGGGGACGGGATTGGACATCATGGCACGGCGCTTTGCGTCCCGCGTGTTCGATGTGGGGATTGCCGAGCAGCATGCGGTCACGATGGCGGCGGCGATGGCGGCATCGGGCCTGCGTCCGGTCTGCGCGATCTATTCGACCTTCCTGCAACGGGGTTATGACCAGATCGTGCATGACGTGGCGCTGCAAGGTCTGCCCGTGCGCTTTGCCATCGACCGGGCGGGGCTGGTGGGGCAGGACGGGGCGACCCATGCGGGGGCCTTCGACATCGGCTTCCTTGCCAACCTACCCGGCTTTACCGTCATGGCGGCGGGGGATGAGGCGGATCTTGTCCACATGGTCGCCACGGCCATCGCCCATGACGAAGGCCCCATCGCCTTCCGCTATCCCCGTGGCGAAGGGATGGGCGTGGACCTGCCCGCGCGCGGCGTGCCGCTGCAGATCGGGAAGGGCCGCGTGCTGCGCGAGGGGACAGGGGCGGCGATCCTGTCCTATGGCGCGCATCTGGCCGAGGCGCTGGCGGCGGCAGAGCTGCTGGAGGCCGAGGGGATTTCGGTGACGGTGGCGGATGCGCGCTTTGCCAAGCCGCTGGACACCGCGCTGGTGGACCAACTGGTGGAGCATCACCCGGCGCTGATCACGCTGGAAACGGGCGCGACGGGGGGCTTCGGGGCGCTTGTGCTGCACCATCTGGCCAATTCGGGCGGCTTGGAAAAGGGGCGGGCCATCCGCACCCTGACGCTGCCGGACAGGTTCATCGATCAGGGCAGCCCGGCAGAGATGTATGCTTGGGCAGGTCTGACGGCCAAGGACATCGCGGCCAGCGTGCGTCAGGCCATCGGGCGGGGCGCGGTGGCGAAGCCGGGGCTGCGGGTGGTCTGACGGCAAAATTCTTCTGCGAAGAATTTTGGGGGTGATTTTTCTGGCGAAAAATCGATGTGCTGCATTTGGATTTAGTTCTGAAGGATCAGGACCTTGCGGGGTGGACCTGATCCTTCGCAGAAGGATCGTTCCGAAGGATTTTCGCCAGAAAATCCTTCGGCCCGTCAGGCGTGGCCGACATTCTGGCGCTGTTCGCCCAGCCCTTCGATGCCCAGACGGATCACCTCGCCGCCTTTCAGGTAGATGGGCTCTGGCTTCTGGCCCATGCCCACGCCGGGGGGCGTGCCGGTCGAGATCACGTCGCCCGGATGCAGGGTCATGAACTGGCTGACGTAATGCACCAGATGGCGCACGCCGAAGACCATCGTCTTGGTGGACCCGTTCTGGTAGCGGTGCCCGTCCACGTCCAGCCACATCGACAGGTTCTGCGGGTCGGCCACCTCGTCCGCCGTCACCAGCCACGGGCCGAGGGGGCCGAACGTGTCGCAGCCCTTGCCCTTGTCCCAGGTGCCGCCGCGTTCGATCTGGAATTCGCGTTCCGAGACGTCGTTGATCACGCAATAGCCCGCGACATGATCCATCGCCTCGGCTTCAGAAACGTAGGAGGCCGTCTTGCCGATGATGACGCCAAGCTCGACTTCCCAGTCGGTCTTTTTCGATCCGCGCGGGATGAGGACGTCGTCATTGGGTCCGACGATGGCGGAGTTGGCCTTGAGGAAGATCACCGGCTCTTTCGGCACGGGCAGGCCCGACTCGGCGGCGTGATCGGCGTAGTTCAGGCCGATGCAGATGAATTTTCCGACGCGGCCGACGCAGGGGCCGATGCGGGCGTCGGCGGCCAGCGCGGGCAGGGTAGCGGGGTCGATGGCGCGCAGTTTCGCCAGACCTTCGGGCGTCAGCACCTCGCCTGCGATGTCGGGCACGATGCCCGCAAGGCTGCGGATGTGGCCCGCAGCGTCGACAATCGCCGGAATCTCGGCCCCTGGTTCCCCAACGCGCAACAGTTTCATGCGTCCCTCCCTTTGCGGCGGGCGCAGGGAACCCCGGTTGCCGGGGATTTGCAAGCCCCGCCGGGGCGGCGCATGGGTGCCGCGGGCCGGTGCTGCACCGCGACAAGGTGCGCTTTGATCGCAGCGCTCGGACCTTTGGGCCGTTGCCCCCCCTTTGGAATCATGGCAGAGATGTGTCCAGACATGAGCAGACGGATGAGTTCAGACCGATGAGTGACTTCGCGACCCGGCGGGTGATGATGGTGGATACGCAGGTGCGCCCGTCCGACGTGACCAAGTTCCCGATCATCGAGGCGATGCTGACCGTCCCGCGCGAAGCTTTCGTGCCGCCGTCCATGCGCGAAGCGGCCTATGTTGGCGACAATATCGAAATCGCGGCGGGCCGTGTGGTGCTCGAGGCGCGGACACTGGCAAAGCTTTTGGATGCGCTGGACGTCCAGCCTACGGAATTGGTGCTCGATCTGGGCTGCGGGCTTGGCTATTCGACGGCGGTGATCGCGCGTCTGGCCGATGCCGTGGTCGCGGTCGAAGAAGACGAAGCACTGGCCGCCGAGGCACAGCGCAGCCTGTCCGCCGAAGGCGTGGACAATGCCGCCGTCGTGACGGGGAAACTGGTCGCGGGGGATGCCAAACATGCGCCCTTTGACGTGATCACCCTTCAAGGCGGGGTCGAGGTCGTGCCGCAGGCGCTGCTGGACCAGTTGCGCGAGGGCGGGCGGATCGGGGCGGTGTTCATGGAAGGTGCCCTTGGCATCGCCAAGGTGGGATACAAGATCGACGGCACCGTGTCGTGGCGCAATGTCTTCAACGCAGCGGCCCCGGTTCTTCCGGGATTCGCCGCGCCGCGTGGTTTCGTTCTTTGATGTGAGTGTGCTTGCCCATGTTCCGGGCGCTGGTGACGGAGAGGGCGATACAGCCCCACGAGGACAGGCAGGGTTTATGATGCGCGCATTCCTTTCGGCGGTTGCCGTCTCGGTTCTTGGGCTGACGGGGACGGTTGCGTCGGCCGAGACGCTGGCCGATGCACTGGCGGCGGCTTACAAGAACTCCAAGCTTCTGGACCAGAACGAGGCGCTTCTGCGCGCGGCGGATGAAGATGTGGCACGGGCAGTGGCGCGACTGCGGCCCGTGATCAACTTCGTGGCCGAGGCGCAGAACACCGACCTGGACCCGGATGGTCCGAGCAATGACGAATTCACGACCACGCTGACGCTGGCGATGCAGTGGACGCTGCTGGATTTCGGCCGCAATCGGCTGGGGATCGAGATTGCGAAGGAAAGCGTGCTGGCCACGCGCGAGGCGCTGAAGGACCTTGAAGCGCAGGTGCTGCTCTCTGCGGTCAGCGCCTATGTAGAAGTGGGGTTGCAGACCGAGATCGTGTCCCTGCGCCAGTCCAACGTGCGGCTGATCACGCAGGAACTGCAGGCCGCACAGGACCGGTTCGACGTGGGCGAGGTGACGCGCACCGATGTCGCCATCGCCGAGGCGCGGCTGGCAGCGGCGCGGTCGGGTCTGGCGGCGGCGGAAGGCGATTTGAAGGTCGCGCGCGAACGCTATAAGGCCGTGGTCGGGGCCTATCCGGGCAACCTGTCGGGGCTGCCCCCGCTGCCCAAGACCGCGCAGTCGATGGAAGAGGCGCAGATGATCGCGCTGCGGGGCCATCCGGACATGCTTCAGGCCCAGCGTCAGGTGACCGTGGCCCGTCTGGGCGTAGAGGCCACGAAGGCCGAGATGCGGCCCACCGTGACGGTCGAGGGCGGGATTTCCAAGTCGGTGGACACCAGCGTCCGCCGCGACTCGTTGAGCGTTTCGTTCAACCAGACGCTCTATGCGGGCGGCGCCCTGCATTCGGCGCATCGTGCCGCGCTGGCGCAGAAAGAGGCCGCAGAGGCCGCGCTGTTGCAGACCACGATCACCGTGGGCGAAAATGTGGGCAATGCATGGACCGCGCTGGAAGTGGCGGGTGCGGCCATCGATGCGGGCACGTTGCAGGTGCAGGCGGCGCAGACCGCCTTTGACGGTGTGCGGGAAGAGGCGACCTTGGGCGCGCGGACCACGCTTGACGTGCTGAACGCCGAGCAGGAGTTGCTGGATGCCCGCGCGACGAAACTGCAGGCCGAGGCGCAGCGCTATATCGGCGTCTACAGCCTGCTGTCGTCGATGGGCCTGCTGTCGGTGGACCACCTGAACCTTGGCGTGCCGACCTATGACCCCGCGCTGTATTACAACGCGGTGCAGAACGCACCCATCACCAGCCCGCAGGGCAAGAAGCTGCAGCGCATCCTCGACAAGATCGGGGATTGATCCTTTCCCTTGCGCGGGGGCAACGCGGGGGCGTCGCAGGGCGGCGCCCCTTGTCATTTCCTTGATATCGCCACGGTTGTGGGTGATAGAATGACGATCAGCAAACAGGATGCCGGGAGGTTTGCGCCGAAATGTCCGAACGGTTGAGTTCCGTGGAGATCGAGGATGTCCTGTCCTCCATCCGCCGACTGGTTTCGGAGGACCTGCGTCCCGGGGCAAAGGCCGCCGGGGGGCCGTCTGCCGCAGCGCCCGCCGCAGCGCCCGAGGCGGGCGTGGGAAAACTGGTCCTGACGCAAGCGCATCGCATCACGCCGGACGCGGAGTCCGAATCATCACAGGCTGCCGCTGGCTTCCAATCGGTGCGCGGCACGCGTCCGACGCAGGCGTCGCCGTCTTTCGAGGCTGACGAGGACGAGGATCTGCCGCCGTCATCGCGGCCCCGCGATCAGGCGTGGTTCGACCTGTCGGGCGACGAAGGACTGGCCGAGGTTCCGGGGCCGCAGCACGGTCAGGGGACGGCTGGGTCCGGGGATGAGCGTCTGACGGCGCTGTCGGCCCCAGATGACATCCTTGCCGGAGAGCCGGGGATGGCTGCCGAGGCGGGCGATGGGGCCTTTGAGGCCGAACCGACCCCCGCCGCGACCGAGGACTGGTTGCCCGAGGACGAGGGGGGGGCAGCACAGGACGCCTTTGCACAGGAGGCGGGGATGCCCGAACCGGAAGAGCCCGCCGCAGCACCCTATTGGACGCGATCCGGTCCCGAGGGTCACGCCGCCCCGTCCGTTGCGCCGCAGATGGGGGATGACGACTGGGCCGATGCGGCAGAGGCCGAAATCCGCCGTTCGTTGGAGGACGAGGTGAATTCCCATGCCTTCGCGCGGTTCGACACCGATCCGGTGGACGACGAGCCGCATTTCGATGAAGAGATGCTGCGCGATCTCGTGCGCGACATCATCCGCGAAGAGTTGCAGGGCGCATTGGGCGAACGCATCACGCGCAATGTACGCAAGCTGGTCCGTGCCGAAATTGCGCGGGCGCTGGCGGTGCGGGACTTCGAATAGCGGGTCGCGCGTTTCGCCGCCCAGAAAAGCAAAACGCGCCCCGCAAGGGCGCGTTTTTCCGTTCCACCGGGCGTGTGCGATCAGGCGGCTTCGGCCTGATCAGCCTCCAGCGCGTGGCGGCGTTCGGATTCTTCGCGCGACAGCGCGACCGAGGTGCGCACGCCTTTGGACACGAAATCCATCAGGCCCTTCACCACCCGCTCATTCGGGTCGATGCCCGCACAGGACAGCACTTCGCGCCCATCGCGCGACCGCGCCCAGCGGGCGATCTGTTCCGGCCCGTTGCCGTATTTCTTGTCATCCGCAATCGCGTCGTCGAGCGCGGCAAGCACAACGGCGGCAAAGAGCTTCCGGGCCCGCTGGCCCTGCTCGTAATTGAAGGCGGTGCCATCAACGAAATCGACCATGTCGTCGTTTTCCTGTTCTTGTCTTGTCTTTTCTGGCGTCCGGCGAATATGACCGTTTGGTCACGATTCGGTATTGCCCTTTTAGCAGGACTGCCATGCGTGGTGTGCATGACTTTCCTGTATCGGTACAATATATCGTCGGCTTGCCACGCTAAGGCCCGCGAGATATAGGCGGCTTTCATCCATCTTCAACCATTCTCGCCTCATTCTGGACGGTTTTCCGACATGCCCAAGATCAACGGTAACGAAATCAAACCCGGCATGGTGCTGGAACATGACGGCGGATTGTGGGCCGCTGTTAAGGCCAACCACGTGAAACCCGGCAAGGGCGGGGCCTTCGCGCAGGTGGAATTGAAGAACCTGCGCGACGGGCGCAAGCTGAACGAACGCTTCCGGTCCGAGGACAAGGTCGAAGAGGTGCGGCTGGAGAACAAGGACCAGCAGTTCCTGTATGAAACCGACGGGCGTCTGGTCTTCATGGACTCCGAGACGTACGAGCAGATTGAGCTTGATGCAGAACTGCTGGGCGACCGGCGGCCCTTCTTGCAGGACGGCATGACGGCGACGATCCGCTATTACGGCGACGAGGCGCTGGCCGTGACCCTGCCGCAGAAGGTGAAGTGCCGCATCGCCGAGACAGAGCCTGTGGTAAAGGGCCAGACGGCGGCGAACAGCTTCAAACCCGCGATCCTAGACAATGGCGTGCGGATCATGATCCCGCCCTTCATCGGGGCCGAGGAAGATATCTGGGTGCATACGGAACTCATGGAGTATTCCGAACGCGCCTGAGAGCGGCTCTTGACAAGAGGCAGGGTCCATCGGGAAACCGGTGGGCCTTTTGCTTTGGGCGCGGGCCTGACATGATTGCGGCTGTTCTTGTGGCAGGGGGTGTGGGTGGCGGTTGAGGTCGATGTCAGCCTGACGACGATCAGCGCGCGGATCGGACGGCTGGCCCCGGTCGTGGCCTCGCTCTTGGTGCAGGATCCCGCACCGGCGCGCGTGCTGATCCACCTGTCGCGCGAAGGCTATTTGCTGGACGAGGGCATCGCGGCCCTGCCAGAGGATTTGGCGGCGCTGGTCGATGGGCAGCGCGTGCTGGTGGAGTGGGTGCCGAATACAGGCCCCTACCGCAAGATCCTGCCGTGGCTTGGGCGGCATCTGGGGGCCGACCGCTGGGTGGTGACGGCGGATGACGACACGATCTATCCGCAGGGCTGGCTGGCGCGGCTGGTGGCGGGGCGTCTGGCCACGGGCGCGGTGACGGGCTGGACCGCGCATCCCATTGTGATCCGCAAGGGGCGCGTAGCGGGCTATGCGCGCTGGTTCGGGGCACCGCTGCCAGAGGGTCCGGCGCTGCATGTGCTGCCCATCGGAAAGGATGGCGTTCTGTATTCAGGGGCGGATTTTCCGCCCGAGGTGATGGATATCGCCACCGCGCAGGCGCTGGCCCCCACGGCGGATGATCTGTGGCTGCGCTGGCATCTGGCGCGGGTGGGCGTGCGGGCGCAGGCGGTGGGGCAGGGCGTGGCGCTGCAAGAAGTGTCGCGCGGCGGTCCGTCGCTGTGGCGGGCCTATAACCGGCAAGGCGGCAACGATGCCGTCGTCGCCGCGCTGGAGTCGCATTTCGCGGCCAGCTACGGCTGGACGATGGCGGCCTCTACCGGGTGATCTAGGGCGACTGTCGCCCCGCCCGCCTGCATCGGCCCCACGGCGCGGTCTAGGCGCAGATAGGCGATGGCGTGATCGCCCGCGCGGGTAAACAGGGTCCCTGCGGGTTTGCCGTCGGCGGTGATCTCATCCCCATAGGCGGCGGGGCCGGTGACGCGGACGCGGGCAAGGCCCTTGCGCAGGTCCGTCTTGTGCTTCATCCGGGCGGTGACTTCCTGCCCGACATAGCAGCCCTTGCGGAAATCCACGCCATGCAGGCGTTCAAAGCCCGCTTCAAGGATGTAGCTGTCATCGACCAGCAATTCGCGCCCGGTTTCGGGGATGACATGGGCCACACGGATGGCGTCCCAGTCTATGGACGGCGTCTTGCCCGCGTCCGTGCCGTACAGCCGCCAGCCAAGCGCGGGATGGCGCGGGTCGGGCATCGCCTCTGCGGGGGCGTCGGTCAGCCCGCGTTGGACATGAAGGGTCGCGGGCATCAGCCGCACATCGGCGCGCAGGCGATACATGGACAGGCGGCGCAGCGTGGCATCGGCCACCGCTTCGGGCAGGTCGAGGAGGAGGGGGCCAGCGACCGGCTGCACGATGAAGAAATCCGCCAGATACTTGCCCTGCGGCGTCAGCAGCGCGGCCCAGACGATCCCCGGCCCCCTGCCAAGCGGCAGGACATCGTTGCTGACCAGCCCTTGCAAGAAGGTCAGCGCATCCGCCCCCTCGACCGTCACCAGCCGCCGATCTGTCGCCGCCTCGCCCTGCATCGCCGTCTCCTTCCGCCCAGAGATGGGCATCAGTCCTTGAACTGCAACGCGTGCAGCCCCGCGTAAAGCCCGCCCTTGGCCAGAAGTTCGTCATGCGGGCCCTGTTCCACCACGCGGCCCCGGTCCATCACGATGATCTTGTCCGCCTCGCGCACGGTGGACAGGCGGTGCGCGATCACCAGCGTCGTGCGGCCCTTGGCAAGGGTGGACAGCGCGGTGGCCACCGCAGCCTCGGATTTGGCATCCAGCGCCGAGGTCGCCTCGTCCAGCAGCAGGACGGGCGCGTCGGCCACCAGCGCGCGGGCGATGGCGACGCGCTGGCGCTGCCCGCCCGACAGGGCCGATCCGCGCGGTCCGGCGGGGGTGGCAAGACCGTCTGGCATGCCCGCCACCACATCGTCCAGATGCGCGGCGGTGACGACGGCACGCAGGCGGTCAGTGGCGATGTCGGGGCGGCCCATCAGGATGTTGTCCTGCAAGGTTTCATCAAACAGCGCGGTGTCCTGCGACACGGTGGCGAAAAGCGACCGCTGGTCGGCCAATGTCAGCGCGCGCGCATCCTGCCCGCCGATGCGGATCACGCCTGCATCCGGTTCGGCCAAGGCCGTGAGCAGGTGGAAGACCGTGGATTTCCCCGCGCCCGAAGGGCCGACGATGGCCGTCATCTTCCCGGCCTCGGCCGTAAAGGTCAGCCCGTTCAGGACCGGCACGCCGGGATAGGAGAAATGCACGTCATCCAGTTCGATCCCCGGCACGCCCGCAGGCAGCGCCGCGCCCTTGGCCGGGCGGGTTTCGGCGGTATCGGTGTCGAGCAGGCGGAAGATGCGTTCAAGGCTGGCCGCTGCGATCTGCCATTGGCCCGACAGTTCCCCAAGGCGGCGGATTGGCTGGAAGGTCAGGGTCATGGCGGTGAAGAAGGACATGAACTCGCCCACCGTGCGGTCGCCCGAGGCAACCTCGCGCCCGCCCAGCATCAGGACGGCAAAGAAGCCCACGCCCGTGACCACGTCGATCATGGCGGGCATGGTCTGGGCGGCGACCACGGCCTTGCGATAGGCCCGGTTCAGGCGGTCCACCACCCGCACGAAGCGGCCGGTCTGATGGCTTTCCTGACGGTTCAGCTTGATCGCGTTGATGCCGTGAAAGATTTCGTCCAGCCGGGTAGAGCGGGCGGCGGCCTCGTCCCGGATCTGGGTTGCCTTGCGGCGCAAGTAGCGTTGCAGGACGATGGACGGCACGATCAGCAGGGGCGCACCGACCAGCGCGGCCAGCGTCCAGCGCCAGTCGATGCCGATGGCGACGGCAAAGAGGCCCACCAGCGCCACAAGGTCGCGGCCCGCGCCGACGACCACCGTCTGCCAGATGCCCTGCACGGCGGCGGTGTCGCCCTGCACGCGGTCCATCAAGGCACCGGGGGGATGGCGCTGAAAGAAGCCGCCATCCTGTTTCAGGATATGCCCCAGCATATCGACCTGCATATGCGATGCGATGCGGATGGAGATCAGCGCCAGAAGCGACCGCGAGATGATCGTCGTCGCGGCCCGCAGCAGAAACAGGCCAAGGATGGCAGCCCCGACCCAGACCAGCGCCCCTTCGCCGCCGGGGGCGAAGACGCGGTCGAAAAGCGGCTCGATCATCCAAGACAGAAGGCCCAGCGTGCTGCCCTCGATGGACATCACCACGAAGGCCAGCACCATCAGCGGCAGGTGCGGGCGCAGATAGCCCGACCACAGCCTTGCAAACAGCGGACGCGACCCATAGGCCGCATCGCCGTCTCCGGCGCGGTCGATGGGCTGGGTCTCGGGTCCGGGGTGGTTCTGCACGGGGCGGGACGGCCTTGCATCTGCTGCCCCGTCGCGCGGGGCCTTGGTGCGACTGACTAGCGCGATTGCGGCGGGGCGGCAAGCGGGGGGGCTTGGTTGACCTTGCCGCGCGGCGGGTCTAGCCATGGTCCCCTAATCCCCGGAGTTCGCAGAATGACGCTTGCCAATGGTCGCCAATACCTTGCCATCCCCGGCCCTTCGGTGATGCCCGACCGCGTGTTGGCCGCCATGCACCGCGCCGCGCCCAACATCTATGAAGGCGCGCTGGTCGAGATGGTCGAGACGCTGTGGCCCGATCTGCGGCGCGTGGCGGGGACCACGCAGAACGTGGCGATGTATATCGCCAACGGCCATGGCGTCTGGGAAGCGGCCAACATGAACCTGTTTTCCCGTGGCGACCGCGCGCTGGTGCTGGCGACCGGGCGGTTCGGCCTGTCATGGGCCGAGTCGGTGCGTGCTTTGGGGGTAGAGGTCGAGGTGCTGGATTTCGGCAAATCCTCCCCCGTCGATTTTGACCGGGTGGAGGCCGCGCTGCGGGCCGATGGGGCGCATCGCTACAAGGCGGTGCTGACGACCCATGTGGATACGGCCAGCACGGTGCGGACGGATATCCCGCGGCTGCGGGCGGTGATGGATGCGGTGGGTCATCCGGCGCTTCTGGCGGTGGATTGCATCGCCTCGCTCGGCTGCGACGAATTCCGCATGGATGCCTGGGGCGTCGATGTGATGGTCGCGGCCAGCCAAAAGGGGCTGATGGTGCCCCCGGGCGTGGGCTTCGTCTGGTTTTCCGAAAAGGCGCGCGACCGCTGCCGGGGCGCGGACCTGCGCACGCCCTATTGGGATTGGACCCCGCGCGCGGATGCCACGGCCTTTTGGCAATACTGGGATGGCACCGCGCCCACGCATCACCTGTTCGGCCTGCGCGAAAGCCTGACGATGCTTTTAGAGGAAGAGGGGATGGACCGCGTCTGGACCCGGCATGAGGTTCTGGCGCAGGCGGTCTGGGCGGCGTTCGACTGCTGGTCGGCGGGCAATCCGGCCATCGGGTTGAACGTGGCGGACCCGGCGCAGCGCGGGCGGTCGGTCACGGCGGCGCGCTTTGGCGCACCCCATGCGACGCGGCTGCGGGAATGGACAGAGCATAAGGGCGGCGTCACGCTGGGCATCGGGCTGGGCATGGCCCCCGAGACGGACCCCGCCTATCACGGCTTCCTGCGGGTGGCGCATATGGGCCATGTGAACGCCCATATGACGCTGGGCGCTCTGGCGGTGATGGAGGCGGGGATGGTCAGCCTTGGCATCCCCTTCGGCAAGGGCGCGTTGGCCGCCGCAGCGGCTGTGGTGGGCCGCGCGGCGGGCTAGGGGCGTCAGCCGCCGTTCTTTTCAAGCCACGCGGTCATCCATGTGATCTCGCCCTCTTGCGCGGCGATGATGCTTTCGGCGAGTTTCTTCACCTCGGGGTCGTCGCCATGGTCCAGCACGATGCGGGCCATGTCGATGGCGCCCTGATGGTGGGCGATCATGCCCCGGATGAAGTCCAGATCGGCATCGCCGGTATAGTCGATGTCCATGCCGCTATGCATTTTCATATTGGCGTCCATGAAGGCCCTCGTGGCCGGGGATTCGGTCCCGTGCATCATGTGGCCGGAATGGTCGGCCTCTTGCGCCAGCAGGGGCAGGGGCGCGGCGAGCAGGATAACTGCGGCAAAGGTGGCGGCTTTCATCAGGAGTCTCCCATTTCGCCAGTTATTCCGATAAGGCTTGCGCCCTTCCCGCAGGGGGAAGGCAAATCACCTCGGCGTGAAAATGCGGCACGCGGGGGGTGTCGGTGCGTGATCCGCGCCCGTTTCCTGCGTCAGCGCACAGGATTCGGTCGGTCTGCCCCTTTGCCTGCGCAAGAATGTTGCGTATCCTTTGGGTAACGCAAGGATGACGGACCCATGACACATCCCCCGCGCCGTCCTGTCGTCGGCATCATCGGCAACATGAACCTGATCAATCAGGAATATCCCGTCCATGCCGGCGGGACGATGAATTCCGAAGCCGTCGCCGCCGTGGCGGGCTGCCTGCCGTTGATCATTCCATCCGACCCGCGTTTCGTGACCGTGGCGGAACTCTTGGACCTGTGCGACGGCTTTCTGCTGACCGGGGGGCGGCCCAATGTGCATCCCAGCGAATATGGCGAGGAGGAAACCCCCGCCCATGGCTGCTTTGACCGGGGGCGCGACGCGATCACCCTGCCGCTGATCCGGGCCTGCGTGGACCGGGGGCAGCCCTTCCTTGGCATCTGCCGTGGGTTTCAGGAGGTGAACGTGGCGATGGGCGGCACGCTGCACCCCGAAATCCGCGACCTGCCGGGGCGGATGAACCACCGCATGCCCCCCGATGGCACGATGGAAGAGAAATTCGCCCTGCGCCATGCTGTCCGCTTTGCCAAAGGGGGCGTCTTTCATCGCCTGATGGGGGCGGAAGAGGTGATGACGAACACCCTGCATGGGCAAGGCATCGCCCGCCCCGGCCCCCGGATCGTGATCGATGGCGAGGCCCCGGATGGCACGGCAGAGGCGATCTATGTCAAGGACGCGCCGGGTTTCACCCTGTCGGTGCAATGGCACCCGGAATGGAACGCGGCGGGCGACCCGGTGTCGCGCCCGCTTTTTGCGGCCTTTGGTCAGGCCGTGGCGGGGTTTGCGGCGACACGGCACGCGCCCAAGGCCATCGCGCGTTCGGCCTGATCGGCGCGCTGATGTTCAGCGGCGAGGGGGGCTGTCTGCCCCCCACGGGCCGCAAGCGGCCCTCCCCCCGAGGATATTTGTAGACGGAAAATGACGCGGTCAGCGCGACAGCGTAAGGCCGTCAAAAACCGCGTCCAGCGCGGCATGGGCGGCGGCGAGGCGGTCGGGATCGGCCCCTTCAGCGGCCAGCCACATCACCTGCGCCATGACGGCGCCGTTCAGGACATGGGCCACCGCCTCGGGCGGGATGGGGCGGATGCGGCCTTGGGCGCGCAGGTCGGACAGATCGGCGACCATCATGGCAAAGCCAGAGGCCATCAGAATCTCCATCGCCCTCGTCCCCAGCACGGCAGGGGCGTCGTGGAACAGGATGCGGCGGCGGTCGGGGCGGAGCGCGAGGTCGAGATAGGCGTGAAAGCAGGTGCGGAAGGCCTGCCAGCGGTCGGGTTCGGCATCGTAGAGGCGGTCCAGTTCATCGCCGATCTCGGCATCGACGGCGCGCAGGACAGCCTCGAACAGCCCGGCCTTGTTGGTGAAATGGTGATGCAGCGCGCCGCGCGTCACGCCCGCCTCGGCCGCCAGCGCATCCAGCGAGACGGCGGCGAAGCCTTGATCGGCAAAGGCACGGCGGGCCGTGATGACAAGACGGGCCGCCGTCTGTTCGGCAGCCTCGGCACGAGAGGAGGGGCGAGTGATTGACATACGGTCCGTATGTGAGCTAGGGATTTGACATACGAACGGTATGTGAAACGGAAGGGGCTGACAAGTGGCGGAGCGGTTGGATATGCGCGCCATTGCGGCGCAGGTGCCGGGGATCGTGGGATTGGCGCTGCCCATTGTGATGGGGCTGGCCGCATCCACGCTGATCGGGGTGACGGACTCGGTGATGCTGGCACCGCTTGGCCCGGTGCCCTTGGCGGCGGTTGGGCTGACCGGGGCGGTGGCGGTGCTGTTCTATTCGGCGATCTACGGGCTGCTGTCGGCGCTGTCGGTGCGGATCGGCGCGGCATGGGGCGCGGGCGAGGGGCGGCGGATTCCGGCGATCCTGCGGTCGGGCCTTGTGCTGGGGCTGTTGGTGGGTGTGGGGGCGGCGGCTTTGATGGCGGCGCTGTGGCCGCTGCTGCCGCTGTTGCGCCAACCGCCCGAGGTGATCGAGGCGATGCCCGCCTATTGGTTCGCGATTTGCGCTTTCATGGTTCCCTTTTCGGTCCTGACCGCCTTCAAATCCGCCTTCGAGGCGGTGGAGCGGCCTTGGCTTGGCACCGCCTTCGCCTTTCTGGCCGTGGCGATCAACGTGCCGCTGAATTACGCGCTGATCTGGGGGGTCGGGCCTTTTCCCGCGCTGGGTCTGACGGGGGCGGGCATCGCGTCGCTGCTGGCCGAGACACTGGCGCTGGGAGCGGCGCTTCTGTGGTGGCTTTATGCGCCGTCGATGCGGCGGTTGCGGCTGCGCCGGGGGGTGGAGGGCCGCGAGATGGGCGCGACCCTGCGCGAGGGCGCACCGCTGGGCGCGATGTATGTGGTCGAGACGGCGGCGGTCAGCGTGGCGACGCTGATGATCGGGGCCTTCGGGACGGTGGCGTTGGCGGGCAATCAGGTCGCGCAATCGGTGGGGGGCCTGCTTTACATGCTGCCCTTGGGCGTGGCGGGGGCGGTGGCGATCCGCGTCGCGCAAGAGCGGGGGGCGGGCAATGCGGGCGCGCTGCGGCCTATCGCGCTGGCGGCGGTGGCGGTGGCGATGGTCTGGCTGGTGGGGGCGGCGCTGGTGCTGGCCTTCAAGGGGGACGCCATTGCGCGGCTGGTGACGGATGACCCCGATGTGGTCGCCGTGGCGGCGGCGATCTTCCTTGTCTTTGCGCCGATGCAGATTTCGGATGCGGTGCAATCGGCCATGCTGGGCGCGCTGCGTGGCCTGTCGGATACGGCGTGGCCTGCGGCGGTGTCGGCCATCGCCTATTGGCCCGTGGCGCTGCCGCTGGGCTGGGTGCTGGCGCATCCGGTGGGGATGGGGCCTGCGGGTGTCTGGGCGGGGTTCATCCTTGCACTGGCCGGGGCGGGGGCGGCGCTGACCGTCCGCTTCTGGCGCAGAACGGCCTTGTTGGCGCAGGACCCTCCGGGCTAGAGTTGTGGAAACGGTTTCACGTCGGGAGGATCGGATGAAACGCTCGCGCATCAACGACATCATGGCGGCGGCGGATGACCTGATCCGCCATCACGGCTTTGTCCTGCCGCCCTTCGCCTATTGGACGCCGGATCAGTTCAAGGCGCGCAAGGCCGATGCCGCCAATATCATCAGCGCGCGGATGGGGTGGGACATCACCGATTACGGGCAGGGGGCGTTCGACGAGCTTGGCCTGTTCCTGTTCACCCTGCGCAACGGGCGGCTGGCGGACCTGCAGCGCGGCGGCGGGATGTGCTATGCCGAAAAGCTGCTGATTTCCCGCAAGGATCAGCATTCGCCCTGCCATACCCATGTGATCAAGGCCGAGGACATCATCAACCGGGGCGGGGCCAAGTTGGCGGTCCGTCTGAACGGGTCGAACCCGGACGGGACGTTTTCGGAAACGCAGGGGGGCGTGGTCTATTGCGACGGCGTGCCCCGCCCCTTCAAGGGCGGCGAGGTGATCCTGCTGGCACCGGGCGAGAGTGTGACGCTGCTGCCGGGGGACTGGCACGCCTTCTGGGGTGAGGGAGGCGACGTGCTGATCGGCGAGGTGTCGACGGTCAATGATGACGTGACGGACAACGTCTTTGTGTCCAAGAAGATCGGTCGCTTCTCTGAGATCGAAGAGGATGTCGCGCCGACCCATCTTTTGGTCAGCGACTACGACCGCTGGCTGGCGTGAGGCCCTGCCAAAGCAAAGGGGCGCGACGGCAACCTGCCGCGCGCCCCCATTCATTTTCCAAAGATGCAGTCCCGTAGTCTTGCGCCGGGCCGCGTCGTCCCTTCGTCAGACTTTCTTCGGCGCGATCAGTTCGGGGTCGAGCGGAACCGGGGCGGGCAGGGGGGGCATGACCGGCTCTGGCGCGACTGCGGGTTTCGGCTTCGGCGGGGGCGGCGGCAGGACCAGACCGGTCGGATATTTGCCGTCGCGCGTCAGGACCACGACCTTCTCGCCGCCCTTAAGGCGGCTGTACAGGTCGATCACATCCTGATTGATCATGCGGATGCAGCCCGACGAGGCGTTCCGTCCAATCGACCGCCATTCCGGCGTGCCGTGGATGCGATAGCCGTAATCCACGCCATTCGTCGTCAGATAAATCGCCCGTGCGCCCAAGGGGTTGGTCGGGCCGCCCGGCTGGCCGTCCTTCCACTTTTCCAGTTTCGGGTCGCGCGCGATCATTTCCGGCGGCGGGGTCCAGGTGGGCCAGGGTTTAAGTTCGTTGACGATCGCCTCACCGGACCATTCGAACCCGGCGCGTCCCACGGCGATGCCATAGCGGATGGCCTGATTGCGGCCGGTCACATAGTGCAGCACGCGCTGCGACGGGTTCACGATGATGGTCCCCGGTGCCTCGTCCGTCGGGAAAAAGACAGATTGGCGGCGGAACTGCTGCGGGATCTCTTCGACCGGCAGGGCGGGGATGTCGATGTTGGCGTCCTTGGTGGCGAGATAGGCCCCCTCTACCTCTTTGGGGGGTGGGGCCTTGGCGAGACCGGCTTCGACCATCTTGGGGTCGGGCATGCAGGCGGACAGCAGGCCGAAAAGGGCCAGGGCGAGGGTGGTTCTCAACAGGGCGCGCATAATCAAATCCGTCAGGTCGTGCCGCAGGCAGCGGGCGGGGCAAGATGCAGGAAACGCTATCCGCTGCGGCGCTTTGCGTCAAAGATTCCCAAGGCGGGAGAAGGTCCTGCACCCCCGCAAGGCATCAGATGGGGCAGCGGAGTCGCAGAATGGACACAGGTTGCCTGCGGCGGCGGTCAGGTCACCTTGGCGCGGGTCCTGAATTCCGGCCTGTCCCAACCGCGTGTCGCCATGATGCGGGACAGGATGTCCACCGCGCGGTCCACCTCGTCCTCGTCGATGAACAGGGGTGTGAAGCCAAAGCGCAGGATGTCGGGCGCGCGGAAGTCGCCGATGACGCCCTGCGCGATCAGGGCTTGCATGATGGCGTAACCGTCCGGGTGGCGGAAACTGACCTGTGATCCGCGCCGCTCATGGTCGCGCGGGGTGGCAAGCCGCAGGTCGGGGCAGCCCGCCTCTACCCCCGCGATAAAGCGGTCGGTGAGCGAGAGGGAGCGCGCGCGCAGGTCGTCCATGTTCACCCCGTCCCAGACATCCATCGCGGCCTCTAGCGCCGCGAGTTGCAGGACGGGTGGGGTGCCCACGCGCATCCGTTCGATGCCGCGACCGGGGCGGTAGTCAAGGTCAAAGGCGAAGGGCGATTCATGGCCCAGCCAGCCAGACAGGGCAGGGCGCGCGGCGTCCGCGTGCTTGGGCGCGACATAGATGAAGGCCGGGCCGCCGGGGCCGGAATTCAGGTATTTGTAGGTGCAGCCCACGGCGAAATCCGCGCCCACCCCCGCAAGGTCCACGGGCAGGGCACCCGCCGAATGGGCAAGGTCCCAGATCGTCAGCGCCCCCTTTTCATGGGCGCGGGCGGTGATGGCGGCCATGTCGTGGCGGCGTCCGGTGCGGTAATCCACCTCGGTGATCAACGTCACGGCCACGGTTTCGTCGATGGCATCCAGCACCTCTTCTGGTGCAACGGTTTTCAGCGCGTAGCCATGGCCCAGCGTGCGGACAAGCCCATCAGCCATATAGAGATCAGAGGGGAAGTTCCCCGTATCCGACAGGATCACCTTGCGGCCGGGGTTCATTTCGATGGCGGACGCCAGCGCCTGATAGACCTTGATCGACAGCGTGTCGCCCATCACCACCGTCCCCGGCGCGGCCCCGATCAGCCGCCCGATCCGGTCACCGATCCGCGCGGGCTGGTCCATCCAGCCTGCCTTGTTCCAGCCGGTGATCAACATCTTGCCCCATTCCGCCTCGACCGTGCGGGCCACGCGGGCGGCGGCGGCGCGGGGCAGGGGGCCCAGCGAATTGCCGTCCAGATAGATGATCCCATCGGGAATCGCGAACTGGGCCTTGGTCGCTTTGAAATCGGTGGTCATGCGTCTCTCCTGTCTGGGGACATCCTTGCCGCGACGGGCGGGTGGACACAACCGCCCGGCAGGGCGGATTCGGTCGCCCAAAGGTCGAAAATGGGCGCAAGGCATCTTGCACTTCGCGGCGCGTGCGGAAAGAAAGGCCGCCGGACGAATTTCGGCGCCGGATTGACCTTGGGGCAAGCAGAGGCGTCGGTGCGAAATGGTCGGAAAGTTTGCCGACCGCGATTGAAATATTCTTGCGCAGCGTTAGTTGCGCGGTCAGAAACGAGGGATGCTGCACCCGCAGCGAAGGCGGGGCAGGCGAAACCGGGGGAGAGAGCGTGAAGATCGGGGCTCCGAGAGAGATTTTCGAAGGCGAGAACCGCGTGGCGATGACGCCCGACTCGGTTCTGGCGCTGGCCAAGCTGGGCCATTCAGCGGTGATCGAGGCGGGTGCAGGTGCCAAGGCCGGGTTCACCGATGCCGCCTATGAGGCGGCAGGCGCGGACGTGGTAAAGGACGCCAAGGCCGTCTTTGCCGCCGCCGATGTGGTGGTCAAAGTGCGCGGGCCAGAGGCGGCGGAGGCCGCGCTTCTGAAGCAGGGGCAGACGCTGATCTCCTTCTTCTGGCCGGCGCAGAATGCCGAACTTCTGGATCAGGTCGCCAAGCAGGGCGCGACGGTCGTCGCCATGGACATGGTGCCGCGCATTTCCCGCGCGCAGAAGATGGACGCGCTGTCGTCGATGGCCAATATCGCGGGCTACCGCGCGGTGATCGAGGCGGGCAACAACTTTGGCCGTTTCTTCACGGGTCAGGTGACGGCGGCGGGCAAGATTCCGCCCGCCAAGGTGCTGATCGTCGGGGCGGGCGTGGCCGGTCTGGCGGCGATCGGGACTTCTGTGTCGCTGGGCGCGATCACCTACGCCTTTGACGTGCGGCCCGAAGTGGCCGAACAGATTGAATCCATGGGGGCGGAGTTCGTCTTCCTTGAATTCGAACAGACGCAGGATGGTGCGGCGACGGGCGGCTATGCGGCCCCCTCCAGCCCCGAATTCCGCGAAAAGCAGCTTGCGAAGTTCCGCGAGCTTGCGCCCGATATCGACATCGTGATCACCACCGCCCTGATCCCGGGTCGGCCCGCGCCGAAGCTCTGGACCGAGGATATGGTCAAGATGATGAAGCGCGGCTCGGTCATCGTGGACCTTGCGGCGGAACGCGGCGGCAACTGCGACCTGACGGTGCCGGACCAGAAGATCGTGACCGACAATGGCGTGACCATCGTGGGTTACACCGACTTCCCCAGCCGGATGGCGGCGCAGGCGTCGACGCTTTATGCGACAAACATCCGTCACATGCTGACGGACCTGACGCCCAAGAAGGATGGCGTGATCCACCACAATATGGAGGATGACGTGATCCGCGGCGCGACCGTGGCGCATGAGGGGGCGGTGACCTATCCGCCGCCGCCGCCCAAGATCGCGGCCATCGCAGCGGCCAAGCCCAAGGAAAAGCCAAAGGAACTGACGCCCGAGGAAAAGCGGGCACAGGAAGCGGCGGCGTTCAAGGCGCAGACCCGCAATCAGGTGGGGATGCTGGTCGTCGGCGGGGCGTTGATCCTGCTGGCGGGGCTTTACGCGCCCGCGTCGTTCATGTCGCACTTCATCGTCTTTGTGCTGTCGGTCTATGTTGGCGTTCAGGTGATCTGGAACGTCTCGCACAGCTTGCACACGCCGCTGATGGCTGTGACGAACGCGATTTCGTCCATCATCATCCTTGGTGCCTTGATGCAGATTGGGTCGGGCAACTGGCTGGTCGTCATCCTTGCCGCAGCGTCGGTCTTCATGGCCGGGATCAACATTTTCGGTGGCTTCATGGTCACCCGGCGCATGCTCGCCATGTTCCAGAAGTCGTAAGGAGCGCGCGAGAATGGAATACGGATTCACCACCGCGGCCTATGTCGTCGCCGCTGTCCTTTTCATCCAGTCGCTGGGCGGCCTTTCGGGGCAGGAAAGCGCGAAGCGCGCCGTCTGGTATGGCATCTTCGGCATGGCGCTGGCGATTGCCGCCACGCTTTACGGCCCCGGCGCGGGCAACTGGATGATCAGCCTTGTCATGATCGCCGTTGGCGGCGTGATCGGCTGGTATGTGGCCCAACGCGTCCAGATGACGGAAATGCCGCAGCTTGTGGCCGCCATGCATTCGCTGGTGGGCCTTGCGGCGGTCTTCATCGGGTTCAACACGCATATCGAACTGACCAGCATCGCCGGGATGGACGAGGCGGCGCGTCAGGCGCTGACCGGGTTCGCCGCCAAGGTCGCCGAAAAGACGGCGGTCGAAGTTGCGATCCTGCGGGTGGAAACCTTCCTTGGGGTCTTCATCGGGGCGGTCACCTTCACCGGGTCCGTCATCGCCTTCGGCAAACTGGCCGGAAAGGTGGACGGCAAGGCGAAGAAGCTGCCGGGTGGTCATGTGCTGAACGCGGGGGCGGCGATCATCTCGCTGGTGCTGCTGTTCGTCTATCTGCAAAGCGGGTCGACCGTCGCGCTACTGGTCATGACGCTGGCCGCGCTCTTCATCGGCTATCACCTGATCATGGGGATCGGCGGGGCGGACATGCCGGTCGTCGTTTCCATGCTGAACAGCTATTCCGGCTGGGCGGCGGCGGCCATCGGCTTCTCGCTGTCCAACGATCTGCTGATCGTGGTGGGCGCGCTGGTCGGTTCGTCCGGTGCGATCCTGTCCTACATCATGTGCAAGGCGATGAACCGGTCCTTCATCAGCGTGATCCTTGGCGGCTTCGGTGGCACCACCGGGCCTGCGATGGAAGTCACCGGCGAACAAATCGCCATCGACGCCGAAGGCGTTGCGGCGGCGCTGAACGATGCTGACAGCGTCATCATCATCCCCGGCTACGGGATGGCGGTCGCGCAGGCGCAGCAGTCGGTGTCCGAACTGACGCGCAAGCTGCGGGCGAAGGGGAAGAACGTCCGCTTCGCCATCCACCCCGTTGCGGGCCGTCTGCCCGGTCACATGAACGTGCTTCTGGCCGAGGCGAAGGTGCCCTATGACATCGTGCTGGAGATGGACGAGATCAACGAGGACTTCCCCGAAACCGACGTCGCCATCGTGATCGGGTCGAACGACATCGTGAACCCCGCCGCGCAGGAAGACCCCAACAGCCCCATCGCCGGCATGCCGGTGCTGGAATGCTGGAAGGCCAAACAGGTCTTTGTGTCCAAGCGCGGGCAGGGGACGGGTTATTCGGGGATCGAGAACCCGCTCTTCTACAAGGAAAACACGCGGATGTTCTATGGCGATGCCAAGAAGAGCATTGACGCGCTGCTGCCGATGATCGAGTAAAGCAGGGGGCGGGTGGAGTGATCCACCCGCCCCTTCGGTTTTTGTTGGGTGGTTTCTTGGGTCGCAGTCTTTTCCGCGTCGTGATCGGCTTGGCCATCGCCGCTGCCCTGGTCGTAGGGACTGTCACCCTGACGGATACGAAGGTCGGACCACTGCCTGACACCGCGCCGGGATATCGTGTGGTGGGGATGCAGGCAGCGCACCGTCCCGATGGCCTGCTGCTGCATCTGTGGTACCCCGCCCGTGACGGACAGATAGAACTGATCGGCCAGAACGCCCTGTTCTACGGCTTTCATGGCCGCCGGGATGCACCGCCGGATGGTCTGGTCCATCCTCTGGTCGTCCTGTCCCATGGGTCAGGCGGGAACGCGGAAAGGCTGGGATGGATCGCCTCGACCCTTGCCTCTGCCGGAATGATCGTCGCGGCGGTCAACCATCCGGGCACCACCTCGGGCAACAGCCTGCCCGACCGCACGGTCATGCCTTGGGAACGTGTCGATGACCTAAAGGCAATTCTTGACCGGATGCAGGATGACCCGCCCGCAGCCCTGCGCCCCGACATGACGCGGGTGGGGGCTTTGGGCTTTTCTCTGGGGGGCGGGTCGGTCCTGCTGCTGGGTGGCGCAAGGCTGTCGAAAGCAGCGTTCCTCGCCTATTGCGACAGAAACATCGGCAAGGATGACTGTGGATGGCTTGCGGAAGGCGGTGTTGACCTGTCGGTGATCGACGCCGAAAGATATGAGCAGGACAATCAAGACCCGCGGGTCAAGGCCGTCGTCGCAGTTGATCCGGCCCTGTCGCAAGCCATGACGCGGGACAGTTTACCGCGACTGGGGCCCAGCTTGATCATCAACCTTGGCAAGGTAGAGGATGTTCCTGCCGCCATGCGTGCGGATCATCTTGCCGCCGAGATACCCGGTGGGGAATTCCTTGCCGTACCCGGTGCCGCGCATTTCAGTTTCCTCGCGCGGTGCAGCGGCTTTGGTGTCGCAGTCATCGCCTTGGCCGGGGATGACAACATCTGCTCTGATTGGGGGCTTCGGGATCGGGAGGCCGTGCAGACTGAAATCGGCGCCGCTGTGACGACCTTCTTGGCCAACAGGCTTTGATCCGCAGGGGCGAGTTTGGCGCAGTTTTGCGATGAAAGGTGCGGCCACCGCCGGACGTGGCTCGATCAAGCCCCCACCAACGCCCCCGCAGCCCAGCCAAACGTCTGCCCCACCCCCACCAGTCCAGCTTTCCCCTGCATCGCGCAGAGGCTACCCCCACCTGACCGTCCATCCCGGACCGGGGTTCAGGAGAGCCTGCAATGTCCCACACCCTTGCGCGCAGTGCCCTTACGGCATCGCTGCTGACCCCGATCGTCACACTGGACTGGCGATCCACCCTCCGTCGCGGCGCCGTGCTTCAGCAATCCGCCGCCATCGGCACCCAGTCCGACGTCGTCATCCAAGGCATCGAACCCGGCGAAGACCCGATGGACCACGCCCACGGCCTCAGCGCATGGAGCCGCCCGCGCGGCACGGGCCGCGATCCCTTTCCCATCCGACTCTGGGGCTTTACCCGCCAGACCGACGGGGCAGGCTGGCAGCACATCCGGCGCACCATCCACCACCGCCTGCTGATGCAGGCGCAGGCGCAGGTCTTGCTGACCGGCAAGCCGCTACACGATACGCTCTGCGGCCTTAACGTCACCGATATCGACACCGCACGCCGCAGCATCACCCTGATCTCTGGTCGCAAAAGCAGCGCCGAAACGCTGGCGGGCCTGCTGCATGACCTTCATGCCACTGCCTGACTGTCAACTTGGCCTGACAGTTTCGCTGGACGCCCCATCCCCCACGCGCTAGCCTTCCCCACGGGCCACCCCGGCCCCGAAAGCAGCGCCATGCCCGACGGCCCCCTTCCGCCCAGCCCCGGCCTGATCGTGCCAACCCTCGGCGGTGCCCCGCGCCCCGGCCTGTGCACCGATTGCGGCGTCTCGCGCATGGGTGACGGCAAGGCCTGCGGCAAGGCCTGCCAATTCATCGCCCCCGACTACCCCGCCCGCGAAGCCGCCGCCCATGGCCGGACCCACGACCCCGACAGGGACGAGGAAGCCTTCTTCGGCGTCACCCGCCGCATGCTGCGCGCCCGCATGACCCAGCCGCTCCCCGGCGCGCAATGGACGGGCATCACCACGGCGCTTGCCGCGCGGCTGCTGGAAACCGGGGCCGTCACCGCCATCCTGACCACCGCGCCCGACCCGGCGGACCGCTGGAAACCGCTGCCCGTCATCGTCACCGATCCGGCGGAACTGCCCAAGGTGCGCGGGATGCGGATGGGCTTCGGCCCCACGCTTGCCCTTCTGGAACCCGCCGCCGCCGCAGGCCACAGACGCATCGCCGTCATCGGCATCCCCTGCCAGATTCACGCCCTGCGCGCACTGGAACAGGACTTGGGCTTCGACCGCATCTACGCCCTCGGCACCCCCTGTTCCGACAACACCACGACCGAGAATTTCCACCACTTCCTCGCGCAGATTGACCCGCGCCCCGACCGCATCAGCTATCTGGAATTCCGCGCCGACTATCGGGTCGAACTCCGCTACGACGATGGCCGCCCCACCCGCACCGTGCCCTTCCTGAAACTGCCGCTCTCCAAACTCCCCGCCGATTTCTTCCCGATGACCTGCAAGACCTGCGTCGACTACACCAACCGTCTGGCTGACATCACCGTGGGCTATATGGGCGGCGATGGCGACCAATGGGTCATCGCCCGCAACGACAGGGGCGAGGAACTGCTGAACCTCCTCGCGGACCGCCTGACCCTTTCCCCCCTGACCGACAAGGGCAAGCGGACGGGGGCGGTGAAGGGTTTCCTGATGAACACCGAACGCGCCGCAGGTGGTCTGCCGCTGCGCGCCATGCCCGACTGGGCCCGCCCCATCGTCGCCTTTCTGCAACCCCGCATCGGCCCGCGCGGCCTAGAATTCGCCCGCGCGAGGGTCGAGATGAAGGCAATCGAAACCATCCTCCATCTGCGCCGCGCCTTTCCGGCCCGGATGAAGAACATGGTCCCCGACCACGTCTGGCGCGTCGCCGCCCGCTACGGCCTGACACCGGGCCCGGACGAACGGCGCGACGACACCCCCACGCCCTGATCCTCTCTCCCGGCGCGGGAGAGGCGGACCATGCCCGGACCAAAGCGTCGCGGTCAAAGCGCCATTCCCTCTCCCGCCTAGAGAAGAGGGTGAGGGCGCGCGCAAGGTGAACACGTTCCCCACCCACCGCCCGCTGCGTGCTGACAGTTTGCGGTACAGTTTCCGGCACAGGTTTCGGTACATCCGTTGGGGCTTGTGAACCGCCTCCGACGCTCTCATCCTGCATCTCGGGCACAGGGGAGGGCGCGGCGATGGAAACGGTTCCGGCACGGCGGGGCAGAGCGGTCAGATTGAAGGCGGGTCAGGCGCTGCGGATCGTCAACACCCACGGCTCGCAGGTCGTGGACACATGGGCCTTCAACGCCGAAGATCCCAATGAATTCATGTCGATGGAACATCTGCGCGGCTTCATCGGGTCGATCTTCCCGAAACAGGGCGACGCGCTGCTGACCAACCGCCGCCGTCCCATCCTGATCCTCGAAGAAGACACATCCCCCGGCCGCCACGACACCGTCATCGCCGCCTGCGACGTCCACCGCTACCGCATGCTCGTCTGCACCGACTACCACGACAACTGCACCGACAACCTCCACGCCGCCCTCGCAATGATAGACTTCCCCCGCACGGAAACGCCCAGCCCATTGAATCTTTGGATGAATATTCCCATCGCGGAAGACGGCGCTATCACTTGGGGGGAACCCCTCTCCAAACCCGGCGACCACGTCACGCTCCGCGCCGCCCTCGACTGCGTCGTCGTGATGTCCACCTGCCCGCAAGACATGATCCCCATAAACGGCAAGGACTGCACCCCGGTCGAGGTGCATTACGAGGTCCTCGGATGACCCCCATCCTTCACATCCACGGCGCCGCCCGCGCCGTGACCGGTTCCTGCTACCGGTTGGAGACGGCCGCGGGTTCGGTGCTGATCGACTGCGGCATGTTCCAAGGGTCGAAAACCGAAAAGGCATTGAATTACAGACCTTTCCCCTTTGATCCTAAAGCGCTTTCCGCCGTCCTTCTGACCCACGCGCATATCGATCATTCGGGCCTTCTGCCCAAACTCACCCGCGCCGGATACGATGGCCCCATCCACTGCACCCCCGCCACCGCCGACCTCTGCCACGTCATGCTGCCCGACTCCGCCCATATTCAGGAATCGGAAGTCGAAATGCTCAACCGCCGCAACCGGCGCCGGGGGGGACAAGACCTAGACCCCATCTACGATTCCACCCATGCCGAAGCGACCCTCGCCCTGCTGCATCCGCAAGGCATGGATGCGTGGTTCACGGTCCTGCCCGGCCTGCGCGCGCGGTTTTGGAATGCGGGCCACCTGCTTGGCTCTGCCTCTATCGAGGTCGAACTTTCCGCCCCCAACCCACCGCTTAAGCTGTTGTTTTCCGGCGATATCGGCCCTGACAGCAAACTTCTGCAACCCGAACCCGAAGGCCCCGTCGGCATCGATTACCTGATCTGCGAATCGACCTATGGCGACGTGGACCGGATCGAGGCCAGCGATGAAAAGCGCCGCGCCACCCTGCGCGACGAAGTCCGCGCGGCATGGCGCGAGGATGGCGTCCTTCTTATCCCCACCTTTGCCGTGGAACGCGCACAAGAACTGATCGCCGACCTGACCACCCTGATGATGGCGGGCGACATCCCCTTCTGCCCCATCCATGTCGACAGCCCCATGGCCACCAAGGCCACCGCCATCTTCCGCGCCCATGCCAAGGACCTCGACAACGGTCCCGCGCTGCTGGATGGGTTGCGGACACACCATCTGCATTTCACCGAAACCGTTGAACAATCAAAGGCTTTGGCGACGGCGCGCGGGTTCCACATCATCCTTGCCGCCTCTGGCATGTGCGAAGCCGGGCGCATCCGGCACCATCTGAAGAACTGGCTTTCCCGCGATGCGGCCACCCTCCTTCTCGTCGGCTATCAGGCCGAAGCGACGCTGGGCCGGCTGCTGTTCGACGGGGCGCGCAACGTGCGGATACAGGGCGAGGAATTCCCCGTCCGCGCCCGCATCCGGTCCATCGACCTTTATTCCGGCCATGCCGACGGCCCGGAACTGGTGCGCTGGATCGCCG
>JBDKFE010000100.1:0-4698 GCA_039798885.1 Pseudomonadota bacterium | reverse complement strand
ATCCACCGGCTGATCCATACGCCGCTGCTCTACAAGTGGGTGCATTCGGTTCACCACAACTCGGTCAACCCGAGCCCTTGGTCGTCGCTGTCGATGCATCCGGTCGAGCATCTGCTGTATTTCGCGACCGCCGCCTATCACTTCATCATCCCGTCCCATCCCCTTCTGGCGATCTATCAACTGCATTTTGCGGGCTTCGGGGCGGTGGTCGGGCATATCGGCTTCGACAAGATTGAGGTCGGCGAGGACCGGGGTTTGGATAGCCATGCCTTCGCCCATTACCTGCACCACAAGTATTTCGAGGTGAACTACGGCGATGGGCTGATCCCATTGGACCGATGGTTCGGCACTTGGCATGACGGGTCGAAGGACGGCGATGCCCGGATGCAGGCCCGATACGAACGCCGCAAGGCCAAGGCCAATGCCCGCGCTTGACCTTTTCCAGACAACCGAAACGACGGAGACCGCCATGAGCGAATGGACCCCTGCCTGCATGCTGGACGAGATCGAGGTTGAGGGCGTGCGCCGTTTCGATGTCGGGGGGCGGACCTTCGCGGTCTACCGCTCTTCCGAGGATGAGGTCTTCTGCACCGACGGGCTCTGCACCCATGAGG
Source organism: Pseudomonadota bacterium (assembly GCA_039798885.1). Classification (GTDB taxonomy): domain Bacteria; phylum Pseudomonadota; class Alphaproteobacteria; order Rhodobacterales; family Rhodobacteraceae; genus Paragemmobacter. The sequence goes on along the minus strand of JBDKFE010000100.1, from coordinate 4,084 downwards.
CGGTCCACCTGAGCGAGGGGCTGGTCATGGACTACGAGATCGAATGCCCCAAGCATTCCGGCGTCTTCGACATCCGCACCGGCGAGGCGAAGCGCCTGCCGGCCTGCGTCAACCTGCGGACCTATCCCGCCAAGCTGGAAGGGGGGCGCGTCCTGATCAGCGTTTGAAGGCCGACCGGAACAGGAACTGACACCCGAAGGGAGCGGCTGCGGTGCAGTCGTCGGGTCAAGGGAGGACGAGGGAATGAACGAGACAGTCCGGGCGAATGCGCCGCCCGTCGTCGAGATGCGGGGGATCGAGAAATCCTTCCCCGGAGTGCGCGCCCTGCAATCCGTGCGCTTCGACCTGCGGGCGGGCGAGGTGCATGCCCTAATGGGAGAGAATGGCGCGGGCAAGTCTACGCTAATGAAGATATTGACCGGCGTCTATCAGCCTGACGGGGGCGAGATCCTTGTCGACGGGCGGTCCGCCGCGCTGCGCACCCCGCAGGCGGCGCAGGCGCTGGGGATCAGCATCATCCATCAGGAACTTTTCCTGATGAACCATCTGAGCGCGGCGCAGAACATCTTCATCGGGCGGGAGCCGCGCAAGGGTCTGGGCATCTTCGTCGACGAGGCGAAGATGAAGCAGGACGCCGCCGCCATCTTCCGGCGCATGAAGGTCGAAATCGATCCCGCCGCCGAGGTGGGCAACATGACGGTGGCCCGCCAGCAATTGGTCGAGATTGCCAAGGCGCTCTCCTACAACGCGCGCGTCCTTGTGATGGACGAACCCACCTCGGCATTGAACGAGACCGAGGTCGAACATCTGTTCGCCGTGATCGCGGACTTGAAGGCGAACGGGGTGGGAATCGTCTACATCACCCACAAGATGGACGAGGTGAAGCGGATCGCGGACCGCGTCACGGTCATGCGGGACGGGCAGTACATCGACACGCTTCCCGCCGCTTCGACACCCATGTCCACGGTGATCCAGCTGATGGTCGGGCGGGAACTGGCGGACCAGCATCGCGCGACCGGGCAGGGGACGGCAGAGGAGGTTCTGCGCGTCACCGGCCTGAACCGCGGCAAGGCCCTGCGGGAAGTCAGCTTTTCGCTGAACAAGGGGGAAATCCTCGGCTTCGCGGGCTTGATGGGCGCGGGGCGGACGGAGGTGGCGCGGGCCATATTCGGCGCGGACCCGATCGACAGCGGGGAAATCCAAGTCCACGGGCAGGTGCGGCGCATCGCCAGTCCCGCCGACGCCGTGGAAAACGGGATCGCCTACCTGTCCGAGGACCGCAAGCATTTCGGCCTCGTCACCGGAATGTCGGTCAGGGACAACGTTACGATGGCAAGCTGGGGCCGCTTCATGCAGGCCGGCTTCATGCAGGAGGCCGCACTCGGCAAGGTGGCCGAGGAGTACGTCCGCAAGCTGCGGGTCAAGACGCCCCACATCCATCAGGAAACGCGGCTTCTGTCCGGGGGCAACCAGCAGAAGGTCGTCATCTCGAAATGGCTTTTGCGGGATTGCGACATCCTGATCTTCGACGAACCGACGCGTGGCATCGATGTGGGGGCCAAGGCGGAGATCTACCGCCTGCTCGAAGACCTTGCCGCACAGGGTAAGGCCATCATCGTGATCTCGTCCGAACTGCCCGAGGTGCTGCGCCTGTCGCACCGCATCGCGGTCATGTGCGAGGGGCGCATCACCGGAGAGCTCGATGGCCGCACGGCCTCGCAGGAAGAGATCATGACGCTGGCGACGCAGCGCGCGAATGCGGCGTGAACGGGGGATCAAGGACATGACCGATACGACACTCGACAGCGGGAAGGGGGCCAAGTCCGGCTTCTTCACCACGGCGGCATTGCAGAAGGCGGTGGCCTTCGTCGTGCTGATCGCGCTTCTGGCCTTTTTCAGCCTGTTCGCGCCAAATTTCGCGACCGGCAGCAACATGGTCGGCATCATGCAGGCAACGGCGGTTAACGGCGTGTTGGGCGTTGCCGTTACCTACGTGATCATCGCAGGCGGGATCGACCTTTCGATTGGCACGATGATGACGCTGACCGCCGTAGTGGCGGGGATCATCCTGACCAATTTGGGGATGCCGCTGCCCCTCGGCATCATCGGTGCGATTGCCGCCGGTGCCTTCATGGGGGCGATTTCGGGCTGGACCATCGCAGAGCTGAAGATCCCGCCCTTCATCGCCACGCTGGGCATGATGCAGATCGCCCGGGGGCTGGCGCTCGTCTTCTCGGAAGCGAAGCCGATCTACTTCAACGACACGCCCAGCTATCAGTTGCTCTCCCCCGTCAGCTCCATCTCGGCAATCTTTCCGGGGATCGAGATTCCGAACGGCGTGATGATCATGTTCATTGTGGCCATCATCTCCTCCATCGTCCTGACGCGGACCATCGTGGGGCGGATGATCTTTGCCCTTGGCTCGAACGAGGAAGCGGCACGCCTGTCGGGCATCAAGGTCAACCGCTGGAAGATCCTGACTTATGCCATCTGCGGCGGGATCAGCGGGATTGCGGGGCTGATCGTATCGTCGCGCCTGAACTCCGCCCAGCCGGCGTTGGGGCTTGGCTATGAACTCGACGCTATTGCGGCGGTCGTAATCGGCGGCACCTCCCTTTCCGGCGGGCGGGGGACGGTGATGGGGACGATCATCGGGGCCTTCATCATGAGCGTGCTGACCAACGGCCTGCGCGTGATGGGCGTGCAAGAGGAATGGAAGATCGTGGTGACGGGCGTGATCATCATCGTCGCCGTCTTCATCGACATCTTCCTGCGGAAAAAAGCCTGAACAGGGAGAGAGACACGACCAACACCCGAAAAACGTTTTCGACGACCCCGGTGGCCATGATGGCACCGGACAAACATCACAGGGAGTGAGACATGAAAAAGACCCTTCTGACTTCAGCACTGGCCCTCGGCCTTGCCTTCGGCGCGGCCCCGTCCTTTGCCGAGACCTACTTCCCAATCATCGCCAAAGGCTTCAGCCACCAGTTCTGGCAGGCCGTGAAGGCCGGTGCCGAAGAGGCCGCCGCCCGAAATGGCGTGACGATCACCTTCGAAGGCCCCAACACCGAGGCCGAGATCGACAAGCAGACCGACATCCTGAACGCGGCCATCGCGAAGGCTCCGCAGGGTCTGGGCTTTGCCGCGCTGGACAGCCAGGCGCAGATCCCTGCGCTGCAGAAGGCCGCCGATGCGGGCATCCCGATCGTCGCCTTCGACTCGGGCGTCGACAGCGACCTTCCGTTGACCACCTGCTCGACCGACAACATGGCGGCTGCGGCGGCTGCGGCGGACAATCTGGCCAAGGCCATCGGCGAGGAAGGTAAGATCGCCGCTGTGATCCACGACCAGACCTCGGCCACCGGGATCGGGCGTCGTGACGGGTTCCTGAACCGCATCAAGGAAGCCTATCCGAACATCGAGGTTGTAGATGTCCAGTATGCCAACGACGCGCTGAAGGCGGCGGACAACGTCAAGGCCATGTTGCAGGCGAACCCCGACATCAAGGCGATCTTCGCTTCGAACGAAGGGTCGGCCATCGGTCTGGCAGTCGCGATGAAGGAAACGGGCGCGCAGATCGTCGGCGTCGGCTTCGACTCCGGCAAGACCCAGAAGGACGCGATCATGGACGGCACACTTCTGGGCGCGATCACGCAGAACCCAGTGGGCATCGGCCAGTGCGTGGTCGACAGCCTCGTCAAGGCGACGGCGGGTGAGGAATTGCCGAAGAACATCGATACCGGCTTCTACTGGTATGACAAGACCAACATGGCCGACGCGCAGATCGCGGCTGTCCTCTACGATTGATCCTTCCGAAGGTCGATCTCGCCCTCTCCCGCATGTGCGGGGGAGGGTTGCCGCGGGGCAGGGTGGGCCACTAGCCTGACCGAATGACCAAGCGCTCCCCTTTTCGCTACTTCGAGACCAGCCCTGAGATCATCCGCTTGGCGGTGATGCTTTACGTCCGTTTCCCGATATCGCTGCGTAACGTCGAAGACCCACTGCATGAGTGCGGGATCGAGACCAGCCACGAAACGGTGCGCTACTGGTGGAACCGTTTCGGTCCGATGTTTGCTGCGGA
>JBDKFE010000099.1:0-14827 GCA_039798885.1 Pseudomonadota bacterium | reverse complement strand
GGGCGGGAGGTGCCTTTGATCCGCGCCTTGGGGTGGTAATGGCCTGATATTTCGCCGCTTTCCGCAGGGTCGGCGATATGGCGAAAGGTGAGGGGGCCAAGCGTCACGGTGGCGCGGTGGGTGCCGCCGATATCCACCGGGCCTGCGTCGTGGTTGCCTTCGATCCATGTCCAGTCGCGCCCTGCCATCAGACGGGCGAGGCGGAGGCGCGCTTCGTCGGCCAAGCCATCGGCGGCGGCGAGGTCGTCGAAACTGTCGCCGAGGCAGATGACTTGGGCGGGGTGGGTGCGGTCGATATCGGCTTCGAGTTTTTCCAGCGTGGCGCGGGTTTCATAGGGCGGCAAGAGCGCGCCGCCCCGCCGGGCGAGGCGTTCGGATTTGCCGAAATGCAGGTCGGAGACGCAAAGCAGCCGTAGCGCGGGCCAGTAAAGCGCGCCGGACGGCAGGGCGTGAAGGGTTTCCCCCGCAAGGGTGACGGCGTGGTGCATGAGGCGGTTTTGCCTTTTGGCGCAAGGCGTTGCAAGGGTCAGGCGAGGCCCGCTTCTTGCATCAGGCGTCGGGCGGCGTCTTCGACCATGCGCTCGCGGCCCGTACCGTGAATGGGGATGCGGCCAGGTTCGAGGAAGAGGGGCGCGGCGAGGGGGGTAACGCGCGGAAGTCGGATCAGGTCGATGCGGTTTTCGACGCGGGCGAGCATGTCTTCGATGCGCGAGAAATCGACGAGGCCGCGTTCGGCTTCTTCGCGGGTGACTTGCAGCAGAAGGTGGTTAGGGTCGTATTTCCGCAGCGTGTCATAGAGGATGTCGGAGGAGAAGGTGGCTTGGCGGCCTGTTTTCCTGCGGCCTTGGTGGCTGCGTTCGATGAGGCCCGCGATGATGGCCGTGGCGCGGAAGGTGCGTTTCATCACGGCATTGCCGCCGAGCCATGTTTCCAGCCCTTCGCGCAGGGAGTGAAGGTCGAAGAGGGGGGCGGCGTCGGTGACGGGGTCGAGGCCCCAGATCAGCGTGGCGTAATCGGTGGCGACAAAGCCCAAGGGCGCAAGGCCCTGTTCTTCCATGCGTTTTGTCACCAGAAGGGCAAGCGTCTGCATCGCGTTGCGGCCTGCGAAGCCGTAGATGCAAAGATGTTCGCGCCCGTCATGGGGGAAGGATTCCACCAGCAGGCGGTCGGGGCTTGGCAGGCGCGAAACCTCGCGTTGCAGGGCGAGCCAGCCTGCGGTGTGGGCGGGGAGGTCGGGCCAACCATCGCTCTGGAAGATTTCGAGGATTCGTTGGGTGAGCAGGGTGGAGGTGGCGAATTTGGTGCCGTTGAAGGTGGCGACTTTCGGGTCGCGTCCCGGCTGGCGGGTGACTTCGACGGTCATGTCGCGCAGGCCTTCGTAGCGGACGATTTCGCCGCCGATCAGGAAGGTGTCGCCGGGGGTGAGGGTGGAGGCGAAGCCTTCTTCCACCTCTCCCAACGGGGTGCCGCCGAGGCGGTTTCTTAACCGCACTTTCAGCGTTTCGGTGTCGATGATGGTGCCGAGGTTCTGGCGGATTACGGCGGCGCTGCGCGGGTCGCGGAGTTGCCATTTGCCGTTTTTTTCCAGCAATCTCTGCCACTTGTCATAGGCGCGCAGGGCGTAGCCGCCGGTGGCGCAGAAGTCGAGGCAGGCGTCGAATTCCGGGCGGGTGAGCGATGTGTAGGGGCCGGTACGCTTCACTTCGGTGAACAAATCGTTAGCGTCGAAGGGCCCGGAGGCGGCGGTCAGCAGGATGTGCTGGCAGAGCACATCGCGGGGGCCGGGGCCGCGGGGTTCGCCGTCCAGCGTGTGGTCGCGGACGGCGTCGAGGGCGGCGCGGCATTCCACCACCTCGAAGCGGTTTGCGGGCAATATCAGGGCCTTGGAGGGGGCGTTGTAACGGTGGTTGGCGCGGCCGATCCTTTGCACGAGGCGTTTGACGTTCTTTGGTGCGCCGACTTGGATCACGAGGTCCACGTCGCCCCAGTCGATCCCAAGGTCGAGCGAACCGGTGCAGACGACGGCGCGGAGCTTGCCTTCGGTCATCGCGGCTTCGACGCGTTCGCGCTGTTCGCGGGCGAGGGAGCCGTGGTGGATGCCGATGGGCAGCCCTTCGTCGTTCTGTAGCCAGAGGTCGTGAAAGAACAGTTCCGCCTGCGCGCGGGTGTTGTGGAAGATGAGCGTGGTGCGGTGGCGGCGGACTTCGTCGAGGATCGCGCGCATGGCGTAGCGGCCGCCACCGCCGGACCATGGGGGCGGGCTATCGGTTTCCAGCATGGCGATGTCGGGGTCGGGGCCGGGGTCAGCTTGGAGGATGTCGCAGGTGGTTGGGGACAGATAGCGGGCGAGGGCTGGGGGGTCTTCGACGGTGGCGGAAAGGCCGACGCGGCGGAGGTTTGGGGCAAGGGTTTCGATGCGGGAGAGCAGCAGCATGAGCTGGTCGCCGCGTTTGGATTCGGCCAGCGCGTGCAGTTCGTCGATCACAACCCGTTGGAGAGACGCGAAAATCCGGGGGGCGTCTTCGTAGGACAGCAGCAGGGCGAGGCTTTCGGGCGTGGTGAGCAGGATATGCGGCGGGTCGGCGCGTTGGCGGCGGCGCTGGGTGTAGGAGGTGTCGCCGGTGCGGTCTTCGATGCGGATGGGAAGGCCGGCGCCTTCGACCGGGGTGCGGAGGTTGCGGCGGATGTCGGCGGTGAGGGCCTTGAGCGGCGAGATGTAGAGGGTGTGGAGGCCGGGGGGCGGTTGGCTTCCCAGTTCGGCGAGGGTGGGGAGGAAGCCTGCCAGCGTCTTGCCGCCCCCCGTGGGCGCGATGAGGAGGGTGGCGGGGTGCGCGGCGCGGTCCAGCATCTGCTGCTGGTGGGGGTGGAGGGTCCAGTCTTTGGCGGCGAGCCAGTCGGTGAGGGGTTTTGGAAGCTGCATGCCGGGATGGTAGGGCGCGGGGCAGGGTGGGGGAAGGGTGTTTGGTTTCCGGGGGTTGGGGGAAAAGGGCTGTGCCGGGTTCTGTGCCGGAAAGTGTACCGCAAAGTGTGCATACAAATTTGGAGAGGGTGGGGCGGGGATTCTTGGTTAAGGGTGCATGGGCGCACAGGGTGGCTGGGTAGAAGGGTGACGCAGAGGACCGACGCGAAACTGTCCAGTGGACAGTTTCGCCGGTCCGATTGGAGGCGAGGCAACGAGCCTCCAAGGGGTGTTCAGCAAGACCGGACGCTTGGGGCACGGGACGCGCCCGCCCCGGTGGGGGCGCTTGCGCCCCCGCCGCCCGGGGGGCGGGGGCGGCCCCTGCGCGGGCGCACCGGCGGGATGGGTGGAGATCGGTCGCGGCGCGGGCGGCGATGGCCGCCCGCTTTGGGGGCGTTGGGCGCACCCTCGCGCATCGCATTCCCGACCCGACCCGTCGGGAACGGGATTGCCGTTTGTCGCGTCGGGGCGTAGGGCGGGGGGATGCGTATTCTATTCCTTGGCGATGTGATGGGGCGGGCGGGGCGGGCGGCGATTGCTGCGCGGCTGCCGGGGCTGCGCAAGGACTGGGCGCTGGATTTCGTCGTGGTCAATGGCGAGAACGCGTCGAGCGGGGCGGGGCTGACCGGGGAACATGCGAAGCTGATCCTCGATTCCGGGGCGGATTGTGTCACGCTGGGGGACCATGCCTTCGACCAGAAGGACATGGCGAGCTTTATCGAGACAGAGCCGAGGGTGATCCGGCCCATCAATTTTTCCAAGGTCGCGCCGGGCAAGGGGTGGCGGGTGTTCACCGCGACGCAGGGGCGCAAGGTGCTGGTGGCGCAGGTGCTGGGGCAGGTTTTCATGAAGCGGCCCTTCGATGATCCGTTTTCGGCCATCGAGGCGGTGTTGAAGACCCATGCTTTGGGCGCGGCGGTGCAGGCGGCCATCGTCGATGTCCATGCCGAGGCCACGTCCGAGAAGATGGGGATGGGGCATTGGTGCGACGGGCAGGCGTCGCTGGTGGTGGGCACGCATACCCATGTGCCGACGGCGGATGCGATGATCCTGAAGGGGGGCACGGCCTATCTGTCGGATGCGGGCATGTGCGGGGATTATGACAGCGTCATCGGGATGGAGAAGATGGAGCCGCTGCGCCGTTTCGTGACGGGCATGGCCAAGGGGCGGTTCGAGCCGGCAGAGGGCGAGGCCACGCTGTCGGGGGTCTTTGTCGAGACGGATGACCGCACGGGCAAGGCGCTGCGCGTGGTGCCGGTGCGGGTGGGTGGCAAGTTGCAGGGAAGCGCGCCGTGAGCGGGGATATCGGCGACCGCCGCTGGTTTCAGGTGGGGCTTCTGGTCACGCTGGGGCTTGGCTGGGGCATGACGCAGCCGCTGGGCAAGATGGCGACCGAGGATGGGCATGGGCCGTTCGGGTTGATCTTCTGGCAGTTGGTCGTCTGCGTGCTGGTGCTGGGCGCGATTTGCCTGCCCAAGGGCAAGGGGCTGGTCTTCACCCCGGCGGCGTTGCGCTTTTATGTGGTGGTGGCGGCGCTGGGGACGCTGATCCCAAACGCGACCTTCTACATTTCGGTGGCGCGGCTGCCGGCGGGCGTGATGTCCATGATCATTTCGGCCGTGCCGATGATCGCCTTTCCTTTGTCGGTGCTGCTGGGGATGGAGCGGTTCGGCTGGCTGCGGCTGATGGGGCTGTGCCTTGGTCTTGTGGCGGTGTCGCTGCTGGCCGCGCCGGGGGCGGTGTTGCCCGGGGCGGCGATGGTGGCGTTCCTGCCGATCGCGATGATCGGGCCGCTGTGCTATGCGATGGAGGGGCTGTTCGTGGCCCGGTTCGGGACGGCGGGGATGGATGCCGTGCAGGCCATGTTCGGGGCGTCGGTGGTGGGGCTGTTGGGCTGTCTGCCGCTGGCGCTGATGACGGGGCAGATGTTCGATCCTTTTGCCGGATTCGGGCGGCCTGAGGCGGCCTTGGTGCTTTCTTCGGCGGTGCATGCGCTGATGTATGCGGCCTATGTCTGGCTTGCGTTCCGGGCGGGGGCGGTGTTTGCGTCACAATGTTCCTACATCGTGACGGGGGCGGGAATTTTCTGGGCGATGGTGCTGTTGGGAGAAAGATTTCCTCCTTCTCTGTGGCTTGCGGTTGTTTTGCTGCTCTGTGGTGTGGCATTGGTCAGCCCGCGCGAACGGGCCGCAGGGAAGGCAACCCCCGCCCCTTGACGCGCGATTGCGGTGCGCGGAGGCGGGATGTTCGGGTTCGAGCTGGCGGCGGAATGGCAGCCTTGGGTGGCGCTGGGCATCCTTGTGGTGATGTTCGTCCTGTTCGTGCGCGAGACCTATCCGGTGGAGGTGACGGCCATCGGCGGGGCGGCGGTGATGCTGGTGTCGGGCATCCTGCCGGTGAAGGATGGGGTGGCGGTGCTGTCGAATGCCGCGCCTTGGACCATCGTGTTGATGTTTCTGGTCATGGGCGGGTTGGTGCGGACGGGCGCGGTCGAGATGATCGTGCGGCTGGCAGAGCGGCATGCCGGGGACAGGCCGCAGACGACGATCGTGCTGCTGTTTGCCTTTATCGCGGGGGCGTCGGCCTTCATGAACAACACGCCGCTTGTCGCTGTGATGATCCCGGTGGTGATGCAGCTGGCGGTCAAGCTGCGGACGGCACCGTCGAAGCTGCTGATCCCCTTGTCCTATATGACCGTGCTGGGGGGGATGATCACGCTGATCGGGACATCCACCAACCTGCTGGTCGATGGGGTCGCGGTGAAGGCGGGGCTGGAGCATTTCTCGATCTTTGAGATCGCGCCCTTGGGGTTGGCGCTGACGGTGGCGGGGGGGCTGTTTCTGGCCGTGACGGCACCGAAGCTGTTGCCTGTGCGGCAGAGCATGGGCGTGCTGCTGAGTGATCGGCGGAAGATGAAGTATTTCACGGAAGTCGCGATCCCCGAGGATAGCCCCTTGATCGGGCAGGCGGTGTTGGAGATCGACCTGTTCAAGCGGGATGGGGTGCGGCTGATCGATGTGCTGCGCGGGGATGCGTCGCTGCGGCGGGATCTGGCGCCGGTGGTGTTGCAGGCGGGGGACCGGGTGGTCCTGCGGACAGAGATGACAGAGCTGCTGGGCCTTCAGGGGCGCAAGGACCTGCATCTGGTGGACAAGCTTTCGTCCACCCAGACGGAGACGGTGGAGGTGCTGATTTCCCCCGGTTGCCGGATGGAGGGGCGGCGGCTGGGCGAATTGCGCCTGCGGCGGCGCTATGGGGTCTATGTGTTGGCGGCGCATCGGCGCAACCAGAATATCGGGCGGCAGTTGGACGACCTGATCGTGCGGGTGGGGGATACGCTGCTGCTGGAAGGGTCGGTGGAGGATATCCAGCGGCTGGCGGCGGATATGGATCTGGTGGACATCACGCGCCCGTCGATCAAGCCGTTCCGGCGGACCAAGGCCCCCATCGCGATTGCGGCGCTGGCCTCGGTCGTGGTGCTGTCGGCGCTGGATGTGGCACCGATCCTGCCGCTGGCGCTGTTGGCGGTGGCGCTGATCCTGATTTCGCGCTGCGTGGATGCGGAGGAGGCGTTTTCCTTTGTGGACGGGCGGTTGATGGCGATGATCTTTGCCATGCTGGCGGTGGGCGAGGGCTTGGACCAGTCAGGCGCGGTGGCGCTGATCGTGGAGGCGGTGGCGCCGCATATGGCGGGGCTGTCGCCGTTCTTCATGATCCTTGCGGTGTATTTCCTTGGGCTGATGCTGACGGAGTTCCTGTCGAACAATGCGGTGGCGGTGATCTATACGCCCATCGTGATCGAGCTTGCCCAGCAGCTTGGGGTGGACCCGCGCGGATTTGTGGTGGCGGTGATGTTTTCCGCGTCGGTGGCCTTTGCGACGCCGGTGGGGTATCAGACGAACATGATGGTCTATGGACCGGGCGGATACCGGTTCTCGGACTTCATGCGGGTGGGGATACCGCTGAACATCCTGACGGGGCTGGTGGCGTCGGCGCTGATCCCGGTGATCTGGCCGTTGTAGGGAGTGGGCGCGATGCGGGTCTTGGGTCTTGTGGCGGTGCTGGGTCTGGCGGGATGCGCCGCGTTGCAGCAGTCTGCGGTACCGCAAGAGGCGCGGCTGTCGGCAGAGGTGCTGACCGTGGTGCTGGGGGACGGGACGCTGTGCCGGGCGGATTGGGCGGCGGTGGGTGGTGCTGGGCGGCTGGAACCCTGCGGGCCGGGATATGATTACCGCGTGACGGTGGTGGAGAAGCCGAACCTGCTGCGGCAGGTCTGGACGGAGTTGACGTCTGCGCTGGGGGCGGAGGGCGCGGTGCCGCCGATGGCGAAGGTGGAGATTTCCGGGGCGGGGCGGACATGGGCCTTCGTGTCGCCGCCGCCGGTGGAGTGACGCGTTCCGGCGGTGATCTGGCAGAGCGGGCGGTGCCGCCCGCACGCCGTAAGCTTTGACCCGCGCGGGCGCGCGGGCCAAAGCGCGGGGGGCGTTCCGCCCCCGTCGCCTGCGGGGCGCAGGCGACCCCCCCTGAGGGTATTTTTTGCCGAGATGAAAGGGAGGGCGGTGCTGGGTGCCATGCCGCAGGCGTCGGTAGAGGCGGGTTGTGCGGGGCGGGTTGTGCGGGGCGGGACCGGATGGCGCGGTTTTGGACCTTGGCACAGGCGACCGGGGCGGATTTCCGGCGCTGGCGGCGGTTCTTGCGCCTGAGGCGGAGTGAGCACGGGGCGCGGGCGGGGTTGCCGTTCCCTGCCTGCCTTGTGTATAGGACGCCATCACCCCACAGGGATACCGGAGCAAGGGTCATGGCAGGCCATTCTAAATGGGCGAACATCCAGCATCGCAAGGGCAAGCAGGACAAGCTGCGCTCGAAGATGTTTTCCAAGCTGGCGAAGGAGATCACCGTCGCGGCCAAGATGGGTGATCCCGATCCGGACAAGAACCCGCGTCTGCGTCTGGCCGTGAAGGCGGCGAAGGCCGTGTCCATGCCGAAGGATGTGATCGAGCGGGCGATCAAGAAATCGCAGGGCGGGGATGCGGAGGATTACACCGAGATCCGCTATGAAGGGTATGGCGTGAACGGGATCGCCATCATCGTCGAGGCGATGACGGACAACCTGAACCGCACCGCGTCCAACGTGCGGTCCTATTTCACCAAATGCGGTGGGAACCTTGGGCAGACCGGATCGGTCAGCCATTCCTTCGACCGGGTGGGCGAGATTTCTTATCCGGCAAGCGTCGGGTCGGCGGATGACGTGATGATGGCCGCGCTGGATGCGGGGGCGGATGACGTGGAGTCCGACGAGGAGGGGCACTGGATCTATTGCAGCGTCGAGAGCCTGTCGGAAGTGTCGGATGCTTTGGAGAAGGCGCTGGGGGAATCGACGGAGTCGAAGCTGGTCTGGCGGCCGCAGTCGCGGACCGAGGTCGATCTGGATGCGGCGCAGAAGCTGATGCGGTTGATCGACATGCTGGAAGAGGATGACGATGTGCAGACCGTGACGCACAATTTCGACATCCCCGAAGAGGTCGCGGCGCAACTGGGTTGAAATCCGCTTTGGTGCGGTGCGAGGGGCGGTCTTTGGGCCGCCCTTTTGCTTTGCGGGAAAGGGGTGGCCCCTGCCGGGAGGGGGCAGGGGCCGCAGGTCCGGACCGTCAGTCCGTGGGAGGGGAGTCGCGGGCGTCGTCCCCGGAGAGCGGCAGAGGGGGCGCGCGGGGCGTGCGGGGGGGAAGGAGGCGGGATTCGTGGCGGCTGTCGCGCCAGTAGGCGTGGTTTTCCAGCGCGATGGCGAAGGTGTCGATCAGGTCCATCTCTTGCAGCGGCAGGCGAAGGGTGACGTCGCAGAAGGCCATGCGTTCGGTGGAGCGGTCTGAGGCCGTGATCTGCGAGGAGAGCATGACGAGGGGCAGTTCGGGGGCGAAGCGGCGCAGGCGCATGCCGAAGTCGATCATCGCGACCTTGTCGCCGAGGAAGTCGGCGTCGATCAGGGCGATGTCGAAGGCGGTTGCGTGGCGGTCGAACCAGTCGAGGGGCAGGTGGCGCAGCGGGAAGACCGAGAGGCGGGCACCCCGGGCGGTGAGTTGTGCGAGCGTGGGATCGAGCGCGCAGCCGGGGGCAGTGCAGAAGGCCGCCACATGGGCGCGGATGGCGGTTTGCGCCGGGGATACCGGGCGTGCCATTCGGAAGAGATCGCTGCGGCCGTTCATGATCTGCACCAATGTCAACGGATCGTGCTGTCTGGAGCCGGAGGGCACTTGCCTGCGATGGAGGGGGCGCAGGCGGTTGGAAATTCCGTGGCGATAGTTAACGTATGTTAATGCAGCTTAGGGTTGCGGTTTGCCAGTCGGGTGTCAAGGGGATGGGTGCAAGATTTTTGCCCGTGGCAGCGAAATGCGTTCCACTTGGCAAGAAAACGGTGGTGCGTTAGCATTTCCGAAAGCAGGGGGTGGCCCTGCGGCTTTCGGGTGGTTTGACCTTGAACATCAAAAGTCTGGCGCAGCTGCGGGCCCTTCTTTTCGAAATGGAGAAGACGCTGGGTCTGGTTGACCTGTCCGCGAACGAGCGGGACGTGCTGTACGCCATCAATGAGGTGTCCAGCGGATCGCCCCGGTCAGCGCGGTCCGAGGCGATCCGGAACCACCCGTTGGCGGCGGCGATTCCGCAGGCGACCTATCACCGGGCGCTAAAGAGCCTTGTGCAGCGCGGGCTGGTGGCCCATGCGCCGGACACGCGGGCGGGGCACTATGTCGTGACGGAGTCTGGCGCCTAGGCCGGGGACCGGACGGGGCGGACCGGGGAGGGGGCCGTCATGCATGTGAGAGAGCATCATGCGCCCGTGGCGCATCTGCTGTTGGTCAGCGGGTTGATCGCCTTGGCGTTTCTGGCCTGTGAGGGGCTGCATCTGCTGGACCATGGCGCCACTGCGGCGGGTGATCGTCCGGCAGTGCATGGGGTCTTTGTGCCGCATGGGATGTTCGTGCTGCTGGCTTGGGTCTATGGCTGGTTCATGGTGCCGCTGGTGCTGCCGGCGCTGCTGGTTTCGGCGGCCTTCGTGGTGGGGCCGGACTACATGACGCCGACGGTGGCGCTGTTGGCGTTGGCGCGGCTGGTTTCGGTGATGGCGGCGTTCGAACTGTTGCGGGTGCTGGGGCGGGATGCGCGCGGCGACCACGGGCGGGCGGGGCTGGCGGCGCTGTTCGCCGGGGGGCTGTTGTCTTCGCTGGTCTTCAACGGGCTGCGGGTAACCTATGGTCCCTGCTGCGAGGTCATGGACGGGGCGGAGCGGATGCTGGCCTATGCCACGGCGGTCAGGGCCGATCTGGCGGGGCTGGTGATCGTGATGCTGTCGGCCATGTTCCTGTTCCGGGCGCTGCGGCGCTAGATCAGGACGGCGCGGGCGGCGGATTGCATCGCGCGGGTCAGCGGTGCGAGGGCGGGCGCGGTGAGGCGGGCGAATTGCCAATGCAGGGCCACGTCGAGCGGCGTGTCGGGGGCGAGGTCGATCAGGCGGCCTGCGGCGATGTGGCGGGCGACGAGGGTTTCGGGGTTCATGCACCAGCCGAGGCCCGCGAGGGCGGCGTCCACGAAGCCGTGGGATGAGCCGAGCCGGTGGCTGGGAAATCCGGTGCGGGCGGTTTCGCCGCCAGTGACGCGGTCGGCCCAGAGGTGCTGGAGGCGGTCCTTTTCGGAAAAGACGAGGGCGGGGGCGTGGGCGAGGGCCTGTGGCGTCGGGCCGTTTGGCATGTGGCGGGCCATGAAGGCGGGCGCGGCGGTGGCGCGGTAGCGGAGCGCGCCGAGGGGGAGTGTGTCGCAGCCTTGGAGCGGGCCGGGATGGGAGGTGACGGCGGCGGCGACGTCGCCCCGGCGGAGCCAGTCCTGCGAGACGTCCTGATCGTCGATGACGATGTCGAAGAGGAAACCTTCGGTCGCGGCGAGGGCCGGGATGACCCATGTGGCAAGGCTGTCGGCATTGACGGCGATGCGGAGTTTGGCGGGGCCGGGGGCGATGCCGGGAAGATCGGCGGCGAGGGCGTGTTCGAGGAGGGCGAGTTCGTCGTGGTGGCGGATCAGGCGCAGGCCCGTTGTGGTGGCGGTGCAGGGCGTGCCGCGCTGGATGAGGAGGGTGCCGATGCGTTCTTCGAGCGCCTTGAGGCGTTGCGAGATGGCCGAGGGCGTGACGTGCAGGTCGGCGGCGGCCAGTTCGAAGGAGCCGCGCCGATGGACGGCGGCGAGGGCGGCGAGTTGGGCAGGGTCCAGCATTAGCAGCGCTTAATCGTTCGGAGAAAGATTAACTGGAATGACGCAGGGGCGGTGGGGTAGGTCAAGCGGAAATGCGGGTTGGGCAAAGGATATCGCGTCCCGGGCTTGACCCGGGACCTCTGGCCACGGGCGGTGCTGCCGGGGTGAGGGAGGCCCCGGGTCAAGCCCGGGGCGGGGTTTCCGGGGGAAGGTGGCAGAGATGACGGCGGGTTTTGCGGCGGGGGCGGGGTTTTTGGTGTCGCTCAGCCTGATTGCGGCGATTGGGGCGCAGAATGCCTTTGTGCTGCGGCAGGGGATACGGCGGGAGCATGTGCTGGCGGTGGTGCTGACCTGTGCGCTGTCGGATGCGGTGCTGATCGCGGCGGGGGTGTCGGGCTTTGGGCTGGTGTCCGGCGCGGTGCCGTGGCTGGCGGATGTGATGCTGTGGGGGGGCGTGGCCTTTCTGGTGGTCTATGGCGCGCTGCGGTTCCGGGCGGCGTGGCGGGGCGGCGAGGCGCTGATGCCTGCGGCGGGGGGGGGCGCGCCCTTGGCGAAGGTGCTGGGGACCTGCCTCGTGCTGACTTGGGCCAATCCGCATGTCTATCTGGATACGGTGGTGCTGCTGGGGTCGTTGAGCGCGCACTATGCGCCGCATGGGGTGTCTTTTGGTCTGGGCGCTGCGGCGGGGTCGTTGGTGTTCTTTTCGGCGCTGGGCTTTGGGGCGCGGCTGCTGGGGCCTGTCTTTGCGCGGCCCCGGGCGTGGGTGGTGCTGGAGGTGGTGGTGGGCTGCACGATGTGGGCCATCGCGGCGAAGCTGGCGCTGACGTGACAGGGCCGTGTCGGTTCCGGGATGGCGGTGCGCGGCGGGATCGGCTTTGGTCGGGGGATGGTGGAGCAGGGTGATCTTGGGCGGCCCGTGGAAGGCGCGCTGTGGATGCTGGCGACGGGGCTGTGCTTCGTCGGCGTGACGGGCATCGTGCGCTATCTGGGCACGGACCTGCCTGCGGCGCAGTCGGCCTTTGTCCGCTTTGGCTGGGGCGTGGTGTTCCTGCTGCCGAGCCTGTGGGCGCTGATGCGGACGGGGCTGCCTGCGGGGACGTTGGCGCTGTTCGGTTGGCGGGGGGTGGTCCACACCTGCGCGGTGATCCTGTGGTTTCATGCGATGGCGCGCATCCCGGTCGCCGAGGTGACGGCAATCGGATACCTGAACCCGGTGCTGGTGACGCTGGGGGCGGCGCTGTTCTTTGGCGAGGTGCTGGCGATGCGGCGCATCGTGGCGGTGATCGTCGCGCTGCTGGGGGCGCTGATCGTGATCCGGCCGGGGCTGCGCGAGGTGACGGACGGGCATCTGGCGCAGTTGGGCGCGGCCTGTTTCTTTGCGGCGTCCTATCTGTTCGCCAAGCGGCTGAGCCAGTTGGCCCCGGCGGGGACGGTGGTGGCGATGATGTCGCTGACGGTGACGGTGGGGTTGCTGCCGCTGGCGATCTGGGTCTGGGTGCCGATGACGCTGGCGCAGTTGGGGTGGCTGGGGCTGGTGGCGGCCTTTGCGACGACGGCGCATTACTGCATGACGCGGGCCTTCCGGGCCGCGCCCTTGGCGGTGACGCAGCCGGTGACCTTTTTGCAGCTGGTCTGGGCGACGCTGCTGGGCGCGCTGGTCTTTGGCGAGGGGGTGGATGTCTTCGTGCTGCTGGGCGGTGCGGTGATCATCGGGGCGATCAGTTACATCACATGGCGCGAGGCGCAGGTGAAGCGGCGGCAGGTGACGCCTGCGGAAGCGGAAACGACGCTCTGATCCATTTGCGAAAATCCTAAGCGAAAGCCGCGTTCTTGCCGGGGTCGTCCCGTCACGGATGCGCCTTGGGCGGGCATCCCTGTCGCTGCCGTCATGGCAGGGGAATCGTGGGACGATGCTGGAGATCGCTAGGGTCGGGGTGACCTTGGGCGCGCGGTTTTCGCAACCGCTGGCCCAAGGAGAAATGGTGGTGGAGGCGGGGGCCGCCCCGGGGCTGCGCGTGTTCAATCCCGTGGCGGACGAGACGGTGCGCGTCGGTCTGTCGGCGGCGGGGGCGGTGGTGCAGTCCTTTGCGGGGCAGGGGACGGCGCGGGTGGATGTGACGGTGGGCGGTGTGGCGGGAAGCCTGCCGCGCGATCTGGTGGCGGCGGCGATGGTGCCGGGGGCCGGGTCGCTGACGGGGTATTTGGCGGCCGGGGCACCGATGGCGGGCCGCGCGGTCGACGTGCTGGCGGTGGAGCTGGGTGGGGTGGCCCATCTGGTGGCGGCGCGGCCGCAGGGCAGCGGGGTGGAGCTGTTCCGGATCGGGCCGGATCAGGCGCTGACGCGGGTTTCGGGTGTGGCGGACGGGGTGGCGGTGCCTTTGGCGGGGGTGACGGCGCTGGCTTCGGCGACGGTGGGCGGGCGGGTGCTGCTGTTTGCCGGTTCGGCGCCGGAGTCGGGGATTGCCGTGATCACCCTGTCCGAGACGGGCGCGATGCAGGTGATCGGGTCGCTGGGGGCAGCCGAGGGGCTGCCCGTGGCGGGCATCCGGGCGTTGGAGGCGGTGACGGCCTTTGGCGAGACATGGCTGATCGCCGCCGCGTCGGGGTCGTCCAGCGTGACGGTGCTGCGGGTGGGGACCGATGGCGTGCTGGTCCCGGTGGAGCATGTGTTCGACGAGTTGGGTACGCGGTTCCAGTCGGTCGTGGCGATGGATGTGCTGGCGGTGGGGGACTGGGTCTTCGTCGCCGTCGCAGGCGCGGACGAAGGGGTGAGCCTGTTCGGCATGGTCCCCGGGGGGCGGCTGGTGCATCTGGCGACGCTGGCGGACCGGGCTGATCTGGCGCTGGCCAATATCTCGGCCTTGCGGATGGTGGTGGTGGAGGGGGCGTTGCAGATTGCGGCGCTGTCCGGGGCCGAGGCGGGGCTGACCGTCCTGTCGGTGCCGCTGTCCGGTCTGGGTGTTGTAGGGGGTGTCAGCGGCGGTGCGGGGCGGGACATCCTGATCGACGGGGCGGGGGTGGACACGCTGACCGGGGGGGCGGGGGCGGATGTCTTTGTCCTGATGGCGGATGGTCGGCGGGACGTGATCGCCGATCTGGACCCCGTGCTGGACCGGATCGATCTGACGGGTTGGACCTTCTTTCGCAATGCGGGGCAGTTGGCAGTGACGCTGACCGCCACGGGCGCGGTGCTGCGCTTTGGGGCAGAGGAGGTGGAGTTGCGGACGCAGGCCGGGCGGGCGCTGACCTTGGCCGAGGTGCAGCGGCTGGTCGCGGTGGCGCAGGGGCGGCTGGGGTTCGAGGCGGCGGTTGCTCCACCACCGCCTCCTCCTCCTCCTCCGCCGCCGCCGCCGGTGGACCCGGGTCCGCGACCGTCGGACGGGGCGGACAGTCTGGTGGGAACGGCGGGGGCGGATGTCGTTTCCGGGCTGGGCGGGGCGGATACGCTGCGCGGCGGGGGTGGGGATGACACCCTATCAGGGGATGCCGGGGACGACCGCCTGGAGGGGGAGGTTGGCCATGACCGGCTTTCGGGCGGGCTTGGTTCGGATTGGCTGGCCGGGGGAGAGGGCAATGACAGCCTTGCCGGGGATGCGGGGAATGACACGCTGGCGGGGGATGGCGGGGAGGACACGC
>JBDKFE010000098.1:0-17287 GCA_039798885.1 Pseudomonadota bacterium | reverse complement strand
CGAGGAGGAGGCCGCGCTGGCCTGCGTTGATCCAGACCTGCGGGGCGGTGGTGGCGGTTTCCTCAATCGCGGTGGGGATGGGGCGGCGCTGGCCGAAGGGGCTGATCCCGCCGACCTTGTAACCCGTCAGCTTCTCGGCCTTCGCGGGGGGCATCATGGCGGCGGATTTGCCCCCGAAGGCGGCGGCGACTTTCTTCATCGACAGTTGGCGGTCAGAGGGGATGACGCAGCAGGCGGGTTTGCCGTCCACTTCCACCATCAGGGTTTTCAGGGTGAGGGCGGGGTCGAGGTTGAGGGCTTGGGCTGCGGCAAGGCCGACGGCGTCGGCCTTGGGGTCGTAGGTGTAGGGGTGGAGGGTGAAGGGGATGCCCTTGGATTTTAGGAGGAGGGTTCCGGGGGTTTCTGGCATGGGTTTTGGTGTGTCTTCATCGAGCCGTATCTGCAACCAGATGAGACTGGAGCTTTAGGCGACAAGGCGCAACGGTCAGGATTGGCCCGTGCTCAAGGCACGGGCCGCGCACGACCCGCCCCCTCGGGTCGTGCGCATGAAGCGCCCGCCCCGGCGGGTCATGCGCGGCCCTACCGGCGGATTGCCGAAACGCGCCACTGGCGCCTTTCGGCAATC
Source organism: Pseudomonadota bacterium (assembly GCA_039798885.1). Classification (GTDB taxonomy): domain Bacteria; phylum Pseudomonadota; class Alphaproteobacteria; order Rhodobacterales; family Rhodobacteraceae; genus Paragemmobacter. The sequence continues at coordinate 16,662 of JBDKFE010000098.1, read as the reverse complement.
CTTGTGCTGAGTTGGTTGAGAATAAGTCGTAGGGCGGGGTTCACCCCGCCCCCCCCTCAGAACACCACCACCGCGCGGATCGACTTGCCTGCGTGCATCAGGTCGAAGCCTTCGTTGATGCGTTCCAGCGGCAGGACATGGGTGATCATGGGGTCGATCTCGATCTTGCCGTCCATGTACCAGTCGACGATCTTGGGCACATCCGTCCGGCCCCGCGCGCCGCCGAAGGCGGTGCCTTTCCAGACGCGCCCCGTGACCAGTTGGAAGGGGCGGGTTTCGATCACCGCGCCTGCGGGGGCCACGCCGATGATGATGGACTGGCCCCAGCCGCGATGGGTGCATTCCAGCGCGTCGCGCATCACCTTCACGTTGCCCGTGCAGTCGAAGGAATAGTCGGCCCCGCCGATCTTGTCGAAGGGGGTCTTGGTCATGTCCACGATGGCCTGCACGACCGAGGTGCCTTCGGGCAGTTTCTTGGGGTTGACGAAATGGGTCATGCCGAAGCGTTCGCCCCATTCCTTTTTGTCATCGTTGATATCCACGCCGATGATCATGTCGGCGCCCGCCAGTTTCAGGCCTTGGATCACGTTCAACCCGATGCCGCCGAGGCCGAAGACGACGGCCTTTGCGCCTGCTTCCACATTCGCCGTGTTCAGCACCGCGCCCACGCCAGTGGTGACGCCGCAGCCGATGTAGCAGATCTTGTCGAAGGGGGCGTCATCGCGGACCTTGGCCAGCGCGATTTCCGGCAGGACGGTGTGCTGGGCGAAGGTGGAGCAGCCCATGTAGTGATAGATCGGCGTCCCATCCAGCATGGAGAAGCGGGTGGTGCCATCGGGCATCAGGCCTTGGCCTTGAGTCGCGCGGATGGCGGTGCAGAGGTTCGTCTTGCGCGACAGGCAAGACGGGCATTCCCGGCATTCGGGGGTATAAAGCGGGATGACATGGTCGCCCGGTTTCAGCGTCTTGACCCCGGGGCCGCATTTGACGACCACACCCGCGCCTTCATGGCCGAGGATGGAGGGGAAGATGCCTTCGGGGTCCGCGCCCGAGAGGGTGAATTCGTCGGTGTGGCAGATGCCGGTGGCCTTTATCTCGATCAGCACCTCGCCCTCTTTCGGGTCGTCGAGGTTCACGTCCATGATTTCCAGCGGTTTGCCTGCGGCAACGGCGACGGCGGCGCGGGTGCGCATCGGTCAGTCCTCCCATTCGGATGCTTGGGGCAAGCTGCGGGAAAGGCGCGCGAAATGCAACGTGGGAAACGGCGGGTGCTTGCCGGTTTGCGGCGCGGGGCGGGGGGGCGGGTTGTCCTGACCGGAACAGGGCGGCACGTTCTGGGTTCTCAAGCGAGGCGGGCGTCGGGTCCGCCGGTGGTGCAGGAGGAATGGACATGCGGAAGGTCGGCTTTGGCGTGGTGGGTGTAGTGATGGCTGGGGCGCTGGCGGCCTGCGTTCCGGTGGAACCGGGGCCGGGCGGGCCCTATCCTCCGGTCTCGTCCGGGGGGGTGAACCAATGCGGGGCGCTGGACCTGCAGTTTCTTGTCGGCGGGCCGGCGCGGGCGCTGGAGTCGATGCGCTTTAACAAGCCGATGCGGGTGATCTATCCCGACACGGCGGTGACGATGGATTACAGCGCGGACCGACTGAACTTTGAAGTGGATCGGTCGGGGCGGATCATCAGGGTGAGCTGTGGGTAAGGCGAAATCCGCCGTGGATGTCCGGCGCGCCGGAGGGAAATGAAAAAGCCGCCGGTGTCCCGGCGGCTTTTGCTTGGCGCGATGAGGCGCGGATCAGGACGGGATGCGGTAGGTGCTGTGGCAATCCTTGCAGGAGCCGCCGAGCGCGCCCATGCCGGCCTGCACGCCTTCGAGCGTGGTGGCGTCGATCGCTTCGGCCGCGGCCTTCAGCGCGTCGCCCTTCTTTACGAAGTCGTCCCAGTTCGCCCAGATGTCTTCCTTGGCGGTCGACTTGGGGTCGGCGGCCTGCGCTTCGAACTTGGCCGCGATGTCTGCGGCGGCGGCGGCGAGGGCAGCCTTGGCACCGTCGGCGGCAGCGGCGTCGAAGGCCGTTTCGCCACCGGCCATCTTGCCGAGGATGCCGATGTTCATGCCGATGGTGTCCATCAGTTCCTGCCGTGCCTTGACCGTCGGGTCGGTGGCTTCGGCAGCAATCGCCACGCCTGCGACCAGCATCAGGCCCATGGCGAGGGCCTTGGTGGTGAGTTTCATGTTATGGCTCCCTGCTGAGAAAAGTCGTTCGAGTATAGGTCTGAGAATGAATCGCGGAAGTGACGGTGTCACGGGCAATCTGGGGCATTTCCCCCAATTCACGGAAAGTTGGGTCTTGAGTGTGGACTTTCGGACGGCGGCGACTATGAATTGGAACAAATAAAGAACAAACGATCCCCCCATGAGTCGCCGTCGCATCCTGTCGCTGTGGTTTCCCCGTCTGGCCGCCGAGCGGGCGCTGCGTCATGCGCGGGGGGGGGCGGCGGGGCTGGCGGGGCCGCTGGTCGTGGTGGGGGATCGCAACGGGGCGCAGGTGGTGACGTCTGTCTCGGCCGAGGCGGAGGGTGTGGGGATTTCCGTGGGTCAGCCGCTGCGCGATGCGGGGGCGATGTGCCCGGGGCTGGTGACGGTGCCGGAGGATGCGGCGGGCGAGGCGGCGTTCCTGACGCTGCTGCGCCGCTGGGCGGGGAAGTTTTCGCCTTGGGTCGCGGAGGAGCCGCCTGCGGGGCTGGTGGTGGACCTGACGGGCTGCGCGCATCTTTTCGGTGGCGAGGCCGCGCTGATGGCGCAGGTAGAGGAGGAGTGCGCCGGGATGGGGCTTTCGCTGCGGGCGGCGGTTGCCGACACGGTGGGGGCGGCCTGGGCGCTGGCGCGGTTCGCGGGGCGGGGAGAGGTGCCCGTTCGGTCGGGCGATGCCATCCAGCAGGAGGCGCATGCGACGCGGTCGCGGGCGGCGAAGCGGCGGGGATGGGAGAAGGGCGGCGCGCTGCCCGTGGGTGGCATGGGGGCGGTGGCCCCGCGCGGGGTGATCGCGCCAGAGGGTAAGGTGCGGCAGGCGCTGGGGGCGCTGCCCGTGGCCGCGCTGCGGCTGGAGCCTGACGCGGTGGAGGGGCTGGTGCGGCTGGGCCTGCGCCGGGTGGAGGATATCGCGGTGCTGCCCCGTGCGGCGCTGGCGCGGCGGTTTGGGGCGGGAGTGTTGCGGCGGCTGGATCAGGCGCTGGGGCTGGAGCCCGAGCCGGTGACGCCTGCGGGCGCGCCCTTGCATTTCGCGGCGCGGATCAGCCTGCCGGAACCGATCGGGCTGCTGTCGGATGTGGAGGCGGGGGTGGACCGGCTGTTGCCGGTGCTGTGCGCGCGGTTGCGGCGGCACGGGCGGGGGGCAAGGCGGGTGCGGGTGCAGGCCTTTCGCGCGGATGGGCGGGTGGAGGTGGCAGAGGTGGGCTTGGCCCGCGCATCGGACCGGGAGGATCGGATCCGGCCTTTGCTCTGGATGAAGCTGGGCGATCTGGATGCCGGCTTCGGGATCGACATGCTGCGGCTGGAGGCGGTGGAGACCGAGGCGCTGGCCCCCGTGCAGCACCGCAGCCCGGTGGGGGTGGCGGGTGTGGCGCAGGGGGCGGGGCTGGATGACCTGCTGGGCAAGCTGGGCGTGCGGCTGGGGGCAGAGGCGGTGACGCGCTTCCATCCGGGCGAAAGCCACGTGCCCGAGAAGGGCGCGCAGGTGCTGGCGGCGGCATGGTCAGAGCCTTTCGCGGGGGAGTGGCCGAAGCGGGGGGCGCGGCCCTTGGTGCTGTTCCGGCCCGAACCTGTGGGGGCGCCGGAGGATGACCCCACGCCGCCCGCCCGTTTCCGCTGGCGGCGGCGCGAGATGGTGACGCGCTTTGCCGTGGGACCGGAGCGGATTGCGCCGGAATGGTGGCTGGATGATCCTGACTGGCGGTCGGGGCCGCGCGATTACTGGCGGGTCGAGACGGAGGGGGGCGAGCGGCTGTGGCTGTTCTTCGCCCATGGGGGCGACGTGACGGGCGGGTGGTTCTGTCACGGGGAGTAGGCCGCGCCACGGCGCAGCCTAAGGGGTCGCGGCGTGGTCAGACGTCGTACATCACATTGATGCGGGCAACGTATTTCGGGACGTCGCCGGTCAGGGTGTCGCCCGCATGCAGGACCGAATCGCGGTTCGATCCGTGGCGGAAAAAGAGGGCGCGGCCCGTGCGGGGGGTGACGGCGGCGCGGAGTTCGCCTTTGTCGTAGAGCGTGGTTGCGCCGCCCTGCAAACCATCCTCGGCCCCGTTGAGGTAGAGCAGCATGGTCAGCATGGAATGGGTACCCGACCATTGGGTCATGCGGGTCCCGTCAGGCGTCAGGCCGAACCCCGGCCAGTCGCCGTCGATATGCAGGTTGAATTCGTCGCCCCGGTCGTAACGGTAGGTGTTGATCCGGTGGCTGAGGATCGGCGAGAGGCGGCGGCCGTCCAGTTCCTGCGGCAGGAAGGGGGCGATGCGGCGGAACAGCTCGGCCATTGCTGCGGCGGGGGCGAGCCAGTGGACGGTCTTGTTGCGGCGCATGCCGGGGGGCGTGTTGATGCCGGGGGCGGCGTCGCGGAAGCCGAGCTGTTCGGTCACCTCGATCAGGCGGGCGCATTCGGCGCGGGTCAGCACATCCTCGATCATAAAGGCGAGTTTCCCGCCGATGTCGATGTCATGCCGTTGCGGGGGCGGGGCGTCCTGCGCGCGCAGGAGGTCGGGGAAGTCCACGGCGTGGATCGGGGTGCCCTCTTCATAGCCGCCTTCGGGCAGGGTGCCAGTGAGGCGGGCGATGACGCGAGAGCGGTGGAGGATGATGTCGGACATGCGGGACCCCTTGGCTGTGCCGGGGTTTCGCATGAAGCGGGTAAATTGGCAAGAATAACTTACCAATTTTCTGATTTTCGGCGGGATGACGGGGTAAACCCCGCCATCACCGTCAATTTGCCGTCAGATCGCCTTGAGCAGCGCCTCGCCGCCCGAGATGTCGCACGTGCCGGGGCTTTCCTCCAGATGCAGCGCCTTGACCACGCCATCTTCGGCATAAAGCGCATAGCGCTTGGAGCGGGCGAGCAGGCCCACCGGAGGCGCGTCGAAGGCAAGGCCCATGGCCTTGGTGAAGCTGCTGTCCGCGTCGGCCAACAGGGTGATTCCGGCATTGGCAGCGCCCGTGGCTTCGCCCCATGCCTTCATCACGAAGGGGTCGTTGACCGAGACGCAGATGATTTCGTCCACGCCCTTTTCTGCGAAGCCGTCCTTGGTGCGGATGAAGCTGGGCACATGGGCCGAATGGCAGGTGGGGGTGAAGGCGCCGGGAACGGCGAAGATCACCACTTTGCGGCCCTTGGCCCTTTCATGGACCGACACGGCCTCGGCCCCGTTTTCGCCCATCTTGATGAGCTTGGCATCCGGCAGCGGCTGGCCTACGGAAATCGTCATTCTTCGTCCCTCGTCACGTTGCGTTCCTGACGGGTGGGGATATAGGGTCCGGCCCGGTGTTCGGCCAGATGGAAATGGGAAAACGACGATGGCGCATGTGGTGATCGTGGGGGCGGGGCAGGCAGGGGCGGCCTGTGCGGCGAAACTGCGGGCGCTGGGATTTGCCGGTTCCGTGACCATGATCGGCGAGGAACCCGCGCCGCCCTATCAGCGCCCGCCGCTGTCCAAGGCCTATCTGCTGGGCGAGATGGAGGAGGAGCGGCTGTGGCTGCGGTCGGCGGATTTCTATGCGGATCAAGGGATTGCACTGCGGCTGGGGGCCAAGGTCGACGGGATCGACACCGCCGCGCGGGTGGTGACGGTCGGGGGCGAGGCGGTTGGCTATGACGCGTTGGTGCTGACCACGGGGTCGGTGCCGCGCCGTCTGCCTGCGGCAGTCGGGGGGGGTCTGGCGGGCGTGTTCACCGTACGCACGCTGGCCGATGTGGATGCGATGCGGGGCGAGTTCGTGGCCGGCCGGCGGCTGGTGATCGTGGGGGGCGGTTACATCGGGCTTGAGGCGGCGGCGGTGGGGGCCAAGCTGGGGCTGGATGTCACGGTGTTGGAGATGGCGCCGCGGATTTTGCAGCGGGTGGCGGCACCTGAAACGTCGGATTTCTTTCGCGCGCTGCATGCGGCGCATGGGGTGAAAATCCTTGAATCCACGGGGCTTGAGCGGTTGCTGGGTGAGGGGCGCGTGACGGGCGTCCGGCTGGCGAATGGGCAGGAACTGGCAGCGGATTTCGTGATTGCGGGCGTCGGGATCGTGCCTGCGACGGCCTTGGCCGAGGCGGCGGGGATCGCGGTGGAGAACGGGATTGCCTGCGATGCGATGGGGCGGACCTCGGCCCCGGATGTCTGGGCGGCGGGGGATTGCGCGTCTTTCCCGTGGAAGGGCGGGCGGCTGCGGCTGGAATCGGTGGGCAACGCCATCGACATGGCCGAGGCGGTGGCGGAAAATATCTGCGGGGCGGCAAAGGCTTATGAGGCCAAGCCGTGGTTCTGGTCGGATCAGTACGATTGCAAGTTGCAGATCGCAGGGCTGAACACGGGCTATGACCAGATCGTCACGCGACCGGGTGAGGGGGGCGCGGTGTCGTTCTGGTACTATCGCGGGGGGTCCTTGCTGGCGGTGGATGCGATGAATGACAGCCGGGCCTATATGGTGGGCAAGCGGTTGATCGAGATGGGGAAATCGCCCGATCCTGCGGCGGTGGCCGACCCGGTGGTAGAGTTGAAGGGGCTGCTGAAGGCATGAGGATCATCGGCGGCCAGTTCCGGGGGCTGCACCTTGCGCCCGTGGGCGAGGGGGATGCGGCGGCGCATCTGCGGCCAACGTCCGACCGGGTGCGGGAGTCGATCTTCAACCTGTTGATAAATGGGGGTTATGGCGATCCGATCACGGGGGCGCGGGTGCTGGACCTGTTCGCGGGGACGGGGGCGCTTGGGCTTGAGGCGATCTCGCGCGGGGCGGCGCGGGCGGCCTTTGTCGATGACGGGGCGGCGGCGCGGGCGCTTTTGCGGCGGAACATCGAATTGACCCGGACGATGGGGGTGACGGATGTCTGGCGGCGCGATGCGACGCGGATGGGGCCGTGCCGGGGAGCGGGGTATTCACTGGTGTTTCTGGACCCGCCCTATCGGTTGGGGCTGGGGGAAAAGGCGCTTTCGTCCTGTGTCGAGGGGGGGTGGATTGCGCCCGACGCTTTGATCGTATGGGAGGAGGGGGTGGCCCCCGACGTTCCGCAAGGCTTTGAAATGCTTGATCAACGGACCTATGGCGATACGGTCGTGACAATCCTGAGGGCGCAGGAATGAGGCCTGCGGCGGTGATCTTTGACTGTGACGGGGTGGTCGTGGACAGCGAGCATCCGACGCTGGTCATGGTGCGCGACGATCTGGAACGGTACGGGCTTAACCTGACGCTGGAGGAGTTGGAGGCGGGCTATATCGGCGGGACGGTGGAAACCGTCGCGCAAAAGGCGCGGGCCAATGGCGCGCGGCTGCCCGAAGATTGGGTCCGTGATTTCTACGAGCGGATGTATGCGATGCTGCGGGCGTCGGTGCCGTTGATCCCCGGTATTCTGGCTGTGCTGGATGCCCTTGATTCTGCAGGGATTCCCTATGCGATGGGGTCGAACGGGACGCCCGAGAAGATGCAGATCACACTGGGCCAGCATGGGTTGGTGGAGCGGTTCCGCGGGCATCTTTATTCCGGTCAGGCGCTGGGGCGGCCCAAGCCTGCGCCGGACCTTTACCTGCATGCGGCGGCGCGGCTGGGGGTGGAGCCGGGGCTTTGCGTGGTGATCGAGGACAGTGCGGCGGGGGCACGGGCGGCGCGGGCGGCGGGGATGCGCTGTTTCGGCTATGCGCCGAAGGGCGTGCATGCGGCGTTGCAGGCCGAGGGGGCGGTCCTGTTTAACCGGATGGCGGAATTGCCCGCCCTGATTGGGGTTTAGGCGAAAACCGCTGTGCGGGACTCTGTGCCGTAAACTGTACCGCAAACTGTGCCTACAAATTCGGGCAGAGTGGCGGGCGGATTCAGGGTTAAGGGTGCGCCAGAGCACATCACGACGGGGGCGGGCTGAACCCCGCCCTGCTTGGGTCGGTCTTGCCTCTGGGTCAGCTCGTGATGCCCGCTTCGGCGGCGATTTCGGCGCGGCTCTTGCGGGCGCGTTCGGTGGCGGATTTCAACTGGCCGCAGGCGGCCATGATATCCTCGCCACGCGGGGTACGGATGGGGCTGGCGTAACCGGCCTTGTAGATGATGTCGGCAAAAGCCTCGATCCGTTCCCAGTCGGACCGTTCATAGGGCGCGCCGGGCCATTCGTTGAAGGGGATGAGGTTGATCTTGGCCGGGATGCCCGCGATCAGCTTGACCAGTCGCCGCGCGTCGGCGTCGCTGTCGTTCACGCCCTTGAGCATGACGTATTCAAAGGTGATCCGTTCCGAATTCGACAGGCGCGGATAGTCGCGCAGCGCGTTCAGAAGCGTCTCGATATTCCATTTCTTGTTCACGGGGACCAGACGGTCGCGCACGTCATCCGTGGTGGCGTGGAAAGAGACGGCGAGAAGGCAGCCGATCTCTTCCGCCGTGCGGGCGATTTCGGGAACGATGCCCGAGGTCGACAGCGTGATGCGGCGGCGCGAGAGCGACAACCCCTCGCCATCCATCACCACGCGCATGGCGTCGCGGACGTTTTCGAAGTTGTACAGCGGCTCGCCCATCCCCATGAGGACGACGTTGGACACGAGACGGGTCTCTTCCTTCGGTTCGCCGGGTTTGGGCCATTCGCCAAGATCGTCTCGGGCCAGCATGACTTGTCCGACGATTTCGCCCGCGGTGAGGTTGCGGACAAGCTTTTGCGTGCCGGTATGGCAGAAAGAGCAGGTGAGGGTGCAGCCCACCTGACTAGAGATGCAGAGCGTGCCGCGGTTTTCTTCGGGGATGTAGACGGTCTCGACCTCGTGCCCGCCCGCGATGCGGACGAGGTATTTGCGCGTGCCGTCGGTGGAAATCTGGCGCGAGACGATCTCGGGCAGGTCAATGGTGAAATGGTCGGCAAGAAGGGCGCGGTAATCCTTGGACAGGTTGGTCATCGCGGCGAAGTCGCGGATGCCGAAATGATAGACCCATTGCCATATCTGGCCGAGCCGCATCTTGGCCTGCTTTTCCGGGGTCCCCGCTGCGATGAGCGCATCGCGCAGCTGGTCGCGGGTAAGGCCGACGATATTGGTCCTGCCGCCTTCGGGCAGTTTGCGCGGAAGGGTCAGCACGTCCTGCGTGATGGGCGCGGTGGCGGTCATGGGTCGTCGTCCTGATCGGATGGGAAGTCAGGGATATAGGGGATTCGGGGCGGAAACGAAAGTGCGCCTTCACTTGCCCTTTCATCTCGGCCCAAATACCCCGGGGGGCCGCCCGGAACGGGCGGCGGGGGCAGCGCCCCCCTGCCGAGCCGAAGCGCGACTGCGCGCAGGCGAGAGGAAAGGCTTGCGCGCCTTTGGCGCGCTCTGCCTTGCTGGTTGGTGCTGCGACGGAGGGGTGGGCCCCGCGCGCCGCAGGGCCGGACGCGCCGCCGCTTATTTGCAGCGGTTCTCGGCCTCGGTCATGGCGGCGGTGAAGCCGCGCAGCGAGAAGGTGTCCTTGGTCTGCGTGCCCTTGCCCGACCGGGCGGTCAGCGTGGCCTGCGTGCCGGCCTTCATCGCGGCGAGAAGCGCGGCATCGGCATCCGGGGTGGCGGGCCATGCCCATTCGCCATTGGTGAAAAGCTCGAATGCGTTGCCGTCCACGTCCATCGCGACGGTGGAGCCTTCGGCGAAGGGATAACCGCCGGTGAAGGACACCTCGCCCGGCGCGCCGGGGCGGTAGGTCACGAAAAGCAGGATGTCGCCGCGACGGACCGAGACGGGCTGTCCGTCACGGGTGTTCACGGTTTCCTTGGGAACGGTGACGCCCCAGCATTCCTTGGGGTCTTCTTCGGCGAAGACGTTCCAGTCGGACGTGACCGCGACGCGGTTCGAGGATTCCTGGGCCATGGCCGCGAAGGGAAGCGTGGCCGCGATCAAAGCAGCGCCGAGGACGCGGCCGGTAAGGGTGGTCATGGGCGTGTGCCTCCACATTGCCTCTGGTCCGCCCACCGCCGCTGCGCCGGGGGATATCCCCTTTTGGGCGCGGGCTTTTCCTGTGGCGCGGAACCTGCCAACTCGATATCCCCCTTGTAACTTGGATTGGCCATGGCGTGAAAGCCCCTGAGGCAGAAAATCGCGCATGTGTGAGAGGATGGAGGAACGGATGGCGGCGGCGGCACCGATGGTCGAGCTTTGGCGGGGCGGGATGCTGGAGAGCGTGCATGCCGGGCATGCGGTGATCTGCGATGCGTCGGGCGGGATCGTGGAGGCTTGGGGCGATCCGGCGGCGGTGATCTTTCCGCGGTCGTCCTGCAAGATGCTGCAGGCGCTGCCGCTGCTGGAGTCGGGCGCTGCGGACGCGCATGGGCTGACGGACCGGCAGGTGGCGCTGTCCTGCGCGAGCCATGAGGGCGCGGCGATCCATACCGAGGCGGTGACGCGCTGGCTGGCCGATCTGGGGATGTCAGAGGCCGATCTGCGCTGCGGGGCGCATGAACCCTATGACAAGGCCGAGCGGAACCGCCTGATCCGGGCCGACGAGAAGCCGTGCCAGTGCCACAACAACTGTTCGGGCAAGCATTCCGGCTTTCTGACGCTGAATCGGCATATCGGGGGCGGGGCGGAGTATGTGGAGATCGACCATCCGGTGCAGCGGGCGGTGAAGGCGGCCTTCGAAGAGGTGACGGGCGAGGCGTCGCCGGGTTACGGGATCGACGGCTGCTCGGCGCCGAATTTCGCGACATCGGTCCACGGGCTGGCGCGGGCGATGGCACGCTTTGCGGCGGCGACGGGTGCGGGGGATGCGCGGGACCGGGCGATGCATCGGTTGACGCGGGCGATGGGGCAGCACCCCGAGATGGTCGCGGGCGAGGGGCGGGCCTGCACGGAACTGATGCGCGCCATGGGCGGGCGCGTGGCGATCAAGACGGGGGCGGAGGCGGTCTTCGTCGCCATCGTGCCGGAAAAGAAGCTGGGCATCGCGCTGAAGATCACCGATGGCGGGACGCGGGGGGCCGAGGGGGCCATCGCGGCGCTGCTGGTGAAGTTGGGTGTGCTGGAGGCGGATCACCCGGCGACACGCAAGCGGATCGACGCGGTGCAGAAGAACTGGCGCGGGATCGCGGTGGGCGAGGTGCGTCGCGCGGCGGGCTTTCCCTGACGGGTGGGGCGTGGGGCGCGGGGCATAAAGAAAGGCCCCCGCCGCGCTTCGACGAGGGCCTCCTTAGGTGACTGACAAACCGGACCCGGCATTTGGTGGGGGCTGTGATGCCGACCCCGTCCCGTCGTCTGGACCTGTGTATCGCCGCACATCGCGGCGGAAATCGGGACAGATCGGGGTATTCGTGGGGAGTCTTCGCGGCGAGGCGGCGGCACGGAGGCTTGATTTGCGGGATCATGGGCGTAAGCTTGGAAAATGACGGTGCAGCCCCCGACCCCCTTTCCGCTTCACGGCACCCTGCAGGAACAGGTCAGCTTTGACCGTCGGGAGCTTTCGGCCATCCTTGCGGTCTATGGCCGGATGGTCGCCGCCGGGGAGTGGCGGGATTACGGCATATCGTCCCTGCGGGAGGTGGCGGTGTTTTCGGTCTTTCGGCGGACGGCGGAACATCCGCTGTATCGCATCGAGAAGCGGCCAAAGCTCAGGGCGCGGCAGGGGATGTATTCGGTCACCGGCATGGACGGGCAAGTGCTGCGCCGGGGGCATGATCTGGCTGCGGTGCTGAAGGTGCTGGAGAAGAAGCTGATCCGCCCGGTCGACTGAGGGCAAAATTCTTCTGCGAAGAATTTTGGGGCGATCTTTCTGCGAAAGATCAGGGTTCCCGCGTGACGGTGGGGTGGGGCGCGATCCTTCGCGAGAAGGATCGTTCCGGGAATTTTTCGCAGAAGAAATATGGGCTTACGGTTTCGTGGCTTTGGTGCCCAAGGTCGTGGTGGCGTCATCCGGCCACGTGAGGGTGGGCAAGAAGATGCTGCCGAAGCCGCCGGCAAACGCGGGGGCAGACAGGACGGAGAGGATCAGGGCAAGGGGGAGAAGGGGCTTCATGGTGGTCACCTTAAAACTAAACCGTTTCGTTTTATTCATGTGCGCCTTGGGGCGCAGGGTTTCAAGAGCAAACTGAACAGTTCGGTTCAAAATAATTTGGGCTTGCGCTGGTGCTGGGTCTGGATATTTTAGAATCATTCCAAATAGGGTGCCGATATGATCCCTGGTCTTTCCACGCGCCGCCGCTTTTCCGAGTTGAGCGAGCAGGAAATCCTGTCCCTTGCCATATCGTCCGAAGAGGATGACGCGCAGATCTACCGGCTATACGCCGAGCGGTTGCGGGAGTCGTTTCCGGCCTCGGCTGCGATTTTCGACGGGATGGCGGCAGAAGAGGACCAGCATCGGCAGCGGCTGATCGCGCTGCACCGGGCGCGGTTCGGCGAGGTGATTCCCCTGATCCGCCGCGAGCATGTGGCGGGCCATTATGCACGCAAGCCCGTCTGGCTGACCCAGAACCTGCCTTTGGAGACGATCCGGGGCGAGGCGGCGGCGATGGAGGCGGAGGCGCACCGTTTCTATACCCGTGCAGCGCAGGCGACGACGGATGCGGCGACGCGCAAGTTGCTGGGTGATCTTGCGGCGGCAGAGGCGGGGCATGAGCGGCGGGCGGGCGAGTTGAGGGCCGCGCATCTGGACCCGGACGCCAAGGCGGATGAGGATTTCACGGCGCGGCGGCAATTCATCCTGACATGGGTGCAGCCGGGTCTGGCGGGGCTGATGGACGGGTCGGTGTCGACGCTGGCGCCGATCTTCGCGACGGCCTTTGCCACGCAGGACACGTGGACGACCTTCCTTGTGGGCACTGCCGCGTCGGTCGGGGCGGGGATTTCGATGGGGTTCACGGAGGCCGCGCATGATGACGGGGTGCTGTCGGGACGGGGCAGCCCGTGGAAGCGGGGGCTGGCGTCGGGCGTGATGACGACGGTCGGGGGGATGGGGCATGCGCTGCCCTATCTGATCCCGGATTTCTGGACGGCCACGACCATCGCGGTGATCGTCGTCTTTGTGGAGTTGTGGGCCATCGCATGGATCCAGAACCGGTTCATGGAGACGCCCTTTGTGCGCGCGGCCTTGCAGGTTGTGCTGGGCGGTGCCTTAGTCTTTGCGGCGGGGGCGTTGATCGGAGGGGGCTGAGATGTATCGCAAGGGCGAGGTGAAATACGAGCCGCTTCCCCTGCCCGACCGCGTGCAAAAGCCCGATGACGTGGCGCTGGCGGATGTGCGGGCCTTCCTTGACTACATGCGTAGGCGGCATTCGGTGCGGCAGTTTTCCACCCGCCCCGTGCCGGTGGAGATCATCGAGACCTGCGTTGCCGTGGCGGGGACCGCGCCTTCGGGGGCGAACCATCAGCCGTGGCATTTCGTGGTGGTGGGCGATCCGGCGGTGAAGGCGCGCATCCGGGCAGGGGCAGAGGAGGAGGAGCGGGCCTTCTATGCGGGCGGCGCGGGGGATGAATGGCTGGCGGCGCTGGAGCCCATCGGGACCGGGGTGGACAAGCCGCATCTGACCGATGCGCCGTGGCTGATCGTGGTCTTCGCGCAGCGCTACGGCGTGACGGAGGACGGGGTGCGCTACAAGAATTACTACGTTCCAGAGAGCGTGGGTCTGGCGACCGGTTTCCTGATTGCGGCGCTGCATCAGGCGGGGCTGGTCTGTCTGGAGCATACGCCCAATCCGATGAAATTCCTGAACGCGCTGCTGGGGCGGCCCGATCACGAGAAGCCGGTGATGATCCTGCCCGTGGGCTGGCCTAGTGACGATGCCACGGTGCCAGCGGTGGCAAAGCGCAAGAAGCCGCTGGACGCGATCCTGTCGCGGTTCGTCTGACCGGAGCGTCAGGCGGTTTTGGATGCCGGGGTTTGGGTGGCAGGGTTCTGCCTGTCTTGCGCCTTGTGGTGGTGCGCGCCCCACCGATCGAGCAGGGCGAACATCGCGGGATTGGCGAGGATGGAGATCATCGCGCCTGCGACGACGAGGTCTTTCGCCTCGGCCGGGAGGATGGCGAGTTTGGTGCCCATGACGACGAGGATGAAGGAAAACTCGCCGATCTGGGCAAGGCTGGTGGCGATGGTGAGGCCCACTTCCTTGTCATGGCCGAAGGCGCGGACGATGGCATAGGCGGCAAACGATTTCACCAGCAGGATGATGAGGATCGTGCCGATCAGGGCGAGGGGTTCGGTCAGGAGGATGGCCGGGTTGAACAGCATCCCGACCGAGACGAAGAAAAGCACGGCGAAGGCGTCGCGCAATGGCATGGTTTCCCGCATGGCCTGTTGCGAGAGGGTGGAGCCTGCCATGACCATGCCCGCGAAGAAGGCCCCCAGCGCGAAGGAGACGCCGAAGATCTGCGACGAGCCATAGGCGACGCCCAGCGCGATGGCGAGGACGGCAAGGCGGAACAGTTCGCGGCTGCCGGTATGGGCGACGTAATGCAGGATCCACGGGATCAGCTTGCGCCCTACGATCAGCATCAGGGCGACGAAGGCTGCGAATTTCGCCCCCGTGACGGCGAGGGTGGCGGTGACGGGGCCGAGGCCCCAGCGGACGGCCTCTTGCGCCGCGCCGTCGGGGACGGGCTGGGCCGTGCCGCCGAGGAGGCCTGCAAGCGGCGGGATGAGGACGAGGGAGAGGACCATCACCACATCCTCGACAATCAGCCAGCCGACGGCGATGCGGCCCCGGTCCGAGGTGACGAGGGTGCGGTCCTGCAAGGCGCGGAGAAGGACGACGGTGGAGGCGACCGACAGCGAGAGGCCGAAGATGAGGCCTGCGCCGATGCCCCACCCCATCAGGAGCGCGAGGCCGAGGCCTGCGGTGGTGGCGACGAGGATCTGGCCCAGCGCGCCGGGGATGGCGATGTTCCTTACCGACAGCAGGTCCTTGGGCGAGAAATGCAGCCCCACGCCGAACATCAGAAGGATCACGCCCAGTTCCGCCAGTTCCGTCGCAATCTCTTGGTTGGCCACGTAGCCCGGGGTGAAGGGGCCGATGACGATGCCCGCCAGAAGATAGCCCGCGATCATCGGCAGTTTCAGGCGATGCGCCAGAAGGCCGAGGACGAAGGCGAGCGAGAGGCCGATGACGATGGTGGCGATCAGGGGCGTGTCGTGGGGCATCGGGTCCTTGTCCGTTGGAAATGGGATGAGGGCCCAGACGGCGGGAAGCAGGCGGGGGCCCGTGGCGAATGGCTTGGGAACGTTTTGAAACTATGCCTCTGACATCACGATTCAACAGAAGGGTTTTTCGGGGTCGGTCTCAAAGAGGCGGGTTTTCTTTCAGTCTGTTACGAAACGGGCGGTCGGGGGCGGTGCTGCCTGCGGGATCCGCGGGGTTGACGGCTTGCGGGGGGCTGCTACGCCTGTGGCATGAACCTTCCGGTGATCCCCAACACCGCCGCGCGGCGGCATTTTCTGGACCGTCATGCCTTGGCAGAGGGGCCTTCGGGGGCCTGTGCCGGGGTGGCGCTGGCGGCGCTGGTGGACCGGATCGGGTTTGTGCAGGTGGACAGCATCAACACGGTGGCCCGCGCGCATGACATGATCCTGTGGTCGCGGCGGGGGGCGTTCCGTCCGGCGGCGCTGAAGCGGGCGCTGGAGGCAGAGCGCAGCCTGTGGGAGCATTGGACGCATGATGCGTCGATCCTGCCTGTGGGGCTGTGGCCGATGTGGCGGGCGCGGTTCGCGCGGGACGAGGCGCTGCTGCACGACAATTGGCGGAAGTGGTTCCGCGACGGATATGAGGCGCAATTCGATACGATCTTGGACCGGATCGCACGGGATGGGCCTGTTTCCGCGTCCGATGTGGGCGAGGGGGAGGTGCGCGGGCGCGGCGGATGGTGGGATTGGCATCCGTCCAAGACGGCGCTGGAATGGTTGTGGCGGACGGGGCGGCTGGCCATCACGCGGCGGGATGGGTTTCGCAAGGTCTATGACCTGACGGAGCGGGTGATCCCTGACGCGGTGCGGGCGGTGGAGGTTCCGGCAGAGGCGGTGGTGGACTGGGCCTGTTCTTCGGCGCTGGAGCGGTTGGGGTTTGCGACGGCGCGCGAAGTGGCGGCCTATTGGAACGCGGTCACGGGCGAGGAGGCGCGGGCGTGGCTGGCCTTGGCGCTGCGGGCGGGGCGGGTGGAGGAGGCGCTGGTCGAGGGGGCAGATGGGGCGCTGCGGCGGGTCTTTGCCGTGCCGGGGCTGGCGGGGGCTGCGGTGCCCGAGGTCGCGGGGCGGCTGCGGGTGCTGTCGCCCTTTGATCCGGCGCTGCGGGATCGGGATCGGGCGGAGTTCCTGTTCGGTTTCCGCTACCGGATCGAGGTCTTCGTGCCAGAGCCGAAGCGGGTCTTCGGCTATTACGTGTTCCCGCTGCTGGAGGGGGATCGTTTGGTGGGGCGGATCGACGTGAAGCGCGCGGGCGAGGTGCTGGCGGTCAGGGCGGTCTGGCCAGAGCCGGGGGTGGCGTGGGGCCGGGGGCGGCAGGCGCGGCTGGA
>JBDKFE010000097.1:0-77728 GCA_039798885.1 Pseudomonadota bacterium | reverse complement strand
GCCAAAGGCCGCGCCCGCGTCAGCGCCAGATGCTCCCAAGTCCAGGCCTCGCCCTCCTGATAGCTGCTGAACGAGGCAAGCGATGTCGCCACCGGCCCCTGCCGCCCACTGGGGCGCAGCCGCATGTCCACCTCGTAAAGCCGCCCCTCCGGCATCTGCGCCGTCAGCGCCGTCACGAAGGACTGCGTCAGCCGCGCGTAATAGGCCCGTGTCGCCAGCGGGCGCGGCCCGTCCGACGCCTCAACCCCCTCGGCATCGTAGATCACGATCAGATCAAGGTCCGACCCCGCATTCAGCCGCGCCGCCCCCAGCGACCCCATGCCCAGCACGACCGCCCCCTTCCCCGGCAAGGCCCCGTGCTTGCGCCCGAACTCCGCACAGACCACAGGCCACAGCGCCACGATCACCGCCTCGGCCAGATCGGCGTATTGCTTGGCCGCCTCGAAGGCATCGATCAACCCGCGCAGATGATGCACCCCCACCCGGAACCGCCACTCCTTCATCACCCGCCGCGCGGCACCCAGCTTTTTCTCGTAATCCCCCTCCGCCTCCATCGCCCGCGCCACCGCCTCGACCAGCGGCCCCACCCCCGGCCATGGCGCGAAGAACGACCCCCCGATCACCCCGTCCAGCACCCCCGCATTGCGCGACAGATACCGCGCCAACCACGGCGACGTCCCCGCGATGTCGATGATCAGATCGATCAGCGCCGGATTCGCCTCGAACAGCGAAAAAAGCTGCACTCCCGCCGGCAGCCCCGCCAGAAACCCGTCCAGCGCCACCAAGGCCTCATCCGGGTTCGCGCCCCGCATCAACCGTTTCAGCAGAACAGGCCGCAACCGCCGAAAGATTGCCTGCGCCCGCTCGCTCCGCAGCGCGGGATAGTGCGACCACCCCTCCACGATCCCGCGCGCATGATCCGAAAGCTCGGGCAAATCCTCTGCCGCCCCCGGCGCAAAGAACCCCTCGGTCAGGCGATCCACCCGCGCCAGCCGATCCAGAAGCCCCGCCCGGAACGCCCCGTCCTCCTCGCCGCAAAAGGCCGCGATCCGCGCCACCCCGTTCGCCGTCACCGGCAGGTCATGGGTCTGGGCGTCCCCCACCATCTGCAACCGATGCTCCACCTCGCGATGCGCGCGGTAAAGCGCGGTCAACTCCTCGGCCACATCCCCCGGAATCCACCCCTTCGCCGCCAGCGCCGCCAGCCCGCCCACGGTCGTCCGATCCCGCAGATCGGCATCCCGCCCCCCCGCGATCAACTGCCGCGTCTGGGTGAAGAACTCGATCTCCCGTATCCCCCCCTGCCCCAGCTTCATATTGTGCCCCTCCACCGTCAGGGGCCGATTGAGTTGCCGATGCTCGCGGATGCGCAGCCGCATGTCATGGGCATCCTGAATCGCCGCGAAATCCAGATGCTTGCGCCAGACAAAGGGGACCAGCGCCTTCAGAAACCGCTCCCCCGCCGCAAGGTCCCCCCCGCAGGGCCGCGCCTTGATATAGGCCGCCCGCTCCCATGTTCGCCCCACGCTCTCATAGTAACTCTCTGCCGCCGCCATCGACAGGCAGACCGGCGTCACCGCCGCGTCAGGGCGCAGCCGCAGGTCGGTGCGGAACACATAGCCCCCCGCCGTCAGATCGGACAAAAGCGCCGCCATCCTGCGCGTCACGCGGATAAAGGCCGCCCGCGCCTCCCCCGCCTCCGCCCCATAGCGCGTCTCGTCAAACAGGCAGACAAGGTCGATGTCGGACGAATAATTCAACTCCCCCGCCCCCATCTGCCCCCTGGCCAGCGCGACCATCCCCGCCCCCGTCGCCTCCTCCCCCGGCACGGCCCCCGGCAGCTTGCCGCGCCGGATCTCCTCGCCCACGAACCAGCGGATGCCCAGATCGACCGACAGGTCCGCCAACCGCGTCAGCGCCCCCGTCACCTCTTCCAGCGACCAGACGCCCCCCAGATCGCACAAAGCCGTCAACAGCGCCGCCCGCCGCTTCGCCACCCGCAGCGCCTCGCCCAGCGCCTCGGCCCCCTCTACCCCGACAGGTGCCGCCAGCACCGCCTCCAGCGCCTCCTCCGGCGCGCCCGCCAAGGCCCCGCGCAGCCAGTCCCCCTCGCGCCCCATCAACCCTTTCAGATAAGGCGAACACCCTGCCGTCGCCGCCAAAAGCCCCGCCACCTCTGGCGCAAGCTCCCCAAAGGCCCGCCCGACATCCGCCGCCGCCTCCCGGTCAAAGGCGATGGGCGAACGGCGCAGGCGGGTGGCAAAGGGGGCATATGTCATGCCCCGCAGCCTTGCACCGCCCGCGCCACAGGGTCAACGCGTCCCCGTTGCGCCCCCACCCCTCGCCACGCTAGACCCACCCCACCGCACAGGAGCCCGCATGAGCAAAAGCCTCGCCCGCGTCACCGCCGCCCTCAAGGCAGCCGGCCTCGACATCACCCCCCTCGAAACCCCCGGCGAAACCCGCACCGCCCAACAGGCTGCCGATGCGGCGGGCGTCCATCTCGACCAGATCGTGAAATCCATCCTCTTCGCGGGGGAAAGCCGCAACCGCCTCTTCCTCTTTCTCACCGCAGGCGGCAATCAGGTCGCCCCCGACCGCGCGACAGCCCTCGCCGGGGAACCCCTCGGCCGCGCCGATATCGCCACGGTCCGCGCCGTCACGGGCTTCGCCATCGGCGGCGTCGCCCCCGTGGGCCACCTCACCCCCATCCCCACCTTCTTCGACCCGCGCCTGCTCGACTTTGCCGAGGTCTGGGCCGCCGCAGGCACCCCCCGGCACATCTTCCCCATCGCCCCCACCGACCTCCTGCGCATCACCAAGGCGACGACGGCCCCCTTCACCGCCTGACCGCCCCCATTTTCCGTTCCCAAATATCCTCAGGGGGGGCCGCGCGGGGCCCGCGCGGCCGGGGGCAGAATGCCCCCCGGGGCCCCTGTCCCTGCGCCCCGCAGGGACAGGGGAGGATGGGCCCGCGCGGGCCCCGGCCCGCGCGCCGCCAGATCACCGCCAGATCACCGCCCGGCAGCCGCCCGCCGCTATGTGAATTATTTTAACATCCCCCCTTGAACCAGACCCCATCCCCCCTCATCTTCCCCCATGTGAAAGACATTCACATCGAACCGCAACACCGGAGACCGCCGATGAACACCTTCCCCGCCGCCGCCGCGCGACCCGCCGGTGGTATCCTCTCTTGGCCCCGCCGCGCCGAGGCATGGCTTGACGGCCATGGCCGCAAGGCCTGGATCGCCGCAATGGTGCTGGGCTTCGTCTTCTTCTGGCCCGTGGGCCTCGCCCTTGTCGCCTACATGACCATCACCAACCGCTGGAGCAAAACCATGTTCGGACAATCCTGCCGCAAGTCCCGTCCTGACCGCTGGGACGCCAAATGGGGCGCGCACCGCGTCTACGCCTCCTCGGGCAACACCGCCTTCGACGCCTACAAGGCCGAAACCCTCCGCCGTCTGGAAGAAGAACAGGCCGCCTTCGAAGGTTTCCTGAACCGCCTGCGCGACGCCAAGGACAAGCAGGAATTCGACGCCTTCATGGAAGACCGCGCCCGCAACGCCCGCCCGACGACCGAGGACGGCCCCCCCGCGCAGGCCTGACTGGATCGCGACACCCTTGCACAGGTGGCCCCCCGGGGCCACCTTTACCCCATCCCCGCCCAAAGCGCCAAAGACCCATGATGACCGACGCCTTTCCCCACGCCCAGCCCGACCCGGACCGCCACGCCGAATTCTATCGCGGTGTCGCGCTCAAGCGCGGCCTCGCTTGGATCGTGGACACGATCTTCGTCACCCTCATCGTGGCGCTCGTGGCCCTTGTCACCGCCCTCACCGCGCTCTTCATCCTGCCGCTGGTCTGGCTTGCCGTGGGGTTCCTCTACCGTTGGGTCACGCTGTCGGGCCATTCCGCGACATGGGGCATGCGCCTTTTCAACGTCGCATTCCTCGACCGCTACGGCCAGCGCTTCGACGCGGCGACCGCCTTCGTGCATACGCTGGGCTATTCGCTCTCCATGGCCTTCGTGATCCCGCAGATCCTCTCGGTCGCGCTGATGCTGGTCAGCCGCCGGGGTCAGGGCCTGACCGACATGGTGCTTGGCTCTGTCGCCATCAACCGCGCCTGACCGCCGCCCCCCGCGCAAAGCCGCGCAGATCGCAAGAAATGCGCCGCTTTCCCGGCTTGGCGCGGCGCGCGCTCCTTGCTAGGGTGAGGTTTGTCCCCAGTCCCAGCGACCGATGCGCCACACCCTTCCCATCGCGCCCCAATTCTACGTGACGGCCCCGCAACCTTGCCCCTATCTCGACGGGCGCATGGAACGGAAGCTCTTCACCGCGCTGCAGGGTGAACATGCGCAAAAGCTGAACGATACGCTGTCGAAACAGGGCTTCCGCCGCAGCCAGAACGTGCTCTACCGCCCGTCCTGCGCGGAATGTTCCGCCTGCCTGTCGGCCCGCATCCGGGTCGCGGATTTCGAACCGCGCCGCACCCACCGCCGCATCCTGAAGAAATGCGAAACCCTGCGCCGCAACCCCACCTCCCCTTGGGCGACAGAGGATCAGTTCAGCCTGTTCCGCCGCTATCTCGACACGCGCCACGCGGATGGCGGCATGGCCGACATGGACATCTTCGAATTCGCCGCGATGATCGAAGAGACGCCGATCAAGTCGCGCGTGATCGAATATTCCCGCCCCGGCGATCCGGCTGCCCGTACACGCCCCCTCGCCGCCGTCTGCCTGACCGATGTCTTCGATGACGGCCTGTCGATGGTCTACAGCTTTTACGACCCCGACCTCGCCGATCTTTCGCTGGGCACCTACGTGATCCTCGACCACATCGCCCTCGCGCGCGAGGCGGGTCTGCCTTACGTCTATCTCGGCTATTGGGTGCCCGGCAGCCGCAAGATGGGCTACAAGGCCGCTTTCCCTGCGCTGGAAATCTACAAGGGCGGGCGGTGGCAGGACATCGGCGACCCGGCCGATCACAAGGCGGAACTGCACCCGCTGTCCGTCGATCCCATCGCCGAACAGGTCGCCCGCATTTCGCTGCCCGACACCCGCACCCCGCGCGACGCCTGACGCATGACGCGCCTTTCCGCCGTCGCGGTGATCGTGCCCGACTACGACAGCGCGATCCGCTTCTTCACCGCCGCGGGTTTCACCCTGACCGCCGACATCGATCAGGGCCACAAGCGCTGGGTCACCGTCCGTCCGCCGGGCGGAGGGGCTGACCTCGTCCTTGCCCGTGCCGAAGGGGACGCCCAGCACCGCGCCATCGGCGCACAGGGCGCTGGCCGCGTCTGGCTCTTTCTCGAAACCGATGATTTCGCGCGCGATCACGCCCGCCTCACCGCCGCAGGCGCGGTGTTCGAGGAAGCGCCGCGCCACGAACCCTATGGTACCGTCGCCGTCTGGCGCGATCCTTTCGGCAATCGGTGGGATTTGATCCAGCCGGTGTGACCCCCCTGACTGGGCCAAACACAAGGGCGGGACTGCCGCAGTCCGGGCCTTTCGGGCCAAGTCGCGGCCGAACCCTAGCCCGCAAAAGAAAAAGGGCCGCCCCGAAGGACGGCCCTCCCCCATCTCGTCCGAATCCTTACCCGCGCGGGCGGTTGCGGATCATGAACGTGTCGAAGGTGTATTCCGCCACCTGATTCCACAGGTTGGCCTCGTTGCGATAGGCGGTCTGGCTTTCCCAGATTGCCTTGAAGTCCGCATTCTCGGCCGACAGCGTGGCGTACAGAGCGTTGGCCGCTTCGAAGGCCTTCGTCATCACATCCTCCGGATAGGGCTTCAACTGCGCCCCGCCCGCGATCAGGCTGCGCAGCGCGGCCGGGTTGCGGAAGTCGTACTTGGCCAGCATCGTCGCATTGGACCGCGCACAGGCCGACTCGAGGATGGCCTTATAGCCCGGCGTCAGTTCGTTCCACTTGTCCAGGTTGATCATGAAGTGCAGCATCGCGCCGCCTTCCCAGAAGCCCGGATAGTAGTAGTAGGGCGCGACCTTGTTCAGGCCCAGCTTCTCGTCGTCATAAGGACCGACCCATTCCGCCGCATCGATCGTCCCGCGCTCCAGCGCCGGATAGATCTCGCCGCCCGGAATCTGCTGCGGCACGACGCCCAGCGCTTCCATGACCTTGCCGCCCATGCCGCCGATGCGCATCTTCACACCCGCGAGATCGGCCAGCGAGTTGATCTCCTTGCGCCACCAGCCGCCCATCTGGCAGCCGGTGTTGCCGCCCGGGAAGGCATGCAGGTTCTGCTTGTTGTAGAAGGCGTTCATCATGTCGATGCCGCCGCCATCATAGTTCCACGCGTTCAGGCCCCGCACGTTCAGCCCGAAGGGAACGGCCGTGCCCAGCGCATAGGTCGGATCCTTGCCCCAGTAGTAGTAGGACGCGGTATGCGTCATCTCCACCGTGCCTGCGGCCACCGTATCGGCGGCTTCCGGCATCGGGACGATCTCGCCCGCCGGGAAGGGCTGGATCTGGAAATTGCCGTCCGTCGCGTCGCTCACATACTTCGCGAAATCTTCGGCCGCGCCATAGATCGTGTCCAGCGCCTTGGGAAAGCCCGAGGTCAGGCGCCAGCTCACCTTCGGCGCGGTCTGCGCCAGCGCGGGCGCGGCCAGACCGGCGGCCACCGTACCGACCGCTGCGGTCGACAGGAAATTCCGTCTCTTCATGTAGTCCTCCCTGAGTGTCACTAAGGTTGCAAAAGTCAGTCACCCGCCGGAGCCGGCGAAGGCGAAAGGTCAAGGTCCAGCGCCGGCGGCTCCAGCCCCGGCATGGGCAGCGCGTCCAGCTGTTCGGTCACCGCCGCGTCGTCCAGCAGCACCTCCTCGCTGATCATGCCGTCCACGATGCCGGGGAAGGCGATGATCAGCGCCACGAGGATCAATTGCAGCCCGATCCACGGGATCGACCCCAGATAGATGTCCCGGCTCTTCACCTCGGGCGGGGCGATCCCGCGCAGGTAGAACAGCGCAAATCCAAAGGGCGGATGCATGAAGGCCGTCTGCATGTTCACGCAGAGCAGCACCCCCAACCAGACAAGGTCGATGTCCAGCGCCAGCGCCGACGGGATCAACAGCGGCACGACGATGAAGACGATCTCGAAAAAGTCGAGGAAGAAGGCGATGAAGAAGATGAAGATGTTGACAAAGATCAGGAACCCGATCCGTCCGCCGGGAATGTGGGACAGCATGTGTTCGATCCACTTGCCCCCGTTCACCCCCTGAAACACAAGGCTGAACATCGTCGCCCCGACGAGGATAAAGATCACCATCGCCGTGATCCGCATCGTCTGATCCGACGCTTCCCAGACCATCAGGTTGCTATACCGCCCATGCGCCAGCGCCAGCAGCACCGACCCCACGGCCCCCATCGCCCCCGCTTCGGTTGGCGTGGCCAGCCCCATGAAGATCGTTCCCAGCACCAGAAAGATCAGCACCAAGGACGGCACCATGCCCCATGCCAGCTTTGCCGCCAGCGCGCTGCCCCGCAGTGTGCGCGCCTCGGGCGGCAGGGCGGGCACCTTCTTCGGCGCAAAGATCGACACCAGCAGGATGAACCCGGCAAAAAGCAGGATCTGCGCGATCGACGGCCCGATGGCCCCCAGATACATATCCCCCACCGGCACGCCCAACTGGAAGGCCAGCACGATCAGGACCAACGACGGCGGGATCACCTGCGTGATCGTGCCTGACGCGGCAATCACCCCCGTCCCGATCCGCATGTCATACCCGTATTTCAACATGATCGGGATACTGATCATCCCGATGGCGATCACGCTCGCCGCGACGGTCCCCGTGATGGCCCCCAGAATGGCCCCCACAAAGATCACCGCATAGGCGATCCCGCCCGGAACCGGCCCGAACAACTGCCCGAACCCTTCCATCAGGTCCTCGGCCAGCCCCGACTTCTCAAGCACCACCCCCATAAAGGTGAAAAAGGGAATGGCCAGCAGCAGGTCGTTCGACATGATCCCGAACACCCGCGCGGGCAGCGCCTGCAGGAAGGCCAGCCCGAAATACCCCACCTCGATGGCGACAAAGCCGAAGGCCAGCCCCAGCGCCGCCAGCGAGAAGGCGACAGGAAACCCGAACAGAAGAAACAGGATCAGGCCGGCGAACATCGTCGGCGCAAGAAGGCCGTATTCAAGCATCTTTGGTCCTTCCGATCACTGCACGGGCTTTTCGTAATGCACGTCCAGCGCGATGTCCCCGCGCAGGGCCGCGACGCGACGGATGAATTCCGCCAGCCCCTGCGCGGCCAACAGCGTAAAGCCCAAGGGCAGCAGGAACTTCGCGGGCCAGACCGGCAACCCCCCGGCATTGGCCGAAATCTCGCCCTCCAGATAGCTCGTCCATGCCCAGGGATAGGCCATCTCCAGCATGATGAAGCAGACCGGAAAGAAGAAGACGAGATAGCCGATCACATCCACCCACAGCTTCCGCCGCGGGGTCAGGCCGCCATAGATCAGGTCCACCCGCACATGTTCGTTCAGCTTCAGCACATAGGGCGCGCCCAGCAGGAACACGCCCGCGAACATCTGCCACTGGATCTCAAGGAAGGCATTGGACGAAATGTCCAGCGCATAGCGCGACAGCGCATTTCCCGCGCTGATCGCGCAGGCCAGCGCCACCAGCACGGCCGCCACGATCCCGAAAAACCGGTTGATCCGGTCAATGCCGGATGCAAGCGTCAAAAGACCCTGCAAACCTTCCTCCCCTGACGTCTGCGACCGTCTGTCGCGGTCGCTTGAGAGGAAAAGAGTAGGCAGCGATCCGGGCATTTCAAGCCCTGCCCCCTGCCGTCAGGTCAGCTTTCCCCTAGGTCACGGAAAGATTATTCGTCCGTTTTCGACCTTTGCGCCAACGAATGCGCCATTTTCGGGCAGTCACCCCACACGCAAAGGGGAAATTCCACGCTTCAACACAATCCCGAAGACTCAGCCGGGGCCCGCATCGCCTCTGGCGCGGACCCCGGTCGTCCCGACGCGGACAGCCTATTTCAGCAGCCCTTCCGCCTTCATCGCCGCCTGCACCGCAGGCCGCGCCGCGACCCGCGCGCGCAGCGCCTCCAGCTTCGGGAAGGCCGACAGATCATGCCCGATCCCCTTGGACCAGTTGGTCACAGTGAACAGATAGGCATCCGCCGGGGTGAACTGGTCGCCCAACAGATAGGACCGCCCATCCGACAGCCGCGCCTCCACCAATGCCAGACGGCTGTTGAGCAGCGCCTCTTGCGCCGCCTTCGCCTCGCCCTGCAGACCCCGAAAGAACGGCGAATAGGTCTTGTGCACCTCGGTCGACACGAAGTTCAGCGCCTCCTGCAACCGCGCCCGCGCCAGCGTCCCCGCAGCGGGCAAGGCCCCCGGCGTCACGCTGTCGGCGACGAATTGCATGATCGCCACGCCCTCGGTCAGCACCTCGCCATCGTCCAGCACCAGAACGGGCACCGCGCCGCGCGGGCTGATCGCGGCGAAATCCGCCCCGCTTTCGGTCTTCTTGGCCCGGATGTCGGCCTTTTCGATCGCATACTGCGCCCCGCTTTCGGCCAGCACGATATGCGACGCCAGCGAACAGGCACCGGGAGAATAGTAAAGCTTCATGGATGACCCTCCGTCACAAGCCGGGCACCTGCCCGCAGCGCCGCGTATAGGCCGAACGCCCCCATCCACCAAGCGCAACACCGACTCATTCCCGCAGAACCCCCTGTGCGGCAGCGCAGAGATTTCAGTAAATTGCGCGAAAGGCAGATAATTTGTAAGTAAATTACAATTTTTCGACCAAGCGCGACACTTTAGATCAAGTTTTGCGGTTGACGCCCCTTGCGACCCGCCCTAGTGTCCGCCCCAACGATGAAAGGGAACGGCAATGTCCGGCATTCTCGTACTTGTAGGACGATGGCGCATGGGGCGGTAACGCTGACCATATGGTTCCCATGCGCCCCCGGATCGAAAAACCGGGGGCTTTTTGTTGCGCACAGACGGGGGCGGTGGCCCCAAAAAGGGTGAAGGCAGATGACGAAACAGATGACCGGCGCGAAGATGGTGGTTCAGGCCCTCAAGGATCAGGGGGTCGAGGTGGTCTTCGGCTATCCCGGCGGCGCCGTGCTGCCGATCTATGACGAGATCTTCCAGCAGAACGACATCCGCCACATCCTCGTCCGCCACGAACAGGGCGCGGTCCACATGGCCGAAGGCTATGCCCGCTCCACCGGCAAGCCGGGCGTGGTGCTGGTGACCTCTGGCCCCGGCGCGACCAATGCCGTGACGGGCCTTGTCGACGCGCTGATGGATTCCATCCCGCTGGTGGTCCTGACCGGTCAGGTCCCCACCTTCATGATCGGCACCGACGGCTTTCAAGAGGCCGACACCGTGGGCATCACCCGCCCCTGCACCAAGCATAACTGGCTGGTGAAAGACACGGCGAAGCTGTCCGAAACCATCCATCAGGCCTTCCACGTCGCCACCTCTGGCCGCCCCGGCCCCGTGCTGATCGACATCCCCAAGGACGTGCAGTTCGCCAATGCCGAATACACGCCGATGGAAAAGGCCCGCGTTCAGCACTACCAGCCCCGCAAGACCGGCGACGCCGAACAGATCGCCCGTCTGGTCGAGATGATGGAACAGGCCGAACGCCCCATCCTCTACACCGGCGGCGGCGTCATCAACTCCGGCACCCGCGCCTCGGCGCTCATCCGTGAGATGGTGGCGGAAACCAACTTCCCCATCACCTCCACCCTGATGGGCCTTGGCGCCTACCCCGCCTCCGGCAAGAACTGGCTCGGCATGCTGGGCATGCATGGGCTTTACGAGGCCAACCTCGCCATGCACGGCTGCGACCTGATGATCAACATCGGTGCCCGTTTCGACGACCGCATCACCGGCCGCGTCAAGGACTTCTCGCCCCATTCGCGCAAAGCGCATATCGACATCGACCCCTCCTCTATCAACAAGGTCATCCGCGTCGATGTCCCGATCGTGGGCGACGTGACCTTGGTGCTGGAAGAAGTCCTGCGCCAATGGCGCGCGCGCGGGTCCAAGACCAACAAGGGCGGTCTGGACAAGTGGTGGAAACAGATCAACGAATGGCGCGCGGTGGACTGCCTGTCCTTCAAGAACAGCGAAAAGACCATCAAGCCGCAACATGCGCTGCAGCGGCTCGAGGCGCTGACCAAGGGCATGGACCGCTACATCACGACCGAAGTGGGCCAGCACCAGATGTGGGCCGCCCAGTTCCTGGGGTTTGAGGACCCGCACCGCTGGATGACCTCTGGCGGTCTGGGCACCATGGGCTATGGCCTGCCCGCCTCCATCGGCGTGCAGATCGCCCATCCCGACGCGTTGGTCATCAACGTGGCAGGTGAGGCATCGTGGCTCATGAACATGCAGGAAATGGGCACCGCGATGCAATTCCGCGCCCCGGTCAAGCAGTTCATCCTGAACAACGAACGCTTGGGGATGGTGCGCCAGTGGCAAGAGTTGCTGCATGGCGAGCGTTATTCGCATTCCTGGTCGGAATCCCTGCCCGATTTCGTGAAACTGGCCGAGGCCTTCGGCTGCAAAGGCATCAAGTGCCAAGACCCGAAAGACCTCGACGATGCGATCATGGACATGATCCGCTACGACGGCCCGGTGATCTTCGACTGCCTCGTGGAAAAGCACGAAAACTGCTTCCCCATGATCCCGTCGGGCAAGCCGCATAACGAAATGCTGCTGGGCGAGGCCGACACGCAGGGCGTCATCGGCGCCAAGGGGGCGGTTCTGGTGTGATGCCGTTGGACCGGGGGCCAGCCCCCGGACCCCCGGGATATTTTTGGACAGAAAATGAAGGGAGTGGCGGATGTCCGCACTCAACATCAAAAAAGGCTCCACAAGCCATTCCGCCTATGACCTGCGCGACCACCACTCTCAGGTCATCGAAAGCCACACCCTCGCCGTGATCGTCGAGAACGAGCCGGGCGTGCTTGCCCGCGTCATCGGCCTTTTTTCCGGGCGCGGCTATAACATCGACAGCCTCACCGTGGCCGAGGTGGACCATACCGGCCACCGCTCGCGCATCACCATCGTCACCTCTGGCACGCCCGCGGTGATCGACCAGATCGAGGCGCAGCTTGGCCGTCTGGTGGCGGTCTACGAAGTCCACGACCTCACCGCCGAAGGCCCCGCCGTGCAGCGCGAACTCGCGCTGCTAAAGGTCGCGGGCAAGGGCGAGGCGCGGATCGAAGCGCTGCGTCTGGCCGAAATCTTCCGCGCCAATGTGGTCGACTCCACGCTGGAATCCTTTGTGTTCGAGATCACGGGAACCCCGGAAAAGATCGACGCCTTCGCCGATCTGATGCGCCCCTTGGGCCTGCGCGAACTGGCCCGCACCGGGGTCGCCGCCCTGTCGCGCGGCGCCTGAAACGACATCTGACGCAGGTTTCGCGGCGGTTCCTGACACAGGAACCGCCGCCGAACCACCGGAATTTGCGTCAAATTCCGTCGCGAATTCTGCGTCAGAATTCGCCCCCTCATGCCCCCCGATACCGTGCCGGACGCTTTTCCAGAAACGCCGCCACCCCTTCGCGGAAATCCGCCGTGGCCCCCGCCTCTCCCTGCAACTGCGCCTCCAGCGCCAGTTGCGCCTCCAGCCCGTTCGCGGGGGACGCCCGCAGCGCCTGCTTCACCAACCGATAGGCCACCGTCGGCCCCGCCGCCAAGGCCCCCGCCCGCGCCGCCACATGGGCCGCAAAGCCGTCATCCGGCACGGCCTCCCAGATCATCCCCCAATCGGCGGCCTGCCGGGCCGGAACCTTTTCGGCAAACAGCGCCGCCCCCATGGCCCGCGCCATCCCCACCTGACGCGGCAGCCAATAGGTCCCGCCCGCATCCGGGATCAGCCCGATCCGCGTGAAGGCCTGAATGAAGGACGCCGACTCGCAGGCAATGACCACATCGCAGGCCAGTGCCAGATTGGCCCCCGCCCCTGCCGCCGCCCCGTTGACCGCCGCAATCGTCGGCACCGGGCAATCGTAGATCGCCTTCAGCAAAGGCTCATATTCCTCGGCCAGTACGCGGCCCAGATCCATCTGCCCCAAGGCCATCGCATCCTGCAAATCCTGCCCCGAACAAAAGGCCCGCCCCGCCCCCGTCAGCACGATACAGCGCGCCCGCGCCTCGGCCTCCCGCCACGCCTCCAGCAGTTCCGCCCGCAGCAAAGCGGACAGCGCGTTCATCACCTCGGGCCGGTTCAGCGTGATCGTCGCCACGCCATCCGCTTGTGTCACCGTGATCGTCTGATAGGCCATGCGGGCACCTCCCCTTTTGCCCCACCCTACCGGGCGGATGCCAAAGGAAAAGCCGGACCCCGCGTCACTCCTTCAGGATTTCCGCCAGCCGCGCCTTTTCGTCCTCGCTCAACCCGTCCGCCCCCGGCACAGTCCGCCGCCGGAACGTGGCAAAGGCGATCCCCACCCCCGCCAGCAGCATCGCAGGCCCCGCGACCCAGAGCAGGATATTCGCCCCCGTCGCAGGCGGGTTCAGCAGCACATATTCCCCATAGCGGTCCACAAGGAAGGCCACGGCCTCTGCGTCCGTATCCCCCGCCACCAGCCGCTCGCGCAGCAGGATACGCAGGTCCTTGGCAAGCTGCGCGTCGGAATCGTCGATATTCTCGTTCCGGCAGACCAGACAGCGCAGCCCTTTGGACAAAGCCCGCGCCCGCGCCTCCAGCGCCGGATCTGCCAGCATCTCGTCCGGCTGCACCGCCCAGACCGGCACCGCCACAGGCAGCGCCACCGCCATCATCGCCGCGAAAAGAACCGCCCTCATTCCGCAGGCACCCCGGCAGGCGCGCGCCGCGCCCCCGCCGCCACCCGGTAGCGCCGATCCGTCAGGCTCAGCAACCCGCCCAGCGCCATCAGCAGGCACCCGCCCCACAGCCAGTTGGCAAAGGGTTCAATATAGGACCGCACCGCCCAGCCGCCGTTATCCTGCGGGTCGCCGATCACCAGATAGAGGTCCCGCAGCGGCCCGTAATCAATCGCCGCCTCGGTCGTGGGCATCCCCGCCACCGGATAGAACCGCTTCTCGGGGAACAGCCGCACCACCTCGGCCCCGCCCTTCGTCACGACCATCTCTGCCATGGTGGACCGATAGTTCGGCCCCTCCACCTCGCGCACAGCGGCCAGCGTCACCTCATAGGGGCCCAGCGGATAGGACCCGCCCACCTGCACCACGCGGATATCCTCTGTCTTCCACGCCAGCATGGCCGACACGGCAAAGATCGTAACGCCCAGCCCGAAATGCGCGACCGACTTCCCCCAATCCGCCCGCGGCAACCGCACCAGCCGCGCAAAACGCCCAGCCACAGCCCCGCGCCCGGTCCGCGTCCACAGATCGACCATCGCCCCGAACCCGACCCAAAGCCCAAGGATCACGCCCACCGGTCCCAGCGCACTCCGCCCCGTCTGCATCGCCCAGACCAGCGCGCCCACCGCGACCGACAGCACCAACAAAGGCCAAAGCGGCCGCATCGCCCGCCCCGCATCCCCCCGCTTCCACGGCATCATCGCGCCCAGCGGCAACAGCGCCGCCAAGGCCACCACAAAGGGCGAGAACGCGGCGTTAAAGAACGGCTCCCCGACCGACAGCTTGCGGTCAAAGACAAGCTCTGCCACCAAGGGCCAGATCGTCCCGAAGAACACGACAAAGGCCGACACCGCCAGCAGGATGTTGTTGGCCACCAGCGCGCTCTCGCGACTGACGACCCCGAACACGCCCTTCGCCTCCATCGCCCCCGCCCGCGCCGCAAACAGCGTCAGCGCACCGCCCATGAACACGCCAAGGATCAGCAGGATGAACACCCCCCGCTCCGGGTCATTGGCAAAGGCATGGACCGAAGTGATCACCCCCGACCGCACGATGAACGTCCCCACCAGCGAAAAGCCAAAGGCCAGAATGGCCAGCAGGATCGTCCAGGCCTTCAGGCTCTCGCGCTTTTCCACCACGATGGCGGAATGCAGCAGCGCGGCGGCGATCAGCCACGGCATGAACGACGCATTCTCCACCGGGTCCCAGAACCAGAACCCACCCCAGCCAAGCTCGTAATAGGCCCACCACGACCCCAGCCCGATGCCGATGGTCAGAAAGACCCAAGACACCAGCGTCCAAGGCCGCACCCAGCGCCCCCATGCCGCATCCACCCGCCCCTCGATCAGCGCGGCGACGGCAAAGCTGAAGGACATCGAAAGCCCCACATAGCCGAGGTAGAGGAACGGCGGATGGAAGGCCAACCCCGGATCCTGCAGCAGCGGGTTCAGGTCCTGCCCGTCCAGCGGCGGCACTTCCAGCCGCCAGAACGGGTTCGATGTCAGCAGCATGAACAGCATGAAGGCCACGCCGATCATCCCCTGCACCGCCAACACCCGCGCCTTCAACTGCGGCGGAAGGTTCCCCCCGAACCAGACCGCACAGGCCCCGAACAGCGACAGGATCAGCACCCAGAGCAGCAGCGACCCCTCATGGTTCCCCCAAACGCCGGAAATCTTGTAGATCAGGGGCTTCAGCGTATGCGAATTGCCAACCACCAAAGACAGCGAAAAGTCCGAGGTTACAAAGGCATAGGTCAGCGCCGCGAAGGCAAAGCCCACCAGCAGGAACTGCACCACCGCCGCAGGGTCCGCCACCGCCATCCACGCCGCATTCCGCCTCTGCGCCCCCACCAAAGGCACGACCGACTGGATCACCGCCACCGCCAGCGCCAATATCAGCGCGAAATGCCCAAGCTCGACGATCATGGCGGCCCTCCCGGATGTTGGCGCAGACCATAGGCGCAAACCCCGCCCAGTCCAATGGGGCTGCGCGCCCGCGTCGCAGGCGGTGACGAAGGGTTGATCGCATCCCTGTTCGAGAAAGTGCAAGGAGGGCTGAAAGGCGCCAGTGGCGCGTTTCAACCCTCCGCCGTTAGGGCCGCGCGCGTCACGCCGGGGCGGGCGCCTCGGGCGCACGTCCCGGTGGGGGTGAGGCGCGATCAGAAATCGTCCTGTGGACGATTTCCGTACCGAACGCCCGGCCCGTGGCCGGGCAGGGAGCGTCGTGCGCGGCCCGTGGCTTTGGGCCACGGGCCGGACCAACCCCCACGCATTCGTGCCTCATTCCCCGCGCCACTCATTGCGCCCTCAAGCCCCCCCTACCGCCGCCCCGCCTTCCGCGTCGACAAAAGCAAATTCGTCTCCGACACCGTCACCCCCTCCATCGCCCGGATCCGATGGATCGTCTCGTCCAGCTCCAACAGCGTCTGCGTCCCCAATTCCACGATCACATCCCACCGCCCATTCGTCGAATGCACCGCCTGCACCTGCGGCAGCCCCCCCAGCCGCGCCATGATCTTCTCGCCCCCGCGCCCTTCGATCCCGATCATCATCAAGGCCCGCACCGGCGAAGAACTCACATCCCCCCGCGTCAGCACCGTGAACCCCGCGATCTCGCCCTTGGCCGTCAGCCGCTCCATCCGCGCCCGCACCGTCGCCCGGCTCAGCCCCAGCCGATCCGCCAAATCGGACAAAGCCGCCCGCCCATCCCGCCGCAACTCCGCCACCAGCCGCTGATCCATTTCGTCCATCATGGCCAATTTCCCCGCCGATACGAACAATCCCCTGTCCATATCGACCATAACAACGCTAGGATTCGCCGCAACCCGGAAACATCCTCCCCGCGAAGGAGCCCTCCATGTCCAAAGCCATCCTGATCGGAGCCCCCATCGACAGCGGCCAGCGCTATCCCGGCTGCCTCATGGGTCCCGCCGCCTATCGCGTGGCGGGCCTTGCCCAAGCCATCCGCGACCTCGGCCACGGGGTCGATGACTGGGGCGACGTCGCCCTGCCCGACCTCAAACCCGCCCCCTGCCCCAACCCGGTCGTGCATTCCCTGCCCGAAACCGTCGGCTGGACCGAAATCCTCGCCGACCGCGTGGACGACGCCCTCTCGCAGAACGGCCTGCCCATCATCATGGGCGGCGACCATTCCCTCGCCCTCGGCTCTGTCGCGGGTGCCGCGGCCTTCGCCAAACGCCAAGACCGCCCCCTCTTCCTCCTCTGGCTCGACGCGCATAGCGATTTCCACACGCCCCTCACCACCACGTCGGGCAACCTGCACGGCACCCCCGTCGCCTATATCGCAGGACGTGACGGCTTTGACGCCTTCCCCCCCTTCCCGGCGGCGATCCCGCCGCAAAACATCTGCCTTTACGGCATCCGCTCGGTCGACCCCGCCGAACATGCGGCCCTCCTTACCCATGACATCGCCATCCACGACATGCGCGTGCTCGACGAACGCGGCATCATCGCCCCCTTGCGCGAATTCCTGACCCGCGTCCGCGCAGCGGGCGGGATGCTCCACGTCTCGCTCGACGTCGACTTCCTCGACCCCTCCATCGCCCCCGCCGTCGGCACCACCGTCCCCGGCGGCACCACCTTCCGCGAGGCGCATCTGGTCATGGAACTCCTCCACGACTCCGACCTCGTCACCTCGCTCGACCTCGTCGAACTGAATCCTTTCCTCGATGAACGCGGCCGCACCGCGCGGCTCATGGTCGACCTCGTGGCCTCCCTCATGGGCCGCAAGGTCTTCGACCGCCCGACACGGAGCCATATGTGATGCTGAACCTCGTCCCCTTCGTCTCGGTCGACCGCATGATGAAACTGGTCCACCGCATCGGCATGGAACCCATGCTCACCGATCTGGCACAGGCCATCGAAGCCGACTTCCTGCGCTGGGGCCAATTCGACAAGACGCCCCGCATCGCCTCTCATTCCGACGTGGGGGTGATCGAACTCATGCCCACCTCTGACGGGCGCACCTATGGCTTCAAATACGTCAACGGCCACCCCTCCAACATGAAGCGCGGGTTGCAGACCGTCACCGCCTTCGGCCTGCTCGCCGATGTCGAAACCGGCTACCCCGTCCTTCTGTCGGAAATGACCATCCTCACCGCCCTGCGCACCGCCGCCACCAGCGCCTTGGCCGCCAAATGGCTCGCCCCCAAAGGTGCCACCACCATGGCCCTCATCGGCAACGGCGCGCAGGCGGAATTCCAAGCGCTCGCCTTCAAGGCCGTCTGCGGCATCACCCAGATCCGCCTTTATGACATCGACCCCGCCGCCACCGCCAAATGCGCCCGCAACCTTGCGGGCACCGGGCTTACCGTCACCCAATGCCGCACGGCCGAAGACGCGATCCTCGGCGCGCAGGTGATCACCACCGTCACCGCCGACAAGACCAATGCCACCATCCTGACCGACAACATGCTGGGCGCGGGCGTCCACATCAACGGCGTGGGCGGCGACTGCCCCGGCAAGACGGAACTCCACCCCGACATCCTGCACCGCTCGGCCATCTTCGTCGAATACCCGCCCCAGACCCGCATCGAAGGCGAAATCCAGCAACTCGCCCCCGACCACCCCGTCACCGAACTCTGGCAGGTCATGGCCGGAACTGCCGCAGGCCGCACAGACCCCGCCCAAGTCACCCTCTTCGACTCCGTGGGCTTCGCGATCGAGGATTTCTCAGCCCTGAACTACATCCGCTCCAAACTCGCCGAAACCGGCCTCTACGAAGACCTCGACATGATCGCCGACCCCGACGACCCGCGCGACCTCTTCGGAATGCTGCTCCGCGCCGCCTAAGTCAGGGCGCAACCCTGCCCCTTCATCTCGGCCCAAATACCCTGGGGTCCGGGGCAAAGCCCCGGCGGCCAGCCCCCCGCGCAGCGGCCAAAAGTCGCCGCAATCCTACCCCACCGCCCGCTGCGTGCTGACAGTGTGCGGTACAGAAAGCGGCACAGAACCCGGACAGCGTCGGGCCGGGTTCACCCCGCCCCCCGCCCCCCGCGCTCAATGCAGCCGGAACTCCCCCACCACGTTGCGCCACTCTCCCGGCGAGATCAGCTTGCGATGGGTGAACCGCACCGAATGCAGCGGCCCGTCGATCTTTTCCTGCCAGAACTCGATGAACCGGAACAACTCCGGATAATCCGGCGCCAAATCATAGTGCTGCCACACGAAGGTATTGAGAACACTGCGATAATCCGGAATTCGGTAGAAGATTTCCGCCGTCGTCAGCCCATATCCCCGCAGCATCAACTCCGTCTCGCTGCGCCCGTCCAGTGAAGCCATGCGCGCCTCCTTGCTCGCCCTCACCAGAAAATGCTGCAACGATTCGCCATATCTGGCAACAATTTCAATATGTTGTCACTCATCCGCCCCGGCTGCCAAAGCCCTTGCCCTTCCCGCATTGCACCCCAGATGCAGGATGGTGTAAGGTCGCCCACAACAAGATATAGGCCCCGCGCCGGAAGTCAGAGGCTCGCGTGAACGATACCCCGGAAACCCCTGAAAATTCAGACGATTCCGCGCCCAAGTCCCCGTGGCACGGCCCCCAAGTCTCCATCGCGGACGAGATGAAGACAGCCTATCTCGACTACGCCATGAGCGTGATCGTCTCCCGCGCCATCCCAGACCTGCGCGACGGGCTCAAACCGGTCCACCGCCGCATCCTTTTTGCCATGCAGGAATCCGGCAACACCCACGACAAACCCTACCGCAAATCCGCCCGCCCCGTCGGCGACACGATGGGGAAATACCACCCCCATGGCGACAGCGCGATCTACGACGCGCTGGTCCGCATGGCGCAACCCTTCTCCATGTCGCTGAAACTCCTCGACGGACAGGGCAACTTCGGCTCCATGGACGGCGACGCCGCCGCCGCCATGCGCTATACCGAAGTGCGGATGGACAAG
This sequence comes from Pseudomonadota bacterium, assembly GCA_039798885.1. Taxonomy (GTDB): domain Bacteria; phylum Pseudomonadota; class Alphaproteobacteria; order Rhodobacterales; family Rhodobacteraceae; genus Paragemmobacter. The sequence continues at coordinate 57,937 of JBDKFE010000097.1, read as the reverse complement.
CCCGCCGCCTTCCTCCTTGCCGATATCGACAAGGAAACCGTTGAATTCCAAGACAATTACGACGGCAAGGACCGCGAACCCACCGTCCTTCCCGCCCGCTTTCCCAACATGCTGGTCAATGGCGCGGGCGGCATCGCGGTCGGCATGGCGACCAACATCCCGCCCCACAACTTGGGCGAAGTCATCGACGGCACGCTGGCGCTGATCGAAAACCCCGACCTCTCGACCGAGGCGCTGATGGACATCATCCCCGCCCCCGATTTCCCCACGGGCGGCGTGATCCTCGGCCGCTCCGGCGCGCGCAAGGCCTATTTGGAAGGCCGCGGCAGCGTCATCATCCGCGCCAAAACGCGGGTGGAAGAAATCCGTAAGGATCGTTTCGCCATCATCTTGGACGAGATTCCCTATCAGGTGAACAAGTCCTCCATGATCGAAAAGATCGCCGAAATGGTGCGCGAAAAAAAGATCGAAGGCATCTCGGGCGTCGCCGACGAATCCGACCGCATCGGCGTGCGCGTGGTGATCGAGTTGAAACGCGACGCCACCCCTGACGTGGTGCTCAACCAACTCTACCGCTTCACCCCCATGCAGACCTCTTTCGGCTGCAACATGCTGGCGCTGAACGGCGGCCGCCCAGAACAGCTTACCTTGCGCGATTTCCTCACGCATTTCATCACCTTCCGCGAAGAAGTGGTGGCCCGCCGCACGGCCTTCGAACTCCGCAAGGCCCGCGAACGGTCGCACATCCTCTGCGGCCTTGCCGTCGCCGTGTCCAACGTGGACGAGGTGGTCCGCACCATCCGCGCCTCTGCCGACGCGGCCGAGGCGCGCGAAAAGCTGATGACCCGCCGCTGGCCCGCCGCCGACATCGCGGCCTATATCCGCTTGATCGACGACCCGTCCCATACGATGAACGACGACGGCACCTACAACCTGTCCGAAGCACAGGCCCGCGCCATCCTCGACCTGCGCCTGCAGCGCCTGACGGCCCTTGGGGTCAAGGAAGTCACCGACGAACTCGAAGACCTCGCCGCCAAGATCAAGGACTACCTCGACATCCTGTCGTCGCGCGACCGCATCATGGCCATCATCTCGGATGAATTGCGCGAGGTGAAAGCCGCCTTCGCCGTCCCCCGCCGCACCGAAATCCAAGACTGGTCCGGCGACATGGAGGATGAGGACCTTATCGAACGCGAAGACATGGTTGTCACCATCACCTCTGGCGGCTACATCAAGCGCACGCCCTTGGCCGAATTCCGGGCACAGAACCGGGGCGGCAAGGGTCTCTCCTCCATGCAGACGAAAGAGGATGACGTCGTCACCACCCTCTTCGTGGCCAATACCCACACCCACCTGCTTTTCTTCACGACCGACGGCATGGTCTACAAGATGAAGACATGGCGCCTCCCCCTTGCGGGCCGCACGGCCAAGGGCAAGGCCATCGTCAACATCCTGCCCATCGAAACCGGTGTCTCCATCGCCGCCCTGATGCCGGTCGACGTGCCCGAAGAAGACTGGGCCAACCTCCAGATCGTCTTTGCCACGTCGGATGGCGATGTCCGCCAGAACGACCTGTCCGACTTCACCAACGTCAAACGCAACGGCAAGATCGCGATGAACCTGCCCGAAGGCGTGTCGCTGGTGAACGCGGCCATTGCCGACGAAAATGACGATGTCATGCTTGTCACCGCAGGCGGCCGCGCCATCCGCTTCCCCACCACCGATATCCGCGTCTTCAAATCCCGCGGCTCCACCGGCGTGCGCGGCATCCGGTTGGCCGAAGGTGACAGCGTCGTCTCTATGGCCATCATCCGCCATTTCGAAGCCACGCCCGAAGAACGCGAAGCCTACCTCAAACAGCGCCGCCTCATGGCCGGCGCGGTAGAGGACGAGTCCGAAGCCGATGATGATGAAGAAAGCGTTTCCGCACCGGGCGGCCAGTTGTCGACCGAACGCTATGCCGAAATGTCCGCCGCCGAAGACCTGATCCTGACCATCACCGCAGGCGGCTCTGGCAAGCTCTCTTCCTCGCACGACTACCCGGTGCGCGGTCGCGGCGGCATGGGCGTCAAGGCGATGGACGGCGCGATGCGCGGCGGCAAACTCGTCGCCTCCTTCCCGGTCGAAATCTCTGACCAGATCATGCTCGCCACCTCGACCGGCCAATCGATCCGCGTCCCGGTCGAACAGATCAGCTTCCGCTCGCGCTCGGCAGGTGGGGTCAAGGTCTTCAATGTCGGCGCGGATGAGGAAGTCGTCTCCGTCGCCCGCGTCGCCGAACAGGGCGATGACTGATCTTGAATCGCGGCTGGCCGACCTCGCCGCGCAAGGGAAAACAACGACTTACGGCGCGCTGGCCCGCAATTTGGGCTGGCGCGTCGCGGACCTCACCGCCGCCCTCGAACGCCTGATGGAAGACGACGCCGCCGCAGCCCGCCCCCAGCGCGCGGCCTTGCTCGAAGGACGCCTCTCAAACGGCCTCCCCGCCCCCGGCTTCTTCCTGAAACTCGCCGAACTCGGCATCCACCCCGAAGACCCGACCGCCTACGTCGCCCAAACCCGCACAGCGTTGCACGCCTGACTCACTTCGCAGAAATGCACAGCCCGCATGCGCGCAGCTGTATTTGGTGCGCCCGAAACTCATGTTACCGTTACCACATCCCGGCAGTTGCGCGCCGGGACAAAGCGATAACAGGGACAGGAAACGCAACCATGCAAGCACTGAACAGCTACGGCCCCCTCGTCGGGCGCGTCTTCATCGGCCTTCTCTTCCTCCTTGCCGGTCTGGGCAAGCTGGGCGACGTGGCGGGCTTCTCTGGCTACCTCGCCTCGGGCGGTCTGCCTGCCTTCCTCGCATGGCCTGCGGTGATATTCGAGGTCGCAGTCGGCGTCCTCCTCATCATCGGCTACCAGACCCGCCTCGTGGCGCTGGCCACCGCCGCCTTCTGCGTCGTCGCGGCGCTGCTGTACCACTTCAACTTCGCCGATCAGATGCAGGCGGCAATGTTCCTTAAGAACTTCGCCATCGCTGGCGGCCTTTTGATGTTCGCCATCCACGGCGCGGGCAAACTGGCCGTCGACAAGGCCTGATCGCCTGCAACACCGATCAAGGGCCGGGGCACCGCCTCGGCCCTTTCCTATTTCCCCCAAACCCCCTAAATCCGCCGCATGAGCGATACACTCCACATCATCGGCGGCGGCATGGCCGGGTCCGAGGCCGCATGGCAGGCCGCCCGCATGGGCGTCCGCGTCATCATCCACGAAATGCGCCCCAAGGTCGGCACCTTTGCCCACCGCACCGGCAGCCTTGCGGAAATGGTCTGCTCCAACTCCTTCCGCTCGGACGATGACGAACGCAATGCCGTGGGCCTCTTGCATTGGGAAATGGGCGCCGCTGACGGCATCATCATGCAGACCGCCCGCGCCCACCGCCTGCCCGCAGGCGGTGCCCTTGCCGTCGACCGCGACCCCTTTGCCGAGGCCGTCACCCGTACCCTGCGCGACCACCCCCTCATCACGGTCGAAGAGGGCGAAATCCGCGACCTCCCGACCGACGGCCACTGGATCATCGCCACCGGCCCCCTCACCTCTGGCGCGCTGGCCGAAAGCATCCGCGCGGCGACCGGGGCAGAACACCTCGCCTTCTTCGACGCCATCGCCCCCATCGTCTATGCCGAAAGCGTGGACATGTCGGTCGCATGGATGCAATCCCGCTACGACAAGGGCGAGACGGAAGAAGAACAGACCGCCTATATGAACTGCCCGATGGACAAGGCGCAGTACGACGCCTTCATCGACGCGCTCATGGCGGCCGAGAAGACCGAATTCCACGAAGGCGAAACCGCAGGCTATTTCGACGGCTGCCTGCCCATCGAAGTCATGGCCGAACGTGGCCGCGAAACCCTGCGCTTCGGCCCGATGAAGCCGGTGGGCCTGACCAACCCCCACCGCCCGGATGTCAAACCCTATGCCGTCGTCCAGCTGCGGCGCGACAACAAGCTTGGCACGCTCTACAACATCGTGGGCTTTCAGACAAAGATGAAGTACGGCGCGCAAACATCTGTTTTCAAAACGATTCCCGGACTTGAAAACGCCTCCTTCGCGCGCCTTGGCGGCATCCACCGCAACACCTTCATCAACTCGCCCACGCTGCTGGATGACCGCATGCGCCTGAAATCCCGCCCCAACCTGCGCTTTGCCGGGCAAGTCACGGGTGTCGAAGGCTATGTCGAATCCGCCGCCATGGGCCTGCTGGCCGGACGCATGGCCGCTGCCCAAATCCTCGGCCGCGACCTCACCCCCCCGCCGCCCGACACGGCCATGGGCGCGCTGATCACCCACATCACGGGTGGGGCCGACGCCAAGACCTTCCAACCCATGAACGTCAATTTCGGCCTCTTCCCCCCGATCGACGCCAAGGGCGGGCGCAAGGGCCGCAAGGACCGCTACAAGGCCTATACCGACCGCGCGAAAGAAAGCTTCGCCCGCTGGCTCGCCGCGCAATAGGGTCTCCCAAGGCGATGTTCCGCACCCGCTTCGCCCCATCCCCCACCGGCCCCCTGCATCTCGGCCACGCCTATTCCGCGATGCTTGCCCATGACATGGCCCGCGCGGCGGGGGGCGAATTCCTGCTGCGGATGGAGGACACCGACCTCGACCGCTGCCGCCCCGAATGGGAGACGCAGATCATCGACGACCTGACTTGGCTGGGCCTCTCATGGGACGGCCCCATCCACCGCCAAGCCGACAAGATCGCCGCCTATACCGACCGCCTCGCCCCCTTGGCGGACCGCGGCCTTCTCTACCCCTGCGCCTGCACCCGCGCCGACATCCGCGCCGCCCTCTCCGCCCCGCAGGAAGGCGTGGCCTTCCCCATCTACCCGGGCACCTGCCGCCATCGCCTTATGTCCACCCGCCTCCCCGGCGACGCCCTGCGCCTGAACCTCGCCGCCGCCCTCGACGCCCTGCCCGACTCCCCCACCTTCACCGAAACCGGCCCCGCCCATGCCGGAACGCACAGGATCGACCGCAATGCGGCCCTCTCGCAGATCGGCGACGTGGTCCTGTCCCGCAAGGGCGAAGATATCGTGGCCTACTTCCTCGCCTCCGCCTTCGACGATGCGGATCAGGGGATCACCCATGTGATCCGGGGAGAAGACCTCTTCGACTTCACCCCCGTGCAGGTCATCCTGCAACATCTCTTCGGCCTGCCCACCCCCATCTACCACCACCACCGCCTGATCCGCGACGGCAATGGCAAACGCCTTGCCAAACGCGACGATGCCCGCGCCATCGCGAAATACCGCGCCGACGGCGCAACCCCGCAGGACATCCGCCACATGGTCGGCCTCTAGGGAAAACCCCAGCCCCTTTCCCGTTGCCCAAATATCCTCAGGGGGTGAATTGGCCGCAGGCCAAGAGGGGGCGCGAGCGCCCCCCTCCACCGTTCACACCATCGGCTCCGAGATCACGACCTCGCCCCCGTCCCGCACCGCCGTGTAAAAGCACGACCGCCGGTTCGTATGACAAGCCGGCCCCGCCTGCTCCACCAGCGCCAGCAGCGCGTCCCGGTCGCAATCCACCCGCAGCTCCACCAGCCGCTGGTGATGCCCCGACGTCTCGCCCTTCACCCAGAACGCCCCCCGCGACCGGCTCCAATAGGTCACGCGGCCACTCTCCAGCGTCCGCCCCACAGCCGCCGCGTTCATCCACGCCATCATCAGCACCTCACCCGAGACATGATCCTGCGCGATGCAGGGGATCAACCCGTTGGCATCATACTTTAGGCTTGCAGGGTCAAAGCGCATGGGCCTTCTCCTTGGCAGGGGCGGCGGACGGGTCTATCTAAGGGCGAAGCCGCGAAAGGAAAAGCCATGAGCGACAGCGACCTCGTCAAGCTCTACTCGGGCCGCATCCTCGAACTTGCCGCCGACATGCCCCTCACAGGCCGCCTGCAGAACCCGGATGGCACGGCCAAGAAACGCTCACCCCTCTGCGGCTCCACCGTCACCGTGGACCTCACGCTCGATGGGGACAGGATCGCCGACTATCGGCAGGACGTGAAGGCCTGCGCCCTCGGCCAAGCCTCCGCCTCGATCTCTGCCCGCGCCGCCATCGGCCGCACGCGCGACGACATCGCCAAGGCCCGCGCCGAACTGGAAGCCATGCTGAAACGCGGCGGCCCCGTTCCCACCGCCCCCTTCGACGGGCTCGAAGTCCTCCTCCCCGCCCGCGACTACGCCAACCGCCACGCCTCCATCCTGCTCGCCCTCGACGCCACCCTCGCCGCAATGGACGCGGCCTTGACCGCCCGCGCCGCAGGCTGACCGCCCCTTCATCTCGGCCCAAATACCCTGGGGGTCCGGGGGCAAAGCCCCCGCCTTGCCGCCAGCGCAGCACAGAAAAAACCGCCGCGCGTCTGGGACGGCGGCGGTCAGTGGCGTTTCGTTCTTCGGATCAGCAGGGCAGCGAACCGGGCGCCGCTTGGGGACAGGCGCGACAGAACAAAAGCGCAGGCAGAAAACTCAGGCAGAAATGATGTGCAGCGACAGCACGAGCATGGAAAAGAGCGTCACAACGCCGACCAGATCCTCGATCGCAGTCGCACGAGAGCGGGAGAGAATGTCCTTCATATCCGTCAGCATCGTCACCTCCATTGGCATCGTTGCTGATTTGTTCTCATTTTCCCGCGATTCGATCAAGAACTTTTTAAGAACATTCGAGATCATATCAAGAACACTCCCTCCCCCAGTCATGGAGAGGGTTGGGGAGGGGGTGGTCAGGTCAATTGTAAGGACGGCTGGACCCGCCCCTCAGCCCACCCCGATCAGCCGGATCGCCCGGTCCTGATCCAGAAGCCACAGCAGCATCCGCGCCGCGCGTCCCCGTGCCCCCGTCAGCCCCGGATCATCCGCCAGCAGCCGCCGCGCATCGCTCTGCGCCACGGCCATCAGCGCCCCCTGCCGCTCCAGATCGGCCACCCGGAACCGCGGCAGGCCCGATTGCGCCGTCCCGATAAGGTCCCCCGCCCCCCGCATCGCCAGATCCTCTTCGGCGATGCGGAAACCGTCCTCGGTGTCGCGCAAAACCTTCAGCCGCCGCTCGCCCCCCTCGCTCAGCGGCGCCTGATACATCAGCAGACAGGTCGACTCCGCCGCCCCCCGCCCCACGCGCCCCCGCAACTGATGCAACTGCGCCAGACCGAAGGTCTCTGCCCGCTCGATCACCATGATACTGGCATTGGGCACATTCACGCCCACCTCGATCACCGTCGTCGCGACCAGAACCTTCGTCTCACCCGCCACGAACCGTGCCATGGCGGCGTCCTTCTCGGCGGGTGGCATCTGGCCATGCACCATCCCCACCACATCGCCCGCCCCCGGACGTCCCAGCGCGGCGCGCAGATGCTGAAACCGCGCCTCGGCACTGGCATAGTCCAGCACCTCCGACTCCTCGACCAGCGGGCAAACCCAATAGGCCTGCCGCCCCTCGGCCACAGCCTTGCGCAGATGTCCCACCACCTCGTCCATCCGGCCCGTGCTGACCAGCGCCGTCCGGATCGGCTTGCGCCCCGGCGGCTTTTCATCCAGCACCGAGACATCCATGTCGCCATAAGTCGCCAGCGCCAGCGACCGTGGGATCGGCGTCGCCGTCATCACCAGCGTGTCGGTCGCCGCGCCCTTGGCCCCCAGCTCCATCCGCTGTGCCACGCCGAAACGGTGCTGCTCATCCACCACAGCCAGCCGCAGGTCGCGGAACGCCACGTCCTTCTGGAACACCGCATGCGTTCCCACCAGAACGGCAATCCGCCCCTCGGCCAGATCGCGCAGCTTTGCCGCCCGCTCCGCCCCTTTGTCGCGCCCGGTCAACAGCTCTAGCCGCACCCCCGCCGCCGCCGCCAAAGGCTCCAGCCCCGCGAAATGCTGCCGCGCCAAAATCTCGGTGGGCGCCATCATCACGCCCTGCCCCCCGGCCTCCACCGCAATCAACAAGGCGAGGAAGGCGACCAGCGTCTTCCCCGCCCCCACATCGCCCTGCAACAGGCGGTTCATACGGAACGGCCCCTCCATGTCCTGCGCGATTTCGGCCACCGCCCGCGCCTGCGCCCCGGTCAGCGCATAGGGCAACCCCGCCACCACCTTCGCCCGCAGCGCCCCGTCCCCGACCGTCGCCACCCCCTTCTGCTTGCGCAGCGTCGCCCGCGCCAAGGCCAGCGTCAGCTGATGCGCCAGCAACTCGTCATAGGCCAACCGCTGTCGCGCGGGATGGGTGGGCGCCAGATCACCAGCCCCGGCAGGCCGATGCACCGCCTGTACCGCGTCCTGCCATGACGGCCACCCCTCGCGTGCCAAAAGTGGCCCGTCGATCCATTCCGGCAGAACCGGCGCCCGGTGCAGCGCCCCTGCCACCGCCTTCGCCACCAGCTTCTGCGTCACCCCGGCGGTCAGCGGATAGACCGGCTCATAGGCCGGCAACTCCCCCGCCTCTTCTGGCCGCAGCACATGGTCGGGATGGACCATCTGCGCCACCCCGTCGAACAACTCCACCTTGCCGGAAATCAGCCGCCGCTGCCCCGTCGGCAGCAGCCGTTGCAGGAAATCCCCCCGCGCATGAAAGAAGACCAGCGTGAATTCCAGCGCCGCGTCCCGCACCCCCACGCGATAGGGCTTTCCCTTCGTCCTCGGCGGGAAATGCGCGCCCACCTCCACCTCGACCGTCACCACGCAGGGCGGCACCACATCCCGGACCGACGCCTTCCGCCCCCGATCCACGCCCGAATGCGGCAGCAGGAACAGCAGGTCCTTCGGCCGCTCCACCCCCAGCCCGGCAAAGGCCTTGGCAGTCTTCTCCCCCACGCCCTCCAGCGTCTCCAACTCGGCAAACAGGGGGAAAAGCTCGGGCGGGCGGGTCATGCGTCCCCGATCAGGGCCAGCCACCCGTCCTCATCGATCATCTTCACGCCCAACCGCTCGGCATCCTTGGCCTTGGACCCCGCCCCCGGCCCGGCCACCAGCAGGTCCGTCTTGGCGCTGACAGACCCCGCCACCTTGGCCCCCAAAGCCTCGGCCCGCGCCTTGGCCTCGGCCCGCGTCATCTTTTCCAGCGTTCCGGTGAAGACCACCGTCAGCCCCGCGACCGGCGAGTCCGTCGCCCGCGCTTCGGGCGGCTGCACGTCCAGATGCGCGACCAACCGCTCGATCGAGGCCCGCTCCTCGGCGTTGGCCAGCGTGTCCGACAGCGATAGCGCCAGCACCGGCCCGATCCCGTCGCCGGTGATCAACTCCCGCCACGCCGCCAAGGACGCCTCGGGCACCTCCTGCGCCGCCAGCGCGCGGTCCCGCGCCTCTTTGGCGCGGACGCGCCGCCCCTCGGTCATGGCGGCCGCGCGTTCCTCCAACTCTGCCTCATCCGCCGCGCGATGCGCCAGCGCTGCCGCCCGTGCAAGATCAACCGCCGCCACCAGCGCCTCCCACGACCCGTAATGACGCGCCAGATCCTGCGCCGCCACCTCGCCCACATGGCGCATCCCCAGCGCAAAGATCAGCCGCGACAGCGCAATCCGCCGCCGGTCCCGGATTGCGGCCCAGAGGTTCGTCACCGACTTTTCGCCAAACCCGTCGCGGTTGCGCAGCTTTTGCAAGGGGTTGGCCCCGTCCCGCTGTTCCAGCGTGAAGATATCCGCAGGTTCCCGCACGGGCAGCAGGTCATCGGCAAAGAACATCTCCACCTGCTTGCGTCCCAGCCCCTCGATGTCGAACGCCGCGCGCGACACGAAATGCACCAGCCGTTCCACCGCCTGCGCGGGGCAGATCAGGCCCCCGGTGCAGCGCCGCACCGAATCCCCCTCCTCGCGCACGGCGGGCGATCCGCATTCGGGGCAGAGATGCGGAAAGACATAGGCCGCCGCCCCCACCTCTCGCCGCGCCATGTCGACATCGGCCACTTTGGGGATCACATCCCCCGCCCGATAGACCTGCACCCAGTCGCCCACGCGGATATCCTTTCCGCCCCGGATCACCTCGCCCCGCGAGTCGCGCCCCGCGATGTAATCCTCGTTGTGCAGCGTCGCGTTCGACACCACCACGCCCCCCACCGTCACAGGCTGCAACCGCGCAACAGGCGACAGCGCCCCCGTCCGCCCCACCTGAATGTCGATGGACTCCAGCCGGGTCCAGGCCAGTTCGGCCGGGAATTTATGCGCGATGGCCCAGCGCGGGGTCGACGACCGGAACCCCAGACGCGCCTGCAAGGCAAGGTCATCCACCTTGTAGACCACCCCGTCGATGTCATAGCCCAGACCCGCCCGCATTGCTTCGATCCGGCGATAGTGGGACAGCATCTCTTCTGGTCCAGCGCAGAGAAGGGTCAAGGGATTCACCTGAAATCCCAATGACTTCAACCGCGCAATTGCAGCAAATTGCGAAGTGGCCAAAGGCTCTGACAGCGCCCCCCAGCCATAGGCAAAGAACCGCAGCGGCCGCGCCGCCGTGATGGCCGCATCCAACTGGCGCAGCGACCCCGCCGCCGCGTTGCGCGGATTGGCAAAGACCTTGCCGCCTTGCGCCGCCTGCCGGTCGTTCAGCGCCGCGAAATCCGGGTGGGACATGTAGACCTCCCCCCGCACTTCCAGCACCTCTGGCGCGCCCGTCAGATGCTGGGGGATATCCGCGATGGTTCGGGCGTTCTCGGTGACATTCTCCCCCACCTCGCCATCGCCCCGCGTCGCGGCCTGCACCAGCACGCCCCGCTCATAGCGCAGCGACAGCGACAGCCCGTCGATCTTCGGTTCCGCCGTATAGGCGATCCGCTCCGCCGTCCCAAGGAAGTTACGCACCCGCGCATCGAAATCGGCGACGTCCGTCTCCTCGAAGGCGTTTTCAAGCGACAGCATCCGGACCTCGTGCCGGACCTTGCCGAACCCCTCGGCCACGGCGCCTCCGACGACATCCGACGGGCTGTCCGCCCGTTTCAGCGCGGGAAACCGCGCCTCGATCTCGGCATTTCGCCGCTTCAGCGCGTCATAGTCGGCATCCGAAATCTCGGGCGCGTCCAGCGTGTGATAGGCCCTGTTCGCGGCTGCAATCGCCTCGGCCAGCCGCGCGAGTTCCTCCCGCGCCTCGGCCTCGGACAATGCGCCCACGTCCCTCTCGCCCGCCATTGCCTTGTCTCCCGGCCCATCCTGCTCGCCTTCCTTGGTTTAGGCGGCAGCCGGGCAATCGTCCAGCGGGCAGAACCGGCCAAGTCCACCCCATCGGCCTGTGCCGCGACAGGGTGCTGCCTGACCATATCCGGCGCGGCCCCCCGAGCGCGGGCCTTTTCCCCGATGCAGTCCGGCGCGGGCCCCGAAATGCAGGACGGGTGAAGGCCCCGGCCCACCGCCACCCCGTTCGATCACCCGCAGGATGGCGGCAGAGACCCGTCAGCTTGCCGCTGCCAGCGACACGCGGCGATGGGCGATTTCGGGCACTGGGTCGCGCATCACATAGCCGCGGCCCCAGACCGTTTCGATGTAGTTCTCGCCCCCCGTCGCCTCGGCCAGCTTCTTGCGCAGCTTGCAGATGAAGACGTCGATGATCTTCAGTTCCGGTTCGTCCATCCCGCCGTAGAGGTGGTTCAGGAACATCTCCTTCGTCAGGGTCGTGCCCTTCCGCAGACTCAAGAGTTCCAGGATCTGATACTCTTTCCCCGTCAGATGCACCGACTTGCCGTCCACATCGACCGATTTCGCGTCGAGGTTCACGTTCACCCGCCCGGTCTTGATCACCGATTGCGAATGCCCCTTCGACCGGCGGATGATTGCGTGGATGCGCGCGATCAGTTCCTCGCGGTGGAAGGGCTTGGTCAGGTAATCGTCGGCACCAAAGCCGAATCCCCTGATCTTGTTGTCGGTATCGTCCGACCCCGACAGAATCAGGATCGGCGTCTCGATCTTGGCCAGCCGCAACTGGCGCAGGACTTCATGCCCGCTCATGTCCGGCAGGTTCAGGTCCAGAAGGATCAGGTCGTAATCATAGAGTTTCGCCAGATCGATCCCGTCTTCGCCCAGATCGGTGCAATAGACGTTCAGATTAGCATGGGTCAGCATCAACTCGATGCTCCGCGACGTCGCGGGATCGTCTTCCACCAGAAGTACTCGCATTTCACTCTCCGTAAGGTCGCGTTGCGCGACTTTGCAGACCACTCGTTAAACAATGCTTACTATGGGCGGATTCGCATGAATTTCAACTCAATGTTGTCGATAAAGCTGAATCTTTGTCACGCGCAGGGCCGCCTCGCCATGCTGGCGCACCGCGGATTCCCACAGCGAGAATTCTTCGTCCGACAGCCCATAGCGTTCCAGCACCTCGTCGCGGGGAATAAGTCCATGTTCCACGGCCATCACCACCACCGCCTTGCGCCGCGCCACCCAGCGCAGGGTGTCGCTGGGCGGCAGGTCCGCCCGCGTCAGGATCGTCCCATCCGGCAGGGTCACGTGACGCGGACCCGAAACTCGCTTGATATACATGCCCAGACTCCTTGAACCTCGCCGCACTATCGCGCGTCTTCGTTAATGGCTTCTGAACGCGGGGGGGCCCGCCCATGCGCCCCTTGTGGCCCCCCACCGTTTTCCTATAGTGCAGCGGCTTCCCAAAAGGCCCGCCCACCATGCCGCTTGATGCGAAACTCAACTCCCTCGGCCTGCCCAAGGCCCCCGCCGACACCCGCGTGGTCGTCGCCATGTCGGGTGGCGTGGACAGCTCTGTCGTGGCCGCCATGCTGGCCGAGGAAGGCTATGATGTCGTGGGCGTCACCCTGCAACTCTATGACCACGGCGCGGCGCTGGCCAAAAAGGGGGCCTGCTGCGCGGGCCGCGACATCCACGACGCCCGCCGCGTGGCCGAAACGATGGGTTTCCCCCATTACGTCCTCGACTACGAAAACACCTTCCGCGAAGCGGTGATCGAAGAATTCGCCGATGCCTACCTTGCCGGGGCCACCCCGGTGCCCTGCATTCGCTGCAACGAACGGGTGAAGTTCAAGGACCTGCTGGCCACGGCCAAGGACCTTGATGCCGATTGCATGGCGACGGGGCATTACATCCAACGCAAGATGGGCACGGCGGGGCCGGAACTGCACATGGCTGCGGACCCCAACCGCGACCAAAGCTACTTCCTCTTCTCCACCACGCCCGAACAACTCTCCTACCTTCGCTTCCCGCTTGGGCACCTCGCCTCCAAGGCCGAAACGCGCGCGCTTGCGACGCGCTACGGCCTGCCCGTCGCCGACAAGCCCGACAGTCAGGACATCTGCTTTGTCCCCAACGGCAACTACGCCGCCGTGATCGAAAAGCTGCGCCCCGGCGCGGCCGAACCGGGCGAGATCGTGGATATGGCGGGCAATATCCTTGGGCTGCACAAGGGCGTGATCCACTACACCATCGGGCAAAGGAAAGGGCTCGGCATCGGGGGGCTTGGCGATCCGGTCTATGTGGTCAAGCTTGACCCCGACACGCGCCGCGTGATCGTCGGGCCGAAAGAGGCGCTCTCTACCCGCACCATCCCGGTGAACCAGATCAACTGGCTGGGCGACGAACCCCTGACCAGCCGCCCGGAATGGCACCTGAACGTCAAGGTCCGCTCTACCCGCCCGCCGCGCCCAGCGGTGATCCGGCCGCTGTCAGAGACAGAGGCGACGGTGGAACTGCTGAACCCCGAAGACGGTGTCAGCGCGGGACAGGCCTGTGTATTCTACGCACCCGAAGGCAGCCGAATCCATGGTGGCGGCTGGATATGGAAAGGTCGATAAGTGTTCAAACCCGCGTACCTAGTGCTTCTGTTTTCTCTCCCCCTGCCCGCACTTGCCGAAACCCGTGAAGAACGCCTCGCCGTGGCCGAGGACTATGTTGAACAGACGCTGCAAAGTTTCGACATGACCGCGCTGGTCGACACGATGTATCGGCCCATCGTCCTTGCCGCCGCGCAACAGGGCAACATCGTCTCGCCAGAGGAGGAGGCGCAGATTCTCCAATTGCTGCGCGACACGTTCACCGGGCCGATGACAGACCTGATGCGGGCTCAGGCACCCATGATGGCCGACATGATGACCCTTTCCGAACTTGTGGCGCTGCGCGAATTCTATGCCTCGCCCGAAGGCAGGTCCGTCATGGAAAAACTTCCGCAAGTCATCGCGTTGCAGCAGCCGCAGATCATGGAAATGCTGAACGCCACGTTGACTGAACTGACGCCAAAGCTGGAAGCGATCATCGGCGACTAAAGCACCGAAAGCACCGACCGCGCCGCCCTTACCCCCGGCGGCTCGCCCCCCAGCCCCAGCCGTTCCATCGTCACCCGCATCGCCTCTGCCTGTGCCGCCGGGTCCGCCAGCACCGCCTCCACCGCAGGCGCGATCAGGTCCGCCCGGCAGCGCGCGCCGATGAATTCCGGCACCACCCGCGTCTGCGAAACAAGGTTCACCAAAGTCACCGTGTCGATCAGCGCCGCCCGCCGCATCAGCCATAACGTCAGCGGATGCATGTCATAGGCAATGACCATCGGGCAGCCATTCGCCGCCAGTTCCAAGGACACCGTCCCCGACGCCGCCACCGCCACATCCGCCGCCGCGAAGGCCCCGCGCTTGGCCCCCGCTTCCTCTACGATCACCGGCGCGACCGGCCATCCTGCCGCCATCTCCCGCACCAGCCCCGCCACGCCCCGCACCGTGGGCAGCGCCACCCGCAGCCCCGGATGCCGCGCGGCCAACTGCCCCACGACCTCGCCCAACACCGGCATCAGGCGTGCCACCTCACCCCGCCGCGACCCCGGCAGGGCCAGAACCAGCGGCCCCTCTCCCGCCCATGCCGCGCGCTCGGCCCCGGACGCCAAAGCCTCGGCCACAACGGGATGCCCGACGAAATCGCAACTCATCCCGGCGGCCTGCATATAGGGCGGCTCAAACGGCAACAGCGCCAACACGTGATCCACATGCCGCGCCATCTTTGCCGCCCGCCCCGGCCGCCACGCCCAGACCGACGGCGCGACATAGTGGATCGTCCGCACCGAAGGCTTCGCCGCCTTCACCAGCGCCGCCACCCGCAGCCCGAAATCCGGCGAATCGATCGTCACCAGCGCCACCGCATCCGACGCCACCACCGCCGCCGCCACCTCGGCGATCCGCCGCTTTAGGTGCAAATACTTCGGCAGCACCTCGGCGATCCCCATCACCGAAAGCTCCTCCATCGGGAACAGCGACTCCATCCCCTCGGCCTGCATCAAGGGCCCCGCGACGCCCGCAAACGCCACCCCCGGCACAAGGCTCTTCATCCCCGCCATCAGCGCCGCGCCCAGACGGTCGCCCGAAGGTTCCCCCGCGACGAGGAAGACCCTCACGGCTCACGCGCCCACAGGAACAGGCCCGCCGCCTCGGCCTCCGCCACCATCCCCGGACGGTCCAAACAGATCACCCCGCCCGCCTCGAAAACGATGCCACCCAGCCCCGCTGCCGCCACGCGCCGCACGGTTTCCACGCCCAGCGCGGGCAGGTCCACGCGCCGATCCTGCGACGGCTTGGGGGCCTTGAAGAACACCCCCCGCGCACCCGCAGGCCGCAACCCCGCCGGAATCGCCGCCACCCCCGCCAGCATCGCATCCGTCCCGGGCAAAGCCTCTACGGCCAGACACAGCCCCTGCTGCACCACCGCGCCCTGCCCCACATCCACCCGGCCCAAGGCCGCCACGATCACCGCCGCCCGCGCGGCATCCGCCCGGTCGCGGTCCGTCACCGCACCGCACAGCACCCCCGCCCCCGGCACCAGCGCAGGCGCAATCTGCGGCACCCCGACCAAGGCAAATCCCGCCTCCTCGAAGATCGCCAGCACTTCGCGCAGGGTCGCATCATCCCCCTGCCCCATCGCGGCCAGCAGGCGCGGCACCATCGTCGCCGTGTCAGGATCGAACAGCGCCGGGTCCAGCCTTGGCCGTTGCACCGCGCCCGCGAAACAGACGCGCGTCACGCCCGCCTCCTCCAGCGCCCGCAGGAATGGCACCAGCCGCTCCACCCGGAACCGCAGATCAGGCACCACCCCGCTTGGATCGAACCCCTCCAACGCCGCCACAAAAGGCCGCTCCATCACCGAAGCCAGCGCCGCAGGCAGCGCCCCGCGCCCCGCGATGATCGCCGTCCGGGTCATTTCGGCGTCAGGAAAGACCGGTCCGAGGCCGACAGGATGAACTCCGTCACCTCGCGCACATAGTGGCTGTCCGTCTCGTCCGACAGCCGCCGCGCCCGGTCGAGGAAAGTCCCCTCCCCCTGCGCCAGCATCTGATAGGCCGCGCGCAGCGCCGTGATCTCGCCCCGCTCCACCCCGCGCCGCTTCAGACCGACAAGGTTCAGCCCGTCCAACTCGCCCCGAGGCGCCTGCACAAGCCCATAGGGAATGACGTCATTCGTCACCATCGTCACCGCGCCGATGATCGCGCCCTGCCCGATCCGCACGAATTGATGCACCCCCGACAGCCCGCCCACAATGACATCATCGCCCAACACGCAATGCCCCGCGATGGCGACATGGTTCACAAGGATCACGCGGTTCCCGATCTGCGCGTCATGGCCCACATGCGCGCCCGTCATGATCAGCACGTCATCGCCCACCCGCGTGACGCCCCCACCCCCTTCGGTGCCAAGGTTCAGCGTCGCCGCCTCGCGGATGCGGCAACGCCTGCCGACCACCAGACGCGTCTTTTCGCCCTTGTATTTCAGGTCCTGCGGCACCTCGCCCACCGTGGCAAAGGGAAAGATCACCGTCTCCTCGCCCACCTCGGTCCAGCCGGTCACCACCGCATGGCTCTTCACGACCACGCGGTCACGCAGCACCACATCCGGCCCAATCACGCAGAACGGCCCGACCTCGCAGCCCGCCCCGATGACCGCCCCCTCTTCGACCACGGCCGAAGGGTGGACGCGCGCCTCTGGATGAATACCCATCATCACGCCTTGGGCACGTCGAACATGGCCATGAAGGTGGCCTCACAGGCCAATTCGCCCTCGACCATGGCGCGCCCTTCGAACTTCCACACGCGCCCGCCCCCGCGCAGCGCCTTGACATGCAATTCCAGCACGTCGCCCGGCACCACCTTGCGGCGGAACTTCACCCCGTCCACGCCCATGAAGAAGACCTTCGCCTGCTTGTCCACCAGATCCATGGACAGCCCGACCAGAATGCCGGACGTCTGCGCCATCGCTTCGATGATCATCACGCCCGGAAAGATCGGCATGCCGGGGAAATGCCCGGTGAACTGCGGCTCGTTGATGGTGACGTTCTTGATCCCCACGCAGCTTTCGTTGACCACGATGTCGCGCACCTTGTCCACCAGCAGGAAAGGGTAACGGTGCGGGATGATCCGCTGGATCAGGTCCAGATCGGCGGAAAGCGGCGCGGCAGTCTCGGTCATGCTCGGGTCTCCAGAGGCGGCACTGACGGGGCCGCAGGACCGTGACTAGCAACTCGCACAGAGCGAAACAAGCACCGCCACCTCAGGGCGTCCCGCCCGCGTCCCCTTTGGCAGGCGCAGTCCCCGTCGTATCGCCGGGCGGGGCCTGCCCTGTGCGCCCATCGCCCAGAACCTTGTCGATCCGGGCGATGGCCTCATCCGTGATGTCCGCCCCCCGCAGCGACAGGATCACCAGACCGGAATCGAAGATCGCAACCGCCCCGGCCTCGCGCATCAAATCGCCCAGCACCGGAATCGCGGCCTGCAGGAACTTCTGCCGCTCCTCCTCGCGCTTTGTGGTGATCGCCCGCGACTTGGCATCCTGCGCCGTGCGGATTGCCTCGGTCTTGCGGTCGAATTCTGCGGCCAGTGCCTGAAACTCCTCGGCAGGCAGCGTTGCGCGGCGGTCGGTCAATTCCCGCTCCTCCGCCTCAAGCGCCTTTTCAAGACGCAGGTTCTCGGCGATCAGGGCACGGCTGTCGGCTTCGAACTGCTGTTCCACAGCCTTGCCAAACATCGTCTCTGCCAAAAGCCGGTTCCGGTCCAGCATCAGGATGGGCGACTGCGGCACCACGACGCCGGCAGGCTCGGCCGTCGCGGCAGGCGCGGCCCCTTCCTGACCCACCGCTGGCCCCGCCAGCACCAGCGCCACAAGGCCCCAGTGCCGCACAGCCCACCCCCGCATCAGAACTGGGTCGAGATGGTCAGGTCGAAGTTCTGATCGCGGTCATAGCTTTCCTTGACCAGCGCCCGCGAAAAGTTCAGCCGTAACGGACCCACAGGCGTATCCCAGAAGACCGAGAAGCCAACCGCAGACCGCAAGTTCATGCTGTCATCGACCCGGCTTCCACCGCCAGCCCCACCATTGATGTTGTCCAGCGACCAGACGGACCCGACATCAAGGAACAGACCGCCCGAAATCCCATATTCCTCGGGCAGACCGACCGGGAACTCTGCCTCGAACCGCGCGACGGCGAAGATATTCCCGCCAAGCGCATCGCCCGTGATCTGGTCGCGCGGGCCAAGACCGTTCGACTCGAACCCACGGATCTTGCCGTTGCCGTAGAAGCGTTCGGTCGATCTGCTGTTCGTGCCAGCAAGGCTTGTCAGGACACCGCCCTCGAACACGCCGCGCAACGTGACCTCTTCCTGCCGCACCTTCGTCTCGGCAAGGGCCAGACCCGATGTCAGCACATATTTGCTGTCCCCACCCAGCCCCGCGAAATCCTGCGAGAAGCGCAGCAGAACGCCGCCCTTCGGATTCAATCCGCTGATGCGGGTGTCATAGCTATACGTATACCCCAGCGACGAGGTGACGACCGCGCCTTGATCAATCTCGTCCTTCAGGATCTTGGAAATGCTCGCCGCGCCACCGCTCAGCTTGCTGTCCTGATAGGTATAGCGCAGGGAAAGTCGGCTCAGTTCCCCGATCGGGAAATCCAGTCCGGTGGTGAACCGACCGACACGCGAGTCAAAGCTTGCAGAGTTTTCGTTATCCGTCTCGCGATAGGACAGGCCGAAGCTCAGCCCAAGATCGCGGCCAAGGAACGCCGGTTCACGGAACGAAAAACTCCCCTCCGTCGCAGAGGTGCCCGTGGTGACATTGACCGACAGCGCCTGACCACGGCCAAGGAAGTTCGACTCGCTCAGACCCACGTTGAAGCCCACGCCCGAATCCACGCTGTAGCTTGCGCCCAGCGACAATGACCCGGTCGGCTGTTCTTCCACATCGACGTTGACGATGACGCGGTCCTCGCTGCTGCCCGGCTCCGCATCCACCTGCGCGTCCGAGAAGAAGCCGAGCGCGCGGATGCGTTCCGCGGACTGGCGGATCTCGCGCGCATTGAAGGGGTCGCCTTCGACCGTGCGGAACTGGCGGCGCACCACCTGATCCAGCGTCGTGGTGTTGCCCTCGATATCGATGCGTTCCACAAAGATGCGCTCGCCACGGACGATGGCAAATTCCACGTCAAGGATGCCGCCCCGCTCATCCCGCGTGATGCGCGGATCGACGCGGACGAAGTTCAGCCCCTTGCGCAGCGCAAGGTTCTCCATCCGGGCGATATTGGTGTCGATCAACGCGGGCGACCACACCTCGCCCGCACGGATGCGCTGCACGGCCTCGTATTCGGCGGCGTCCACGCCCTCGATCTCGGACACGGTCGATACCTGCCCGATGCGGAACTGCTGCCCCTCGCGGATCGTGAAGGTCACGAAGAACGCATCCCGCTCGCGCGCCACGTCCGAGGTGGCGTCCAGCACCTGCACGTCGGCATAGCCACGCGCCAGATAGAAATCCCGCAGCAACTGCTTGTCGAGTTCCAGCCGCTCGGCCACGAAGGTGTCGCGCTGGATGATCTGGCGCAGCAGACCCGCCTGCTTCGTCTCCAGCACCTGCCGCAGACGGCGGTCGCTGAAGGCGCGGTTGCCGACAAAGGACAGACGCTCGATCTCGGCGACCTTTCCTTCGGTGATCTCAAAGGCGAGGTCCACGCGATTCCCGTCGCGGCGGATGATCTTCGGCTCCACCGTCGCGGCAATCCGGCCCCGCTGACGATAGGCCTCGGCGATGGCGGCGGCATCCTCTTCGGCCTGCGACGGCGAATAGACCATCCGGCCCTTGGACTTCGCGATCTCGGCCAGATCTTCGTCCTTCAGGCGGGCATTGCCCTCGAAGTTGACGATGTTGATCATCGGGTTCTCGACCACACGGATCAGCAGCGTGCCACCCTGCGGCACCAGTTCCACGGATTCGAAAAGCCCCGAATTCACAATGCTCTGGTAGGCATCGTTCAGGCGCGCAGCGGACACCTGATCCCCCCGGCGGATGCCCGCCAGCGCGATCACGGTCTGCGGCTCGATGGCGACATTGCCTTCGACCTGCACGTTCGAGAAGCTGTAGCTCTGCGCAAAGGCCGGGGGCGCAACCGGGGTCGCAATCGCGACAGACCCAAGGAAGGCCGCAATCAGCGCGGGCCGCATGATGCCCTTGCCCGACCGCGTCGCCCGTCCGAATCCGCCCGCCGACCCCTGCATCATTCCGCCCCGTCCTTACAAATTCTTGTGTCCTTCACTAGCTGGAAGTGCAGGACTTGTCAAAAGGCAGGGGGCATTTTCCGCAGTTCAGTGGCCCAGAAGCGACGTCCCCAGATAGGCACCGGCGACAAGGCCCGCGATCATGGTGCCGATGGTGAAAAGGCGGTCGGAATTGACCACCATGATAAGCGAAAGCCCCTGATAGCCCTTGGAGACGGCATTCATGTTGGACACTCCTCACAAGAAAATCTTGCAAGGGGCTAAAGGCAGATTGTGGCGCGACTTTGTCCCTGTTCCGGCGGATTGAAGGACGCAGGCGGAACCCGGCCGACCCGCCCGCCGCACAGCCCGTGGCTTATGGGCAGAACAGGTCGTTCGACAGCGCAAAGACCATCAGCGTCAGGATCGCCGCCAGCCCCACCGTCATCAGCACCCGCAGCGCCCGCGCTGTCGGCGGCTTCCCGGTCACGGCCTCCCAAGCGTAAAAGACCAGATGCCCCCCATCCAGCACGGGCACGGGGAACAGGTTCATCATCCCCACCGCCGTGGACAGCATCGCGATGAACCAGATGAAACTGGTCAAGCCCGCGCTCGCCGCCGCGCCGGACGTCTCGGCGATTCCGATAGGCCCGCGCAGGTTGCAGGACGAAATCGCCCCCGTCACCATGTGCCACAGCCCCGACAGCGACGTGGCCGCGATGTTCCAGCTTTGCTCCGCGCCCATCCAGACACCTTCCAGCGGCCCCGGATGGCGCAGCTCAGGCTCGAAATACAGCGCCCCGGTCAACCCGATCAGCCAGCGCGTTTCAAACCCGCCCTCGGCGGCGGGCAGGTCCACCCGCTTGGGCTCTAGCACCAGTTCGATCTCCTGCCCGTCCCGCAGCAGCGTCAGCGTCAGCGGCTTGCCCTCTGATGCCCCCACGATCTCGCGCAGATGCGGGAAGGTCGCGATGCGCGTGCCGTCCACGGCCAGCACGACATCGCCCACCGCCATCCCCGCCGCCAGCGCGGCGGAATCGGGCTGCACCGTCTCCACCACCGGCGGCAGCGGATGGGCGTCCTGCACCGTGACCTCCTGCCCGCCCCGTTCCACCCGGTACTCCAGCACCGCCGCCTCGGGATTGCGCCCCGCCACGTCGTAAAGGGCCCCGAAATCCGCCGTCTCCTCGCCCGCAAGCCCAAGGATGCGGTCCCCCGGCTGCAACTGCGCCTCGACCCCCGGCACCGGGCGCATCGCCCCGACCGTCGGCTGTTCCGTGGCGATCCCATTGACCCAGAAGATTCCGGTAAAGACGATGATCGACAGCGCGAAATTGAAGGCCGGCCCCGCCGCCACCGTCGCCGTCCGCGCCCAAAGCGGTGCGCCATGCATCGTCGCGCGCTTCTGCTCCTGCGTCAGCCCGCCCAGATCATCCACGTGACCCGCGCTTGCCGCATTGGAATCGCCAAGGAACTTCACATAGCCCCCCAGCGGCAGCGCGGCGATCTGCCAGCGCGTCCCCCGCCTGTCCACCCGGCTCCAGACCACGGGGCCGAAGCCGATGGAAAAGACATCCGCATGGATGCCCGACCAGCGGCCCACGATGTAATGCCCGTATTCATGGACAAAGACGATGATCATCAGCGCGAGGACGAAGGCGATCACCGTATAGGCAAAGCCGCCGAAACTCGGGATGAGCGATACGATTTCCACGTCTTACCTGCCTTTGTTGCGTCGCGTGGCCATCTCATGGGCCCTTGCCCGTGAAAGATGGTCCACCGCCAGCACCTCCTCAAGGCCCGAGGGGGCATTTCCAAGGCGTGTCTCGGACGAAAGCGCGTCCAGCGTATCCTCCACGACCGCCGCCATGTCCAGAAAGCCGATCCGCCCCTCCATGAAATGATCCAGCGCGATCTCCTTGGCCGCGTTGAAGGCCGCGCCCGTCAGCCCGCGCTGACGCATCACCTCGCGCGCCAGCCGCAGCGCCGGGAATCGCACCGGGTCCGGCGCCTCAAAGCTCAGCCCGCCCAGCTTGGCGAGGTCCAGCCGCTCGACCGGCACATCGCCCCGCGCGGGCCAGTGCAGCGCGAAACCGATGGCGTGACGCATGTCCGCAGGCCCCATATGCGCCATAACGCCCCCGTCGCGGAACCCCACCAGCGCATGCACGATGCTTTGCGGATGGACCAGCACCTCGATCATCTCGGGCGGAAAGCCAAAGAATTCCCGCGTCTCGATCAACTCCAGCGCCTTGTTGAACATCGACGCCGAATCGATGCTGATCCGGCTGCCCATGGACCAGTTCGGATGCGCCTTCGCCTCTGCCACCGTGGCCCCCGCCAGCCGCTCCAGCGGCCATTGCCGGAACGGCCCGCCCGAGGCGGTGATGATCACCCGCTCTACCGCGCCATGATCTTCGCCCGTCAGGGCCTGAAAGACGGCGGAATGCTCGCTGTCCACCGGCAGGATCGTCGCCCCAAAGGCCTCGGCCGTGCCCATCAGCAGCGCCCCCGCCGTGACAAGGCTTTCCTTGTTGGCCAGCGCCAGCGTCCGCCCATGGCGCAGCGCGCGCATACCCGGCACCAACCCCGCCGCGCCCACGATGGCGCTCATCACCCAATCGGCCGGACGATCCGCAGCTTCGGCAATCGCCGCTGCCCCCGCCGCCGCCTCGACGCCGGACCCCGCAAGGGCCTCTCGCAGCGCGGGCAGTTCCTCTTCATGCGCGACCACGGCCACCTCGGCGCGCAATTCCCGCGCCATCTCGGCCAGCCGGGTGACATTGCGCGCCCCGGTCAACGCGACCGTGCGGAAGGCCTGCGCCCCGCCCGCCCGGCGGATCAGGTCAAAGGTGCTCTCCCCGATGGACCCTGTGGCCCCGAAGATAGAAATGGACCGCATCTCAGCCAATCGGCAAATCCTTCAGGAACAGACCCAGCAGCATGACCAGCACCGTCGCGCCGATCAGCGCGTCAAATCGGTCTAGCAACCCCCCATGGCCGGGGATCAGATGCGAGGAATCCTTCACCCCCGCCCGCCGCTTCAGCCAGCTTTCGACGATATCCCCCATCTGGCCCGCAAAGGCGACGATGGGCGACAGCAAAACAAGCACCACGTCCCCCTTGCCCGCCAGCACAAAGCCAAGCCCCACCAGCGCCGCGCCGATCCAGCCCGCCACGGTGCCGGACCACGTCTTCTTGGGGCTTACCGCAGGCCAGAACTTCGGCCCCCCAATCGTCCGCCCTGCGAAATAGCCCGCCACGTCCGACGCGATCACCACAAGCACCAGCCACAGGATACCCGTCGTCCCCGCCGTCTCGCGCAAGGACACCAGCCCATATCCCGCCACCATGATTGCCGCCGCATAGACCGCTGCAATCCGCCGGTCCCTCCGGGGGGTCAGCGCCAGCGCGATGGACGGCACCAGCACCAGCGCCGAAGCCAGATCCGTCCGCAACAGCAACGCCCCCCCCAGCGCCGCCGCCGCGATCCCCGCCATGAACAGGGGGCGATTCTTCTGGCGCGGCGCGGTGATCGTTGCCAGCTCCCAGATCATCCCCGCCGTCAGCAGCAGGACCAGCACGGCAAAGGACGGCCCGCCCAGCCAGATTTCCGCCGCCCCCACGGCGACCATCACAATGGCCGAAATCACGCGCGGCCGCAGATCATCCCAGCGCCCGGACGGGCCCCCGGCAGGCGACGTCGTCATGCAGTCGCCACCCCGCCGAAGCGCCGCTCGCGGTTGCCAAAGCGCGCGACAATCGCTGCCAATTCCTGCGGCGTGAAGTCCGGCCACAGCGTCCCGGTGAATTCATACTCGGCATAAGCCGCCTGCCACGGCAGGAAGTTCGAGGTCCGCGTCTCTCCGCTCGTCCGGATCACAAGGTCCGGGTCCGGCAGGTCAGCCGTGTCAAGCCGGGCCGCAAAGGCCGCTTCCGTCACCTCGTCCGGCGTCAAGCGCCCCTCTGCCACATCGCGCGCCACGGCCCGCGCTGCCCGTGCAATCTCGTCCCGGCCGCCATAGTTGATGGCGACCGTCAGGTTCAGCCGGGTGCCGCCTGCCGTCCGCGCCTCGATCCCCGTCATCATCTTCTGCAACTTCGGGTCCAGCCGCGTCCGGTCCCCGATGAACCGCAGCCTGACGCCTTCGACCGACAACCGATCCGCCTCGCGTTCGATATAGCGGGCAAAGATCGCCATCAGACCCAGCACCTCTTCGGTGGACCGCTTCCAGTTCTCGGTGGAAAAGGCATAGACCGTCAGCCAGCGGATGCCGAGATCGGCGCAAGCCCGCACGATCTCGCGCACCCGCTCCGCCCCCCGGCGATGCCCCACCAGACGCGGCCACCCGCGCGAGGTCGCCCAGCGTCCGTTCCCGTCCATGATGATGGCGACATGCTCCGCAGGGCGGGGCTTCGTCTTCGCGTCGGATGTGTCGCCTGTGCCCAAGCCCCGTTCCCCCCGATACACCGGCGCGGCCCGCAGGCCGCGACCGTTCAAACCTGCATGATCTCGGCCTGCTTCTGTTCCAACTGCTTGTCCACGGCGGCAATCGCCTTGTCGGTCAGGTCCTGCACCTCGTCCGACCACATCTTCTGGTCGTCCTCGGACATGCCTGCCGCCTTGGCCTTCTTGATCTGGTCCATGCCGTCGCGGCGCACGTTTCGAATCGCGACCTTCGCACTTTCCGCATATTGCGCCGCAACCTTTGTCAGTTCCTTGCGGCGCTGCTCGTTCAACTCCGGGATCGGCAGGCGGATCAGCGGCCCGTCCGTCACCGGGTTGATCCCCAGCCCCGATTCCCGGATCGCCTTTTCCACCTTGCTGATCATGCCCTTGTCCCAGACATTGATCACCACCATCCGCGGCTCCGGCACGTTCACCGTGCCAAGCTGGTTGATGGGCGTCATCTGGCCATAGGCCTCTACCTGAATGGGGTCGAGGATCTGGGCCGAGGCCCGCCCCGTGCGAAGCGAGGCGAATTCCTGCTTCAGCGCATTCATCGCGCCGTCCATGCGCCGCTGGATGGCGTCCAGATCGATGTCGAGGTCGTCAGCCGACATGTGGTCTTCCTTCATTCTCCGGCCCGCTGCGGGACCGTTTCCCTGATCTATAGCAGAGGCACGCCACAACGGAACCCCGTAGGGCGGGGGTCGGCCCGCCTTGACGCGTCCCCCCCCCGCCGCGCGCAGCCTTACCCCTGCACGCGCGTATAGGTCCCCTCGCCCCGCAGGATGCCCCGGAACCCGCCCGGTTCGTCCAGCGAAAAGACGATAATCGGCAGGTCATTGTCCCGCGCCAGCGCAATGGCCGAGGCGTCCATCACCCCCAGATGCTTGGCCAGACACTCGTCATAGCTGACCGTGTCATAACGCTTGGCATCGGGGAACTTCTTGGGGTCCTTGTCATAAACCCCGTCCACCTTCGTCCCCTTAAAGATCGCCTGACAGGCCATTTCGTTGGCGCGCAGCGTGGCGGCCGTGTCGGTCGTGAAATACGGGTTCCCTGTGCCTGCGGCAAAGATGCAGACCCGCTTTTTCTCCAGATGCCGCACCGCGCGACGGCGGATATAGGGTTCGCAGACCTGATCCATCGGGATCGCGCTGATGACGCGGGTAAAGACCCCGATCTGTTCAAGCGCAGACTGCATCGCCAGCGCGTTCATCACCGTGGCCAGCATCCCCATGTAATCCGCCGTCGTCCGCTCCATCCCCTGCGCGGACCCCGCCAGACCGCGGAAAATGTTGCCCCCGCCGATCACCATGCAGATTTCGACGCCCAGATCATGGACCGTCTTCACCTCTTGCGCGATGCGCTGGACAGTGGGCGGATGCAGCCCGAATCCCTGATCCCCCATCAACGCCTCACCGGAAATCTTGAGCATCACGCGGCTGTATTTGACCGATGAGTCAAGGACCGGTTTGGACATGAGAAACCCCGCTTTTCGTAATTCGGTTGGACTGGGGCGCAAAATGTATGAAAACGGCGGCGGGTTCAACCGGGGAACCGCGCCGCGCAGGGAGGGCCTTCCGCCCTCCCCGCACCCCTCCCGACCGGGGAGGGCCGTCTGCCCTCCCCGGCCCCACCCGAGGATATTTGTGAACGGAAAATGAGGCAGGCTTGGCCGTCGACCTGACCACCATCTCGCGAGAGGCCCCGGTGCTGATCGCGGGCCCCACCGCCAGCGGCAAATCCGCGCTCGCGATGGAGCTTGCGGCCCGCGACGGGCGGACGGTCGTCAATGCCGATGCGCTGCAGGTCTATTCCAACTGGCGCATCCTGACCGCCCGCCCGACAGTGGCCGAGGAAGCCGCCCTCTCCCATGCCCTCTATGGCCACATCCCCCGTGACGCGCCCTATTCGGTGGGCCACTGGCTGCGCGACGTGGTGCCCCTCCTCTCTCGTCCCGTGGTCATCGTGGGCGGGACGGGGCTGTACCTTTCGGCCCTGACCGAAGGCCTGGCCGACATCCCCCCCACGCCGCCGAAGATACGGGAACAGGCCGACCGCCTGCGCGTCAGCGAAGGGCTCGCCGCGCTGCTTGCCGGTCTTGACCCCGCCACGGCCGCCCGGATCGACCGCCGCAACCCCGCCCGCGTTCAACGCGCTTGGGAGGTGCTGCGCGCCACGGGGCGCGGCCTCGCGGACTGGCAGGCCGACACGCCCGCGCCGCGCGTGCCGCTTAGCTCTGCCGAACCGCTGGTGATCCGCCCCGATGTCGCGTGGCTCAACACCCGCATCGACCGCCGTTTCGACGCCATGATCGCCGCAGGCGCGTTGGAGGAGGCCCGTGCCGAACTGCCGCATTGGGACCCCGCGCGCCCCTCGGCCCGCGCCATCGGGGCCCCCGAACTGATCGCCCATCTGAAGGGCGAAACCGATCTTCCCACCGCCATCGCTGCGGCCAAACTGGCCTCGCACCAATATGCCAAGCGGCAGCGGACATGGTTCCGATCGCGCATGGGCGGTTGGCGGGCTTTTGCCTTTCCCTAGGCATAGGACGGGCAAAACGCGCCCGGTGCAGGGTTAATATCAACAGGTAAGTGAATGGCCTGTGGATAACCCGACTCCCCTGCCATCTTTTTGCTTGGGTTGGCCGCGAAAGGAACGATATTGATTCGTTAACATGCTGCCGGACCCCCTGTGATGAAAGACCAACTCCAGTCTGCCGCCCAGACCGACCCGATGACCGCATCGGTCGCCGGAAAGGCACGTCTGGTCGCCATCCCCCGGCTTGCCGCCGGTGGGCGCTGGCGGGTCGAGGCGATGCGCGCCATCTCGGAACCGATGCTGCTGTGGTTCACCAAAGGGCAGGGCCGCATCACCATCGCGGGCGTGACCCGCGGCTACACCGCCAACAACGCCGTCTTCATCCCCGCAGGCGTGATGCATGGATTCGAGGTCGGTCCGCAGGTCTTTGGCACCGCCGTCTTCTTTGGCAAGGACTGCCCCATTCCCCTGCCCGCCACGCCGCAGCTGCTGCGTATCCGCGAAGTTCATGCCCAGCAGGAGGTCAACGTCATGCTCGACATGATCCTGCGCGAGATGAATTCCGACAGCCCCGCCCATGAACGCGCAACGCGGCACTACATGGGCCTTCTGGGCGTCTGGCTGGAACGCCAGTCGGTCAAGGCCGCCCCCGAACAGGCCAAGCCCGATGCCGCAAAGCGGCTGGTGTCGCGCTACACCGCCCTTCTGGAACGCGATTTCCGCACCGGCGCGGGCGTGTCGGAATTCGCCGCCGCCCTTGGCGTCACCCCCACACATCTGTCGCGCTGCTGCCGACAGGCCTGCGGACGCTCGGCCATCTCGCTCTTGCAGGACCGCCGCATCTTCGAGGCGCGCAAGATGCTTGCCGAAACCAACATGGCGGTGGGCGAGATCGGCGCCAGCCTCGGCTTCACCTCTGCCGCCTACTTCACCCGCGCCTTCCAGCACCTGACCGGCAAATCGCCCACGGCCTTCCGTCGTTCGGCCTGACGCAACCGGTTGCAAGGGCCCTCGCCGGAATCGTCGCGAAAGCGTCGCAAACCGACCATGACACGGTGAATCCAAGCGTTGACGCGCGGCGAAAAAAGGTGCGCTAATGCAGTCGTGACGACCGCATGCGCCCGCGCGGACCAGACGGCTTGACCCAGCAGGCAGGCCCGGCCCATCTGGCGCAAAGGTTGGCGCCACAACAAGAACATGGCCAGTGCCTGTCCAGGGAGACCGATATGAAAGACACCTACGAGACCGCCAAGATACATCCGGCGGCCCGCATGTATGCCGAGGAAGTGCGTCAGGGCGTCCTGTCGCGCCGCGAATTCCTCGCCCGCACCACCGCGCTCGGCGTTTCGGCCGCTGCCGCCTATGCCCTGATCGGCATGGACGCGCCCGCCATGGCGCAGGACACCCCCACCGCCGGCGGCACGCTCCGCATGTCGATGGAGATCAAGGCGCTGAAGGATCCGCGCACCGCCGACTGGTCGCAGCTTGCCAACGTGACCCGTGGCTGGCTGGAATACCTTGTCGAATACAACAACGACGGCTCCATCCGCGGCATGCTGCTGGAAGGCTGGGAAGCCAATGCCG
Organism: Pseudomonadota bacterium; assembly: GCA_039798885.1. Taxonomy (GTDB): domain Bacteria; phylum Pseudomonadota; class Alphaproteobacteria; order Rhodobacterales; family Rhodobacteraceae; genus Paragemmobacter. The sequence continues at coordinate 28,882 of JBDKFE010000097.1, read as the reverse complement.
ATGCAACCGAATACACGCTGAAGGTCCGTTCGGGCGTCAAGTGGAACAACGGCGACGACTTCACCGCCGATGACGTGGCCAACAACTTCGCGCGCTGGGGCGACGGCAATGTCGAGGGCAACTCGATGCCGGGCCGCATCACCATGCTCGTCGACTCCGAGAAGAAGTCGCTGCGTGATGGCGCCGTCACCGTCGTCGATCCGCTGACCGTGAAGCTGACGCTGTCGGCTCCGGACGTGTCGCTGATGGCGGGCCTTGCCGACTATCCGGCTGCCGTCGTGCACAAGTCCTACGAAAACGGCGACCCGACCCAGACCCCCGGCACCGGCCCCTACCTGCCGGAAGTCGTGGAAGTCGGCGTCAAGGCGCATCTGGTCAAGAACACCAACCACACCTGGTGGGGCACCGCCGTCTATGGCGGCCCGTATCTGGACCGGATCGAATACACCGACCTCGGCACCGACCCGTCCGCGGAAGTCAACGCCGCCGCCGCCGGTGAGCTTGACGCGACCTACCAGTCGACCGGCGAATTCATCGAACAGTTCGACGCGCTGGGCTGGACCAAGTCCGAAGCCGTGACCGCCGCCACCCTCGCCGTGCGCTTCAACCAGCTCGCGGAAGAGTACAAGGACGTCAACGTCCGCAACGGCCTGATCAAGTGCGTGGACAATAAGGTCGTCCTCGAACTGGGCTACTCGAACCTCGGCACCGTGGCGGAAAACCACCACGTCTGCCCGATCCATCCCGAATACTACGCCCTGCCCCCGCTGACGGTCGATCCGGCCGCTGGCAAGCAGATGGTGACGGATGCGGGCAAGGGCGACTTCGAATTCGAACTGATCTCGCTCGACGACAGCTGGCAGGCCGCGACCTGCGACGCCATCGCCGCGCAGATCCGCGACGCGGGGCTGAACATCAAGCGCACCGTGCTGCCGGGTTCGACCTTCTGGAACGACTGGCTGAAGTATCCCTTCTCGGCCACCGAATGGAACATGCGTCCGCTCGGCGTCCAGATCCTCGCGCTGGCCTACCGCTCGGGCGAAGCTTGGAACGAATCCGCCTTCTCGAACGCGGAATTCGACGCTGAACTCGCCAAGGCGCTTTCGATCAACGACGCCAAGGCGCGGTCCGAGGTCATGAAGCGTCTGGAAGAGATCATGCAAGAGCAGGGCGTCATGGTGCAGCCCTACTGGCGCTCGATCTACCGCCACTTCGACCCCAAGGTGAAGGGGGCGGACATGCACGCCACCTTCGAACACCACCACTACAAGTGGTCGATCGCGGCGGCCTGATCCGGCCTGACCGACACGGACTGCGCGGGGTATCCCCCCGCGCAGTCTCTTCAAACCTGCCCGTGCCACGTCGGGCCCCAGATACCCCACGTTTTCCGTGCACTTGACCCATCCCGGGAAAGGGTGAGCCATGCTCATGTTCGTGCTGCGGCGCATCGGCGTCATGATCCTGACTGCCTTCGCGCTCACCTTCATCGTCTTTTACATGACGAACCTCCCGCCGAACCTTGAGAAGCTCGCGAAGTCCGAAGCGTCGGTCCGCATGGCCGACGATGCCGTGGCAAGCTGGCTGGAAGAAAACGGCCACAGCGGCCCCGTCCTCGTGCGCTATGCCCAATGGCTGGGCATCGCCCCCGGTTGGGTGCGTACCGCAGAAGACGGCACCATCACCGGGCGCTGCATCGACGCAGGCGCCGACCCCGCCACCGCGCCCGCCTATTGCGGCATCCTGCAAAACAACTGGGGCTTCTCCACCGTCTTCAAGCAGCCCGTGTCTGAAGTCCTCGCCCGGTCGCTTGGCGCGACGGGCTGGCTGATGTTCTGGGTCATGGCCGTGATGGTTCCCGCCTCGCTCCTACTTGGCGTGCTGTCGGGGATGCGCGAAGGCTCCCGCACCGACCGCGTGCTGTCCACCTTCGCCATCACCACCACCGCAACGCCCGAATATGTCTCGGGCGTCATCCTGATCGCCCTTCTCGCCTCGGCCACGGCGGGTATCTCGCCCGTGCTGAACGAATGGGGCTGGATCTCCGGCAAAACGCTCTTTCCCGGCACCGCCACGGCGGCGATGGACGACATCACCTTCATGAACTTCTTCCTGCCCGTGATGACCATCGCCCTTTATGGCATCGGCTACATCGCCCGCATGACCCGCGCCTCCATGACCGAAGTGATGACCCAGCAATACATCCGCACCGCCCGCCTCAAAGGGGTCAGCTTCCGTCAGGTCGTCATGCGCCACGCACTCAGGAACGCGCTGATCGCCCCCTTCACGGTGATCATGCTGCAATTCCCGTGGCTCTTGAACGGCGTCGTGATCGTCGAGACGCTCTTCAACTACAAGGGCTTCGGCTGGACCCTCGTGCAGGCCGCAGGCAACAACGACATCAACACGCTTCTGGCCTGCTCGGTCGTCGCCGTCTTCGTCGTCCTCGTGACGCAGCTGATCTCGGACATCGGCTACGTCTTCCTCAACCCCCGCATCCGACTGGCATAAGGAGGGCATGATGGAAGACGCACTCAGCTGGGGTGGCATCCTCACCCGCATCGCGGCACAGCTCCTGCCCGTCTGGGTGGCGCTGATCGCCACCTTCGCGCTGTCCTTGCAGTTCAAGCGCCGCCTCGGCCTCTACGGCCGCATCTTCGACAGCCCCGTGGGCATGACGGGCTTCGGCCTCGTGATGTTCTGGGTCTTCACGGCGATCTTCGCCAACTGGATCATCACCCACGACCCCTTGGCCCAACTCTCGGGGATGAAGAACATCCTTCCCGGCGCCGCCGTCAAGGACGCCGCCGAAGGCACCTATCCCTACTACCTGCTTGGCGGCGACCACCTCGCCCGCGACGTCTTTTCCCGCATGGTCATGGGCGCACGCGACGTGCTCAAAATCGCCCCCGCCGCGACCGTGGTGGCCTTCATGGTGGGCATCACGCTGGGCCTTCCGGCGGGCTATCTGGGCGGCAAGCTCGACACCACGATCAGCTTCCTGTCGAACCTCGTCCTCGCCTTCCCGGTGATCCTGCTCTTCTACCTGCTGGTGACGCCGGAAATCCGCGTCACGGGCATCCCCACGGTACTGGCCGCGCTTCTCTTCATCTTCCCGGTGATCTTCCTCACCATCCTCTTCAACTCGCGCTACTTCACCTCACCCGCCAAGCGGAACCTCTACGTGGGCCTCGTCCTGCTGATCGGCCTCTGGGCCTATTCCGGCCTCGCCTTCAACGCCGACCCGACGGGCATCTGGACGATGGACCCGAACATGCTCAACGTCTTCGTCTCGGTCGTCTTCGTGAACTCGCCCGGCGTGTTCCGCATCGTCCGCGGCATGGTGATGGACATCAAGACCCGCGACTACGTGGCCGCAGGCCAGACCCGTGGCGAAGGCCCATGGTACATCATGCTGTGGGAGATCCTGCCCAATGCGCGCGGCCCCCTGATCGTCGATTTCTGCCTCCGCATCGGCTACACAACGATCCTTCTGGGCACGCTCGGCTTCTTCGGCCTCGGCGTCACGCCCGAATCCCCCGACTGGGGCAGCACCATCAACTACGGCCGCCGCCTGCTGGCCATCGCCCCCCACCCCGCCGTGGTCCCCGCCTTCGCCCTCATGTCGCTCGTCCTCGGCCTGAACCTCCTCGCCGACGGCCTGCGCGAAGAAAGTATGAAGGACTGACCCTGATGCAGACCGCCCGCATTTTCCGTTCTCAAATATCCCACGGGGGTCCGGGGGTGTGAAACCCCCGGTCCCGCACCCTCCACCCGCGCGAGGCCGACATGTCTGAACCTTGGGACCCGTCCAAACCCATCCTCGAGATCGAGAACCTCTCGATCTCCTTCTTCACGCGCCTGCGCGAGATTCCGGCGGTGATGGATTTCTCCTGCACCGTCATGGCGGGCGAGGCGATGGGTCTGGTGGGCGAATCCGGCTGCGGCAAATCCACCGTGGCGCTCGCCGTCATGCGCGACTTGGGCAAGAACGGCCGCATCGTCGGCGGCTCCATCAAGTTCAAGGGCCGCGACCTGACGCATATGGGCGAAGACGAGCTGCGCCACATCCGCGGCTCTGAAATCGCGATGATCTATCAGGAACCCATGGCCTCTTTGAACCCGGCCATGAAGATCGGCGCGCAACTGGCCGAAGTGCCCATGATCCACCAAGGCATGTCCAAGGACGACGCGTGGAAGCTCGCCCGCCAGATCGTGGCCGATGTCCGCCTGCCCGACCCCGACCGCATCATCAACGCCTACCCTCATCAACTGTCCGGCGGCCAGCAGCAGCGCATCGTCATCGCCATGGCGCTGATGTCCAAACCCGCGCTCTTGATCCTCGACGAACCCACCACCGCGCTCGACGTGACGGTCGAGGCGGGCATCGTCGATCTCGTAAAGGACCTTGGCAAGAAATACGGCACCTCGATGCTGTTCATTTCACACAACCTCGGGCTCGTCCTCGATGTGTGCGACCGCCTCTGCGTCATGTATTCCGGCGAAGCGGTAGAGACGGGCAATGTCGAGGAAGTCTTCGACACCATGCGCCATCCCTACACGCAGGCCCTCTTTCGCTCCATCCCGCTGCCCGGTGCGGACAAGAACGCGCGCCCGCTGGTGGCGATCCCCGGCAACTTCCCGCTGCCCCATGAACGGCCACAGGGCTGCAACTTCGGGCCGCGCTGCGACTACTATGTCGAAGGCCGCTGCAACGCGCAGGAAATCCCCATGGTCGCCGTCCCCGATGGCCACCGCCACGAAACCCGCTGCCTGCGCAGCACGGAAATCGACTGGGACGCCCCCCCCACCGTCGCCAAGACCACCGAAAAGACCGAAATCGGCCGCGTCGTCCTGAAACTCGACGACCTGAAGAAATACTACTCCGTCGGCTCCTCCGCCTTCGGGGGCGGCATGAAAAAGGTCGTCAAGGCCAACGAAACCCTCACCTTCGAGGCGCGCGAGGGCGAAACCCTCGCCATCGTGGGCGAATCCGGCTGCGGCAAATCCACCTTCGCCAAGGTGCTGATGGGTCTGGAAACCGCCACCTCCGGCCAGATCATGCTGTTTGATGAAAACGTCCAGTCCACGCCCATCCAGATGCGCGACACGGGCACGATCTCGAAACTCCAGATGGTCTTCCAGAACCCCTTCGACACGCTCAACCCGTCGATGACCGTGGGCCGCCAGATCATCCGTGCGCTGGAAATCTTTGACTACGGCAACTCGGACGAAGAACGCCGCGCCCGGATGCTGGAACTCCTCGACCTCGTCAAACTCCCCCGCGCCTTCGCCGAACGCATGCCGCGCCAACTGTCGGGCGGCCAGAAACAGCGCGTGGGCATCGCCCGCGCCTTCGCGGGCGGGGCCAAGGTCGTGGTGGCCGACGAACCCGTCTCGGCGCTGGACGTCTCGGTGCAGGCCGCTGTCACCGACCTCTTGATGGACATCCAAAGGAAGAACAAGACCACCCTGCTCTTCATCAGCCACGACCTGTCGATCGTCCGCTACCTGTCGGACCGGGTTATGGTCATGTATCTGGGCCATGTGGTCGAAATGGGCACGACCGATCAGGTCTTCTCGCCCCCCTACCACCCGTATACCGAAGCCCTCCTCTCCGCCGTCCCCATCGCCGACACCCGCGTTCAGAAACAGCGCATCGTGCTGGAAGGCGACATCCCCTCGGCGGTGAACCCGCCCCCCGGCTGCCCCTTCCAGACCCGCTGCCGCTGGAAATCCCATGTCGCGGGCGGGCTGTGCGACCGCGAAATGCCCCCCGTCCGCACATTGGACGGCGGGCACCAGATCAAGTGCCACCTGCCTGACGAGGTGCTTGCCAGCATGGAACCCGTCATCAAGATCGCGGCAGAGTAAACGAAATCTGGCGCAGATGTCGTGCCGTTTCCTGAACGCAGGAAACGGCCTCCCACCGGATTTTGCGTCAAAATCCGCCGCGAAGTCTGCGTCAGACTTCGCCCATCCCCCCACAAAATTCTTCGAAGAATTTTGCAAGAATTTTCGAAAATTCTTGCCCGCCCCGCGACTTAGCCCAGGATCGCCTTCACGTAATTCTCGGTCTCGGCATAGGGCGGGATACCGTCATGTTCCTCCACCGCCAAAGGCCCCGCATTATAGGCCGCCAGCGCCAGCCGCCACGACCCAAAGCGATCATACATCATCCGCAGATAGCGCGCCCCGCCTTCAAGGTTCTCTTCCGGATCGTTGATGTCCACCCGCAGCAGTCGCGCCGTGTCCGGCATCAGTTGCGCCAGCCCCGTCGCGCCCTTGGGCGACACGGCAGAGGGGTTCCACCCGCTCTCTTGCTGCACCAGCCGCAGGAACAGGTCCTCAGGAACGTCATGCTTGCGCGCCGCCGCCTTGGCGACCTCCAGATACTCGCCCTTGTAGCTGCCGCGAAAGGCGGGCAGCGGCCCGTCCTCCTCGCCCTCGCGCTTGGGCTTCAGCCGCTCTGACCCGGAATACTGCTTGGCCAGACGCCCATCCAGCAGGTCCTTCTGCCGCTCAAAGATCGCGTTGCGCGACAGGCTCGATCCCGACAGCGTCAACCCCTCTGCCACGGCAATGGACCCCGGCGCCACAGCGCCAAGCGTCACAACCGCAGCAAAGGCCAAATTCCGCATTACAGGCTCCACGGACCGCATCCGCAGCACCATATACGCCCAGCCCAGCCCTTGACCAGAGCCGAGCGCGGGGTTCAGACCTTTGTCCCGCCCGCACCGGGAACCAGTGGCCCGTTCAGCAGATCCTCGATCAGCAGGCTGACCAGTTGCCCCCGCCCCTGCACACCGGCCTTGCGATAGATCGCGTTCAGATGCGTCTTCACCGTGCCCTCTGCCGATCCGCGCAGGGTGGCAATCTCGGCGATGGAATAGCCCTTGATGGTAAAGGCCGCGACATCCGCCTCGGACGGCGTCAGCGCCCATTGCCGGAAGTAATCCTCCATCAACTCGGCCAGCGCCCCCGCCGCCACGCCCAGCGATTTTTCCATATGCGCCTGCCGCCGCAGCAGCGCCATCAGCGACCGCACCTCGAAGACAAGCCCCACGATCAGCCCAAGCGTGGCCAGCATCTCGGGCACCAGATGCAGGATCTTCACCCCGCCCTCGGTCAGATCGTGGACCACGTCAAAGACGAAGAAGGCCGTGCAGACCACCTGAAAGATGATCAGCAGCACCAAAGATGTCGGCCGCTTCGGCACCGGGCGCGGTGCGCCACGGGTAGAGCTTTCGCCCTCGACCACGGGATCGGTCACAGGATCGGTCACGGGATCAGTCACGGGCAATTCCTTCGCGCGAGTCACGGAAGCGTCTTGTAGCCCGTCACCATGGATTTCGGAAGATTGACGCCAAGGCGGCGGCTTTCCACCACCACGGCCAGCACATGGACGACGATCGAAATCTCGGCCCAGACGACCAGCGCCTCATGCGCCTCTTGGACCCATCGCACGCCAAAGAAGCTGACGGTCGTCATCATGTATCCCGTCGCGGCAATTCCCGCCATCACCAGCAGCAGGTTGAAAATCATCAGGCTGCCCAAAGGTGAATGCCCCTCATGCACCCGGCGGCGCCCTGTGGCCATATCCTGCATCTGCCCGACCAGCGCCGACGGGCGCGGCAGGAAATCGGCAAAGCGCGCATGGCGCGTGCCCACGAAACCCCAGATGACCCGCAGCGCGATCAGCCCCGCCACGGCATAGCCCACCCATTGATGGACATCCTTCCCCGGTCGATCAAGAAAGGCATTCGTCACGAACCCCGCCACCAGCGACCAGTGGAACACCCGCACCAGCGGATCCCAAACCCGAACCTTCATGTCTCTTCTCTCCCTTTGGACCTGCGGGATCGGGGCGCGCCCGTTCCTTATCAGCGCGCCCCGACGTCCCGGCTGGATCAGCCTCTGTTTCAGCCGCCGACTTAACCGCCGACGTAACCGCCGACTTAACCCTCGTCGCCTTCCTCGTGCTCGACCTGTTTCAGGGCCGCATCGAACCACAGCTCCTGCATCTTGCCGTCCTTGACGACATAGACTTCGATCAGCCCGTCCTCGGCCTTGAACTGACGCACGTCATATCCTTGCGCCTGCAACTGCTCGGTGATCTGGGCCTGTGCAAAGGCATCCACATCGCCCTCGTCATCCGAGGCAAAGGCCATCGGCGACGTCAGGACGCTCAGTGCCAGTGCGGCCATCGCAATCTTGCGGATCATCTGTCTTTCCTTTCGATCTTCCCGGCAGCACATCTATGCCCGCCGGATGATCGACAGATGCCGCCCCGTCCCCGGAAAGGGAACTCAACCCCGGGTTGGCAGGCCATCTTTCCCCGGACCCTGCCACCCCAGTTGCAGGTCCTCCCCCCAGGTCAGACCACCCCACCCCCCGCCCTCTACCCAAAGTGGCAGGACGAAGGGCGTCAGGGCAGGCGCTTGGTCCCCGTCACCATGGACTTCGGCAGGTTCACACCCAGCCTCCGGCTTTCCACCACCACCGCCACCACATGCAGCAGGGCCGATATCTCGGCCCATGTGACCAGCGTTTCATGCAGGTCCGCCACCCAAGGCACACCAAAGAAGGTCACCGTGGTCAGCGCATAGCCCGTCGCCACAAGCCCCGCCATCGTCAGCAGAATGTTGTAGATCATCAGCGCGCCCAACGGCGAATGCCCCGCATGGGGACGCCGCACCCAGCGCCGCATCTCGGCGATCTGCCCCCGGACCAAAGCGGGCGTCGGCACGAAATCGGCAAAGCGCGCGTGGCGGCTGCCGACAAATCCCCAGACCACGCGCAGCGCCACCAACGCCGCCACCCCGTAACCCAGCCAGACATGGGTCGTCTTGCCCGCCTCGGTCACAAAGGCATTGGCAAGGAAGGCCCCCACCAGCCCCCAATGGAACAGCCGCACCACCGGGTCCCAGACCCTGACCACGCGCCCCCGCGCACCCGTAGCAGGTCCGGCATCCCGGCCCGACAGCCGCGCCTCTGCCACGCGCGCCACCTCGGCCCGTGCCGCAGCCTCCCGCGCCACGACCAGCCGCGCCCGTTCGGCCCGCGCCACCAACTCCGCCAGCGCCGCCTCGCGTGCCCGCGCCCGCGCCGCCTCGGCCCGGGCTGCAGCCACCTCTGCAAGCATCTCCGCCCGTGTCACCGCCTCGGCCGCCTGAACGGTGCGCTGCGCCGCCTTGGCCACAGCGCCATCCGCGGCCCGCGCCATCCCCGCCATGTTGCCCATGCCGACCCCTCCCCGCAAAAGCAGAAGGGCACGGCGGCCGTCGCCGCCGCGCCGATCAGGGACCCTTGATCCCGTCAGCCCGCATGTTCGACCGGGTTCAGATCGGCATCGAAGAACAGCTCCTCCATCTTGCCGTCCTTGACGACATAGACCTCGATCAGCCCATCCTCATGCTCGATCTTGCGAACGTCATAGCCCTGCGCCACCAGCAGGGCCGTCACCTTCTCCTTGGTCGCGGCATCGACCGTGTCCTCGCCATCGGCAAAAGACGGACCGGCCAACAGCAAAAGGGCGACGGCCACAGGAAACAGTTTACTCTTCATCACATCACCTCTCGACTGGGCGCATGGCTTCTTTGCCACCGCACCCCCTCTGTCGCCCCATCCGCCCTCGCAGCGCAATCAACCCAAGGCTGCATTTCCGGGGCAAATCCCCCAAACCAGACCAGAGTTGCAGACCGCCCCCAGCCCCGCGCCCCGCCACGGCGCATTGCGGCGCGGGGCGCGGGCGGATATAGCGGGAACAACGGCCCGGGACGGGCGACGGCAGGCCGACGGAAGCATTCCGTTAACCAGTTGCGTCCAGTCTGGCACTTGAACGAATCAGGGGGGATTTCATGGCAGGCTCGGTCAACAAGGTCATTCTCATCGGCAATCTGGGCCGCGACCCCGAAGTGCGCAGCTTCCAGAACGGCGGCAAGGTCGTGAACCTGCGCATCGCCACATCGGAAACTTGGCGCGACCGCAACACCGGCGAACGCAAGGAACGGACGGAATGGCACTCCGTCGCCATCTTCAACGAAAACATCGCCAAGATCGCCGAGCAGTATCTGCGCAAGGGCTCTACCGTCTATATCGAAGGCGCGCTTGAAACCCGCAAATGGCAAGATCAAAGCGGCCAGGACCGCTATACGACCGAAATCGTCATCCGCCCCTATCGCGGTGAACTCACCCTGCTGGGCGGGCGCGGTGACGGCGGTGGCGCCGCCTCGGGCGGCGATTTCGGCGGTGGCGGCTATGATGACTATCAGGGCGGCGGCGGCTCCACGGGTGGCGGCTATTCCGGCGGCGGCAGCAGCGGCGGCTACGCCGGCGGCAGCGGCCGCAGCGGCGGCGGTGGCGCCCCCGCAGGCGGTCGCCCCGACATGGACGACGAAATTCCGTTCTGATCCCTGCCTGACCCTGCCTTCCAGCGCCGCCTCCTGCGCGCCCCAAGCGCCGGAGGCGAAAAAGAATTCCGGTCTCCATTCACAGGCCTGAATAGGCTTGCGACCCGCGCGCGACTGGTGTTTCCCTGCGCCTCAGCAACGGCCCAAAGTGGCCGACCGACCTAGGGGGAACCACCATGACGGGCATCAGCGGCCTTTTCCGGCCAATCATCCTCGCGCTGTGCCTCGTGGTCGCCGCACCCGCCGCCCGTGCGAATGACGACCTGCGCGCGCGTGTCCTGCATGACTGGTACCGGATGATCCTTGAACTCGTCCGCCACACGCCCACCTACACGCCGCCCGTCGCCTCTCGTGCCTTCGCCTACACGGCCATCATCGCCTATGAATCCACCGCCTCCGGCACCGACGATCTGGACAGCCTCGCCGGTCAGGTCACGGGCCTCTCCCCCCTTCCCGCCCGCGACCCCGCCGCCACCTATGACGAATCCGCCGTCCTCAACGCCGCCCTCGCCCGCGCCGTGGACAGCTACTTCTTCAACACCGGCCCCACCGGCCAGCGCGCCAAGGCCGCGCTCGCCAAATCCCTGCGCGCCGAAATCGCCAAAAGCGCCACCGCCGAAACCATCGCCCTTTCCGAAGCCTACGGCACCGCCCTCGCGGATCACGTCATCGCAGCCTCCGCCTCGGACGGTGGCGCGGTGATCGAAAACATGGGCTTCCCGATGGACTACAGCTTGGGCGGCGAACCGCAGGACTGGGTGCCCACCAACCTGATCCGCCTGCAGCAATTCCCGCTTCTGCCCGCATGGGGCACGAACCGCCCCCTCGCCCTGCCCGACAACGCGGCCTGCGCCCTGCCCCCGCCCCCCGCCTATTCCGAAGACCCCGCCTCTCCCTTTTATGCCGAGGCGGTGGAAGTCTATGAAACCTCCAAAACCCTCACCGACGAACAGAAACTCATCGCGCGCTTCTGGTCGGACGACCCGATGCTGTCGCCCACGCCCCCCGGCCACTGGATCGCCATCATCTTCCAGATCGCCGAAGACAACGACCTGCCGCTGGAAAAACAGGTGGATGCCCTCGTCCGCCTTGGGATCGCCGTATCCGACGGCTTCATCGTCAACTGGCGCGACAAGTACAAATACGACCTGCTGCGCCCCGTCACCTATATCCGCCGCGTGATCGACCCGAAATGGGAACCGCTCCTGAACACGCCCCCCTTCCCCGAATACCCCTCTGGCCATTCCACCCAGTCGGGTGCCGCCGCCACCGTCCTGACGGCGGCACTGGGCGACCCCTTCCCCTTCACCGACACCACCCACATGGATGACGGCCTGCCCGCCCGCGACTTCCCCGACTTCTGGACCGCCGCGAACGAGGCGGGCATCTCGCGCCTTTACGGCGGCATCCATTTCCGCGCGGCCATCGACCAAGGGCTGTCGCAGGGGGCCTGCGTCGGTGATTTCGTCAACGCCATCCGGACCTTCAAATGACCCGCGCCCTCCTCGCCCTCCTCCTCCTCGCCACGCCCGCCCTCGCACAGGACCCCGCCATCCCCCGCTTTACCGAAGAAACCGAAAGCGCGGGCTTCACCCACAGCTTCACGGGCGAATGGGAATTCATGGTGGGCGGCGGCACCGCCACCTTCGACTGTTCGGGCGACGGCATGCCCGAAATCTTCGCCGCAGGCGGCAGCAGCACAGCCACCCTCTTCCTGAACGACAGCACCCCCGCAGGTGCGCTCAAACTCACCCCTGCCACGGACAGCGGTCTGGAACAGGACATGGTGTCAGGCGCCTACCCGCTCGACATCGACGGGGACGGCATCACCGACCTCGCCCTCCTCCGCGTCGGCGCAGACCGCCTGATGCGCGGCCTTGGCGACTGCGAATTCGAAGATGCCTCTGCCAAATGGGGCTTCGACGGTCTTGACCTGTGGTCCACCGCCTTCGCCGCGACATGGGAAAAGGGCGCGACGCTCCCCACCCTCGCCATCGGCACCTATATCGACCGCACCCAAGAGGCCTTCCCTTGGGGCAACTGCACCCCCAACCACCTCTACCGCCCCAAGGCCGACGGCACGGGCTACGACGCACCCCTTCCGCTGGAGCCGGGCTTCTGCGCCCTCTCCATCCTCTTCACCGACTGGGACCGCCAAGGCACCCCCGACCTGCGCGTCTCCAACGACCGCGAATATTACAAGGGCGGGCAGGAACAGATGTGGCGCATCGAACCCGGCCAACCCCCGGTCGCGTTCGGAGAGGCCGATGGCTGGCAGCGCCTGCGCATCTGGGGCATGGGCATCGCGCAGGAAGACCTCGATTTCGACGGCTACCCGGAATACTTCCTCACCTCCATGGCCGACAACAAGCTGCAAAAGCTCAAGGACATCCCCGCCGAAGGCCCACCCCTGCCCCGCTATGCCGACATCGCGCTGAAATCCGGCGTGACTGCCCACCGCCCCTATACGGGCGGCGACGTCCGCCCCTCCACCGCATGGCACGCGCAATTCGGCGATGCCAACAATGACGGCCTGCAAGACCTCTATGTGGTCAAAGGCAATGTCTGGGCCATGCCCGACTTCGCCGAAGACGACCCCAACAACCTTCTCCTGCAACGCCCCGACGGCACCTTCTTCGAGTCGGGCGAGTTGTCCGGCGTCCACTCCATGCGCCAAGGCCGCGGCGGCGCGCTGGTGGACCTCAATCGCGACGGCCTTTTGGACATGGTCGCCATCAACCGCAACGAAGCCTCGCAGCTCTGGCGCAACGACGGCACGGGAGCGCCCACCAACTGGGTGCAATTCACCCTCGCCATGCCGGGCCCCAACCACGACGCCATCGGTGCGTGGATCGAGGTCAAACGCCCCGACGGCAAGGTGATGCAACGCGAAGTCACCGTGGGCGGTGGCCATGTTGGCGGCACCCTCGGCTGGCACCATTTCGGCCTTGGCGACCAGACGCAGGCCGACATCCGCATCCTCTGGCCCGATGGCACCGAAGGCCCGTGGCAGACCCTGTCTGCCAACGGCTTCTGGCACATCGCACAGGGCAAGGACCCCGCCCCTGCCGACTGACGGCAGGCGGTCCAACCCCTCTGGACCCTTCCCCGCGCAATCCCTATATATTCACTCAACAAACCACCGGGATTGCCATGACCAACGCGGAACAGATCGAGGGCGCGCCGCTCATCGCCCCCTCCACCACCGACCACCCCCTTTATGATCAGGTGGTCGAAGCCTGCCGCACGGTCTTCGACCCAGAGATCCCGGTCAACATCTTCGACCTCGGCCTCGTCTACACCGTCGCCATCACGTCCGAGAATGACGTCAACATCACCATGACCCTCACCGCCCCCGGCTGCCCCGTTGCGGGCGAAATGCCGGGCTGGGTTGCCGATGCCGTCGAACCGATCCCCGGCGTCCGCACCGTGGACGTCAAGATGACCTTCGATCCGCCATGGGGCATGGACATGATGTCCGACGAAGCGCGCCTCGAACTCGGCTTCATGTGACCCCAAGACTTGGGCCTTCCCCTGCCCATGGCAGAGCCCACGCCCGCCCGCCTGCCTGCCCTCCCGACCGATAGGCCCCGAACCGTCTGGCCCCCCTCTCCCCCTGTGCACGGGGCCATGACCGTGGCCGCGCGCGCCCTTGCGCCGACCGCACAGCAGCCCCCGCTTGGATTTCCGACATTTCCCCCTTAAGTTAGTCGGACAGTAGGAGCACTCCCATGTTCGGCATCCCCGGCAAACAGGCCGTCACCCTTACCCCCGCCGCCATCCGCCAGATTGCGCGGCTGATGGAAAAGCAGGGCAGCGCGGGCCTGCGCATCGGCGTCAAGAAGGGCGGCTGCGCGGGCATGGAATACACCATGGACTACGTGACCGACGTGAACCCGCTGGACGAGGTGGTGGAACAGGACGGCGCGCGGGTGATGATCGCCCCCATGGCGCAGATGTTCCTTTTCGGGACTGAAATCGACTACCAGACTTCGCTGCTTGAGTCGGGTTTCAAGTTCAACAACCCCAACGTGGCCGAAGCCTGCGGCTGCGGTGAATCCATCAAATTCAAGGACCAGCCCGCCGCCTGAGGCGGGCAAGACTGATCGAAAAGTCCCGCAACAGTCTTGCGGGACTTTAGCCCTCCCCCTCCCCGTCCCGCTGCAACGCCTGCAACAGCGCCAAGGCCTCCTCTGCCCGCGCCTCTGGCACCAAGGCGTGGTCATGCAGACGCGCCGCGATCATGTTGCAGGCGATCCCCGCATCCGCCAGCACCCCCGCCACCGCCGCCGTCAGCCCCACCCCTTCCAACGCGGAATGGACCCGCAGCGTGATCTGCCGCATCGGGCTTTCCACCGGCAGACCCAGCGCCTCGGCCCGCGCCACCGGCAGCAGGACCGACAGCCCCTCCTCCTCGCGGAACGTGGCCAGCGCCTCTGCCGCCAGCGCCCCATCCTCCACCGTGCAAAAGACGAACCGCCCCGGCATCAGCACCGGGTCCATCGCCGCGACCATCTCGCGCCGTCCCGAAACCCGCTCCATCGCTCCCTCCTCTCGTCGTCCCGGGCTTGCCCCGGGACCTCTGGCATGTGCCAATCAATCCGTGGCGGATCACGCCGGGACCCCGCGCTGCCGATGCACAGGTTGCGGCACAGACCCCGGCACGAAACACGAGCGGCCCCCTACCAAAAATTACGTATTTTACGTATCCCCAGCCCGCGACACATGCCGCGCCGCCGCGTCAGAGGCCGCCCGGCAGGCCGCCTCCAGCCCAGCGCGCCGCGCCAATGCCGCAGCCAGCGTCCCGGTAAAGCAATCCCCCGCCCCGTGGCTGCTGACCACCGTTACAGGCACCGCCGGCAGCGCCAGCGCCACCCCCTCTGCCCGCGCCGCCAACCCCTTGGCCCCCGCCGTCACCACCACTGCCGCAAAGCGCCGCGCCAAGGCCTCTGCCGCGCGCGCCGCCGCCTCCAGCCCGTCCACCACGCCTGCCCCCATCATCTCTGCCTCCACGGCATTGACGACCAGCACATCCACCAGCCCCTCGATGTCCTTTGGCAAGTCCCGCGCCGGGGCGGCGTTCAGCACCACCCGCACCCCCCGCGCCCGCGCCGCCCGCGCGGCGGCAAGGTTCACCGCCTCCGGCACCTCGTTCTGCAGGATCAGCACCGCGACCCCCTCCCACAGTGCCGCCTCCTCCAGCGTGGCCGGATCGATCCGCAGATTGGCCCCCGACACGATGGTCGCCGCGTAATCGCCGCCATCCTCGACGATGGCCACGCTCATCCCCGAACCCGTGCCCTCCACCTCTGCGACAAAGCGCCGGTCCACGCCCCCCGCATCCAGCGCCGCCGTCAGGAAGGCCCCGAACCCGTCGCGCCCCACCGCCCCCGCCATCCGCGCCGCGACACCGGCCGCCGCCGCCGCCACCGCCTGATTGCCGCCCTTGCCCCCGAACTTCGGCCACCAGCGCCGCCCCACCGCCGTCTCATCCACGCGCGGCAGATGCGGTGCCTCGATCATGATGTCGTGGTGCAACGACCCCACGACCAGAACAACATGATTTTCAATGGCTTGCACTTCCAACCCCCTCATGCGGGCCTGTCTTCCACCGCGACCATAGCCGCCCACCCTGCCCCGCGCCACCACGACCACAAGGCCAAGCTTCCCTCATCCCGGCGCGCCCAGATCCATCCCGGCAGCCCATGTTTCCGTCATATAGGCAAGGAAGTTATCCCGGAACTGCCGCGTATGGGCATGGGCCAAAGCATCCGCCCGCGCCACATCCCGCGCCCGGATCGCCTCCAGCATCTCCAGATGCTCTCCGGTCAGCAAAAAGCCCTCCGACGTCCGCTCCAGATAGTCGAAATGCAGATGCAGCATCCGCCGCCCCTGATCCAGCAGACGCTCATAGAACCCCGCCAAATAGGGATTCCGCCCCGCCGCCGCAATGGCCATGTGGAAGCCCTTGTTCGCCTCGCTCATCGCCAGATGCCGGCCTGACGCCACCGCCGCCTCGAACCGCACCTGCGCCGCCGCGATGGCCTCTAGATCGGCAGATGTCCGCAACTCTGCCGCCAGCCGCGTGTTCACCCGCTGCGCGATGTCCAAAGCCTCGACATATTTGGGAAAAGCGGTGACATCCAAGGGTGCCACAATGGTGGATCGGTTGGGCAGCATCACCACCAACTCCTCCCCCGCCAGCCGGATCAGCGCCTCGCGCACGGGGGACCGCGACATCCCGAACCGCTCCGCCAGCGTCGTCTCGTCCAGCAATTGCCCCGGCACCAGCGCCAGCGTCAGGATCTCATCCCGCAGCGTTTCATAGGCAAAGCGCATCCCCGTGCCGCGCACGCGCCGCCCGTCCTGCGTCTCTTGCCCGTCATCCATCCTGCGCCCTCCGGTCACGCGAAACCTTTATCCAGCCCCGCCCCTTCTGTCGACACAGATTATTTTTCCTTGACCCGACTCGCCACCACCCATATCCAGTCGACACACTGCCGACAAAGTCAGACGGAGGCTTCGATGCTGAAACTTCAGGGCGTCCTGCCCGCCCTCGTCACCCCCTTCGACGCGGACGGCCAGATCGACCTCCCGGCGCTTGGCCGCCACATGGACATGCTGCGCGCGGCGGGCGTGTCGGGCTGGGTGCCCTGCGGATCGTCGGGGGAATACAACCTGATGACCGATGCCGAACGCGACGCGGTCCTGCGCTTCGTCAAGGACCACGCGCTCCCGCATGAAACCCTGATCGCGGGCACCAACGCCCCCTCCACCGCTGGCACCATCGCCAACACGCGCCGCGCGCAAGAGATGGGCTACCACGCCGTCCTGCTTGCCGTGCCCTTCTACACCAAGCCCACACAGCCCGAAATCATCCACCATTTCAACACGGTAGCCGAAGCCACCGGGATGGACATCGTCCTCTATTCCTACCCCGGCAAGGACGGGGTGGAAATCGGATACGACGCGCTCGACGCCCTTGCAGACAATCCGCACATCATCGCCATCAAGGAATCCTCGGGCGTCCTGCAACGCGCCATCGGCATCGCCACCCGCTATGCGGGCCGCCTGCAACTCGTCTCAGGCTCGGACGATATTGCATGGGACTTCATGCACTGGGGCGCGGATGCGTGGATTTGCGGCCCCGCCAACTGCATGGCCAAACCCGTCTGCGCCATGGACGCCGCCTTCCGCGCCGGAAACCACGCCCACGCGCAAGAGATCATGCAGACCCTCTGGCCTGCCATGAACGTGCTGGAATCCGGCAAATTCGTACAGAAACTGAAATACGGCTGCGAACTTCAGGGCACCCCCGTCGGCCAATGCCGCCTGCCCTTCGGCCCCCTGACCGATGCCGAAAAGGCAGAATTTGCCGCCGCCATGCAACCTGTGCTGAACTGGGCCTGACAGCCCCACCCGACCGGAGAACCGCATGACCCGCAAAGTAGCCCTCATCACCGGCGCAGGCCGCGGCATCGGTGCCGCCGTCGCCCGCGAAATGCACGCGCGCGGCTATGCGCTGGCCCTGATGTCCCCGTCCGAGAATTGCGAAACGCTGGCCGCCGAACTTGGCGGCGTGGCCTTCCGGGGCGTCGCGCAAAACGCCGACGACCTGAAGGGGATCGTGGACACCGCGATGCAGGCCTATGGCCGCATCGACGCCGTCCTCAACCACACCGGCCACCCGCCCAAGGGCGACCTGCTGGACATCACCGACGAAAACTGGGACCTCGCCAATGACATGATCGTCAAATCGGTCGTCCGCATGGCCCGCCTCGTCACCCCGATCATGGAGGCGCAGGGCGGCGGCACCATCGTCAATGTCACCACCTACGCGGCCTTCGAACCCTCGCTCTGGTTCCCCGCCTCTTGCGTCTATCGCGCGGGCGTCTCTTCCTTCGCCAAGCTCTATGCCGACCGGTACGGCCCCAAGAATATCCGCATGAATTGCCTGATGCCCGGCTTCACCGACAGCCTCGATGTCGGCAAATTCGCCGACCTCCCCGCCCTGAAACGCATCGCGCGGGTCGAAGAACAGGCCAAGGCCGCCGCCTTCCTGCTGACCGAGGACAGCTCCTACATCACCGGTCAAAGCCTCCGCGTGGACGGCGGCATCACCCGCCACGTCTGACAGCGATGCGGTTCGAACAGGCCCTCGACCTCCTCCTCGTCCATTGCCAAGGCGAAATCGGCAAGGTCATCATGGGCGGCGCGCCTGCAATCCCCGGCGCGACGATCCTTGAAAAGATGAACCACATCAACGATGTGGACGACAGCCTCCGCCGCTTCGCCACCTTCGAACCCCGCGCCCACGTGGCGCAAAGCGTCAACCTCTTGCTGCCCCCCACCCGCCCCGACGCAGACGCGGCCTTCATCGTCCTGCAAGCCGACCGCGCCCATCCGATGAGTGGGTCGAACTGCATCTGTGTCGTCACCGCCCTGCTGGAATCCGGCCGCGTGGCGATGGTCGAACCCGAAACCACCCTCCGCCTCGACACCGCCGCAGGCCTCGTCACCGCCCGCGCCCGCTGCGAAAACGGCCGCTGCCTGTCCGTCAGCCTCGACAACGTCCCCGCCTTCGCGCTGGCCCTCGACGCGCCCATCCAGACCCGCGCCTTCGGGCCCCTCACCGCCGACATCGCCTTTGGCGGGGTCTTTTATGCGCTGATCGACGCCCCCAAGATCGGCCTGACCATCGCCCCCGAAAACGCCCGCGCCTTGGCCGAGGCAGGCATCGCCATCAAATCCGACCTTGCCGGACAGATCGCGGTCCACCACCCCACCCTCCCCGGCCTGACCGACATCGCCTATGTGATGTTCCGCGACCGCGACCCCGATGGCGCGATCCGCACCTGCACCACCCTGAAACCCGGCCGCGTCGACCGCTCGCCCTGCGGCACCGGCTCCTCTGCCAACCTCGCCTGCCTTCATGCGCGGGGCGAGGTTGCCTTGGGCGACAGCCGCACCTCGCGCAGCACCATCGGCGGCACCTTCACGGCCCAAGTCATCGCCGAAACCACCATCGGCCCCCACGCCGCCATCATCCCCCGCATCACCGGCAGCGCATGGGTCTATGGCCGCGAAACCCTGCGCGTCAGCCGCGACGACCCCTTTCCCGCAGGCTTCGCCCTTTCGGACACATGGGGCCCGCAAGTCGGCGACCTCTGACCCGTTCCCGCGCGGAACCCCGCCGATGCCACCCCGCCCGACGGGCAGAATCCCGCGCGCCCCAGTCGCGCGCCCCAGTCACGCACCCAGCCGTCGATATTTCACAGCGCGAAACAATCCGTGATGCGATAGTCTTCCCGCATCGACTCGGAAGGAGCACTGCCATGCCCAAGACCCTGCCGATTGCCAGTCCCGTTTCGCGCCGCGCCGCTTTGGCGCCCATCGCCCTCTTCGTGCTGGCCTATCTTGCCGTGCTGGGCGTCCTCTTCGCGCCGGACGGCTTTTTCCTGTCAGACGCACCGCCCCCGTCGCTGACCGCGCCCAGCGCCGACTGACCTGCAACACCGGGATGGCAACGTCCCGGTCCGGCCACGCGCCTGCTTGTCGCCCCTTCCGCCCTGCACTAAGCAGGACACGGAAGAACAAGGCACATCATGCGCATCCTGATCACGAATGACGACGGCATCAACGCTCCGGGGCTAGAGGCGCTGACAGAAATCGCCACATCCCTTGCAGGCCCGGAAGGCGAGGTTTGGACCGTCGCCCCCGCCTTCGAACAATCCGGCGTGGGCCACTGCATCAGCTACACCAACCCCACCATGATCGCCAAGCTTTCCCCCCGCCGCTACGCGGCCGAGGGCAGCCCCGCCGACTGCGTGCTCGCAGGCATCTACGACGTTCTGCAAGGGGCAAAGCCCGACCTCGTGCTTTCCGGCGTAAACCGTGGAAACAACGCGGCCGAGAACGTGCTGTATTCCGGCACCGTCGGTGGCGCGATGGAGGCGGCGCTGCAAGGCATCCCCGCCATCGCCCTGTCGCAATATTTCGGCCCCGAACAGGACGGCCTGTCCGACCCGTTCGAAGCCGCCCGCATCCACGGCCCCGCCGTCATCCGCGCCCTGCTGGACCGTGGCATCTGGACCGATACCGACTACCGCACCTTCTACAACGTGAACTTCCCCCCCCTGCCCGCCGCGCGGGTCAAGGGCATCAAGGTCGCCGCCCAAGGCTTCCGCCGCGACACCTCGTTCAGTGCCGAAGCGCAAATCTCCCCCACCGGGCGGCGCTACATCTGGATCAAGGGCGGCCCGCAGCACACCCCCACCGCGCCCGGCACCGATGCGGCGGTCAACCTTGACGGTTATATCGCCGTCACCCCCCTGCGCGCCGACCTGACCGCCCACGACCTGCTGGCAGAGCTGGAGGCGCGGCTGGCATGACGGGACCGGCGGGCTTCGACGACGACGAAGACTCCGCGGCCGAACGCAAGATGCGCTTTCTTTTCACCCTCCGCTCGCGCGGGATCACGGATACCCGCGTCCTGTCGGCGATGGAATCCATCGACCGTGGCCTTTTCGTGCGCGGCCTCTTTGCCGAACGCGCCTACGAGGACATGCCCCTTCCCATCGCCTGCGGCCAGACCATCAGCCAGCCCTCCATCGTCGGCATCATGACACAGGCGCTGGACGTGCAGCCCCGCGACAAGGTGCTCGAAGTGGGCACCGGCTCGGGCTATCAGGCCGCGATCCTGTCGCAGCTCGCCCGCCGCGTCTACACCGTGGACCGCCACCGCCGCCTCGTGCGCGAGGCGGACGACCTCTTCCGCGCGCTGGACCTGACGAACATCACCGCCATCACCACGGATGGCAGCTTCGGCCTGCCCGATCAGGCCCCCTTTGATCGCATCATCGTGACGGCAGCCGCCGAAGACCCGCCGGGCCCCCTATTGGCGCAATTGAAAATGGGCGGTATCATGGTGTTGCCCGTGGGGCAGTCCGACACGGTGCAAAGTCTGATCAAGGTCACGCGGACCGAGGCGGGCTTTGACTATGACGAACTTCGCCCCGTGCGCTTCGTGCCGCTGGTCGAAGGCATCGGGACAGAATGAACAGGCTCCGGGACATCAACCCGGACCGGCAAAGAGGCAGAGCATGACAACCGCATTTCCGGGACTGCGCGCAATTGGCCTGACCACGGCGCTTGTCGCCCTCTCCGCCTGTCAGGGCGGGACGAACATGATGTCCGACCTCGACTGGGACTTCCGTGGCGGGTCCAACACGCTTGACACGACCGAGGCCGCGCGTCAGGCCACCGCCGCCCCGCCGCGCCCGGATGCGAATGGCGTGATCTCCTATCCCGGCTATCAGGTGGCCGTGGCCCGCCGGGGCGACAGCGTCGGCTCCGTCGCCGCCCGCGTCGGCCTGAACCCCGCCGAACTTGCGGGCTACAACGCCCTGCAACCCAACGCGACCCTGCGCGAAGGCGAAATCCTTGCCCTGCCCCGCCGCGTCGCGTCGGGCGGTGCCGCAGGCGGCGCCGGCGCGCCGATCACCGGCGGCAACGTCGCCTCGGCCCCGATGGCCACCGCAGGTGCCGTCAGCGTCACGTCCATCGCCACCACCGCGCTTGACCGCGTGGACAGCAGCGCAACCACCACCACCACAACCGCCACCCCCTCCGCCCAGCCCAAACCCGACGACAGCGCGCTTGGCTCCATGGCCCCGACGCGGCATCAGGTCAAGCGCGGCGAAACCGCCTTCTCCATCGCCCGGATGTACAACGTCTCGGCCCGTGCGCTGGCCGATTGGAACGGGCTCGGCCCCGACCTCGCCGTGCGCGAAGGGCAATATCTCATGATCCCCACGCCCACCGGCGCGCCCCCGGCCAAACCTGTGGAAGTCGTCACCTCACCCGGCGCCGGCTCGCCCACGCCCGAACCGCCCTCCGCCTCCAAACCCCTGCCCGAGGATGACACCAAGACCGCCGCACAAGCCGCCGAGGAAACGCCCGCTTCCCCCGATCTGGGCGAGACGCGCACCGCCGCCTCTGCCGCGCAATTCGCCATGCCCGCAGCGGGCGACATCATCCGTGGCTATGCCCCGCCCAAGAACGAAGGCATCGACATCGCCGCCCCGGCAGGCACCCCCGTCAAGGCCGCCGCCGCAGGTACCGTCGCCGCCATCACGCAGGACACGGCCCAGACCCCGATCATCGTGATCCGCCACGACGGCGGCCTGCTGACCGTCTATGCCGGCGTCGCGGGCATCACCGTCAAGAAGGGCGACAAGGTCTCCAAGGGCCAGACCATCGCCAATGTGCGGTCCGGCAACCCGTCCTTCCTGCATTTCGAAGTCCGCCGTGGCGCGGCCAGCACGGACCCGATGCCTTTCCTGAAGTGATCACCTGTCTTCCGTGTCCGCAGTACCAGTAAAAAAGGGTGATCCCTTGACCACATCGACCCAGATCGTCGCCGCCTGCCACGGGATCGAAGTTCCGGCCTCTCCCCATCTTGGCCCCCGCATGATCGAATCGATCACGGCAGGCCGCTACGAAGGCGGAGAGATCGCGGCAGGCCTTGCCTGCATCCCCAAGGGATCACGCATCCTCGAACTTGGCGCGGGTGCAGGCGTGGTCGGCGCGGTTCTGGCCAAGAACCTCGCCCCCGCCGCGATGCTGTCGGTCGAGGCGAACCCCGGCCTCATCCCCAATATCCGCGACCTCCACACCCATAACGGCCTTGCCGACCTGATCGACCTGCGCAACACCGTCGTCCTGTCGGCCCCCGACGCCCCCGCCGAAGTCACCTTCCACGTGCGCGGCAACTTCCTCGGCTCCTCGCTCACGCCCCTGCGCGAAGACCGCACACGCCCGGTCTCTGTGCCGGTGCTGCGCTATGGCGACTTGCGCCGCGATTTCCCGCATGATGCCATCATGATGGATATCGAAGGCGGCGAACTGGACTTCCTGCGCCATGCCGACCTGACGGGGGTCAAGGTGCTTGTCGCCGAATACCACAAGGGCATCTATGGCCGCGAAGGCCTGCGCGAATGCCGCCAGATTCTGGCCCGCAAGGGGTTCCGTCTGGTCGAGGAACACTCGACCCCCGCCGTCTGGGCCATGGTCCGCGCCTGATCGATCAGCCGATCCTTACGCCTTCCCGCGCTGCAAGGTCGGTGAAGAACTGCCACGCCACCCGCCCCGACCGCCCGCCCCGCGTCGCCTGCCATTCGACGGCCTCGGCCCGCAGCCGCTCTTCGGGCACCGCAACGCCATGGGCGGCACAATAGCCCCGGATCATGTCCAGATAATCGTCCTGCGTGCAGGGATGGAACCCCAGCCACAGACCAAAGCGGTCCGACAGCGACACCTTCTCCTCCACCGCTTCGGTGGAGTGAATCGCCGCCTGCGTCTCGTTCTCGATCATGTCGCGCGGCATCAGATGGCGGCGGTTCGACGTGGCATAGAAGACCACATTCTCCGGCCGCCCCGCGATTCCGCCATCCAGCACCGCCTTCAGGCTCTTGTAATGCTGGTCGTCATGCGAAAAGGACAGGTCGTCGCAGAACAGGATGAAACGCAGCGGCGCCGCCTCGCGCAGCAACATCATCAACCGGCCCACCGACGGCAGGTCCTCGCGGCTCAACTCCACGATCTTCAGATCATGCCCCTCGGCCCGCACCGCCGCATGCACCGCCTTGACCAGCGAGGATTTCCCCATCCCCCGCGCGCCCCAAAGCAGCGCGTTGTTGGCAGGCAAGCCGCCCGCGAAATGCCGCGTGTTCTCCAGCAGCGTATCCCGCGACCGATCCACCCCCACCAGCAGCGACAGGTCCACCCGGCTGACCCGCCCGATCGCCTCCAGCCGGTCCGGCCCGCTATGCCACAGGAAGGCCTCGCCCGTGTAATCCGGCGCGGGCATCGGCGCGGGCGCCATACGCTCCAACGCCGCAGCGATGCGCGCCAGCAACTCCTCGCTCATCGCCTCACGCCTTCCCGGACTGTTCTTCGTCCTCGTCCTCGTCGACCCACAGCCCTTCGGCCCGCAACTCGGCCTCGCGCTTCTTCTCGATCCGCGCGATCAGGAAGATCGAAATCTCGTAAAGCGGATAGATCGCTGCGAACAGGATCAACTGGCTCATCATATCCGGCGGCGTGACGACGGCGGCAAGGATCACGATGATCACAATGGCATAACGCCGCATCGCGATCAGACCCTTCGACGTCACCAGCCCCGCCTTGCCCATCAGCGTCAGCAGCACGGGCAACTGAAAGCACAGCCCGAAAGCCATCACGAAACTCGTCGTCAGCGACAGATACTGCTCCATCGACCCCTGGAACACCACGCCCGCAGGCGCGTCAGACAGGATCTCGCCCGTGGCCGGATCGGGCATGTAGTTCTGCTGGAAGCCCAAGAAGAAATCAAAGGCGATCGGCAGGACAAGGTAATAGGCAAAGGCCGCGCCGATGAAGAACATGATGGGCGAGGCCAGAAGGAACGGCAGGAAGGCCGCCTTCTCTGACTTGTAAAGCCCCGGCGCCACGAAACGCCACAACTGGTAGCCGATGATCGGAAAGGACATGGCAAAGCCGCCCATCACCGAAATGCGGATGGCGACGAAGAACCCCTCTTGCAGCTTGATCAGCACCAGCCCGCAATCCTGTTGGCGATTGGCCAGCGCATCGCAGATCGGCTGTGTCATGAAGTTGAAGATCGGGTTCCAGACGGAAAAGCAGATCACCATGCAGACGATGAACGCCGCCAGCGAATAGAGGATGCGGTTGCGCAGTTCCGTCAGATGCTCGATCAGCGGGGCCGAGCTTTCTTCGATGTCGTCGGTCTTGGTCATCTCAGGCCTCTCCGCCTTCGGCCTTCTTGGCCCGCGGCTTGCGGGCCGCCTTGGGCTTTTCCTCCACCACCGCCGCGGCGGCGGGCTCTTCGGACACGGCGCGCAGCTTCGCCGCCGCCTCCGCCGCGATTGCCTTGCGCTTGGCCTGCTTCTCGGCCAGCGCCGCCGTAGCGGGGCCCATGGCCGATGACGACGCTACCGTGGCCGCCCCTTCCGACGCGGCCGCCGCCGCCCCAGCAGACGTCGCCCCAGCAGACGCCGCCGCGGCCGCTGCCGCAGGGGTCGTCGGCAGAACGTCCGACAGATCGGTCACCGCCGCCTGTGCGACGGGGGGCATCGGCGGGGGGGCAGGCGGTGCAGTCCGGACCGGCATCGGCGATGTCGGCTTGGCCGCGTTCTTCAGCGGGTCCCACTTCTCGAACTTGTCGGCAGCAGTCTTCACCGCCTCCAGCCCCATCGACTTGGGCGAACTGACCGATTTCAGGTCCTTCGCCACCTCATGGACCCCGGTCTCCCGCGCCGCATTTTCCATGGCCCGCGAAAACTCGCGCGCCATCGACCGCGCCTTGGCCGTGAACCGCCCCAGCGTGCGGAACATCTCCGGCAGGTCCTTGGGGCCGATGACGATCAACGCCACCACCCCGATGACCATGAGCTCGGTCCAGCCGATTTCCATTCCCGTCCCTCCGTTCGTCGCCCGTCACGGCCCCTTGGGGGGCCGCGCGACGATCAGGCCTTGTCCTTGTCCGCCGCCGCAGCGACCGGGGCAGCCGACTGTGCCACGACCGGGGTCACGTCGCGCGCCTCCTCGGCGGCTTCCTTCTCGATCTCCGCCTGACCATCATTCACGCCCTTCTTGAAGGCGGTGATGCCCTTGCCCACTTCGCCCATCAGCGCGGACACCTTGCCCTTGCCGAACAGCACAAGGACCACGACCGCGATGAGCAGCAGACCGGGCAGGCCGATATTCTGAAGCATGACTCTCTCCATCCGTTGGGCCGCACGGGCCCCTTTGGCTTCCACTGACCCTTGCATATGCCCGGACCGCCGACGCCGAAAAGGGGCGATAACCCTTTCCCCCGCGCTCAACTGACAGTATTTTGTCAGTAGCACCGCCGGACCAGCCCCCTATGAAACGCGACGACCGCCTCTACGACCTCATCCAAATCATGCGCGACGGCCGCCTGCACACCGCCGCCGAACTGGCCACAGCCGTCGGCGTCTCGGTCCGCACCATCTGGCGCGACATGGGCATGATGTCCCGCACCGGCCTTCCGGTCGAAGGCGAACGCGGCTTGGGCTACATCCTGCGCACACCCCTGATGCTGCCCCCCACGCTGCTGACTCAGGACGAACTCGACACGCTGGCCGAAGCGCTGCGCCACATCGCCGAGGACGACACCCACCCCCGCCACCGCCCCGCCCGCAGCCTGCTGACCAAGATCGCGACGCTGATGCCGCAGGCGGGTATCGACTAGGATACCTCTCCCGCCCAAGCCACCGATGGAACCACTTGACAGCGGAAAAGCACCCAGTAGATATACACGCAAAAGTTGTATCCGGTTTGCGCGCTTGTACCACCGTTACCTCACCCCGGCGAACCGCAACGAGCCGGACCTCGTCGAAAAGACGGGTTTGCTCAAAGGAGGTGAGGCGCGGGTGTTCGCGCAAGGGCTGCGCGTGCAGGCCTATCCCGGACCACATGATCCCGCGCGGGACACTTACGATTTCGATACGCCCGTGATCCCGAAGACAAGCTTGTCATTCGCAAGCGATGGCAAGCCTTCATACGCGAGGTATACTGGCCCGAAGGGCATCCCGGTGTTCTGGATTTCCCGTCCGAGAACAGGGTTGGCATTCCGGCAACCGTAACGAAAAGGCCGCTCCCATGACCGGTATGAGCTTTCTGGCCAATGGCACCTTTGCGGCGCAGTCGGTAGCACGCAGCGCCGGCTCACACCTGCCGGACCTTGCAAGACTTGAAACCACCGCGACCCTTGGGGATTTCCTGACCATCACGATCACACCTGTCCGGTTCCAGCGTGACGGATTGGGCGAATGGCTTGGCGTCGCCCTCCCCGTACCCGACGGGTTTCTGCTCATCGCAGTCCCATCGCATCAGACCGATTTTGGATGTTCAATCTGGTATCCTGCGTCCAGCGATGCCGCCCAGATCGCGGGACAGGTTCTTGGCCTACTCAACGATCCAACCAAAGCGCATGTCACACGCTTCATGACGCCCGACGGTGATCCGATAGAACCGACCCTGAACCCCTAACGTCCCCCCACCCCAAACACAAAACACCGATCCCGCCGGATCATCAGCCACAGCGCCGTCCCCGCCTTGGGCAGGAACACCCCCGGCACGCTCGCCGTGAGCACAGACCCGTCGTAATCCATCCGAAAATCCACCAGCGACTCCCGCCCCAGATAGCGCGCCCGCTGCACCACCCCCCGCGCGGGCGTGCCATCCTGCACCGTCGGATTGGGCCCCCGCCCCCCCCGGTCGAAATCGATCTTCAGATGCTGCGGCCGGATCACGATCTCCACCGCCGCCCCATCCCCATGGCCCGGCGTCAGAAACGCCCCGAAGGGCGTGTCCGTCAGCGCCCCCCGGCTTACCCCCCGGATCACGTTGATGTCGGAAAAGAACGCCGCCGCCGCCTTGTCCACGGGCGCGTTATAGATGTTGTAGGGCGCGCCCCGCTGCACGATCCGCCCCCCGCGCATCAGCGCGATCTCATCGGCCATCCGCATCGCCTCATCCGGCTCATGCGTGACCAGCAACACCGCCGTCCCCTCTTCCTTCAACACCTCCAGCGTCGCATCCCGGATGCCATCCCGCAACCGGTTGTCCAAACCAGAGAAGGGCTCATCCATCAGCATCACCTTGGGCCGCGGCGCCAAGGCCCGCGCCAGCGCCACCCGCTGCTGCTCGCCCCCCGACAACTCATGCGGATGCTTGCCCCCATAGCCCGCCAGATTGACCCGCTCCAGCAACTCGCCCACGCGCGCAGCCTTCGCCGCCTTGTCCGCCAACAACCCAAAGGCCACGTTCTGCGCCACCGTCAGATGCGGAAACAGCGCGAAATCCTGAAACATCAGACCGACCGACCGCCCCTCCGGCGGCACCTCGCCCCCCGGCCCGCAAACCTCGCGCCCGTCGATCCGGATCACCCCGGCATCCGCCCGCTCCACCCCCGCGATCATCCGCAACGTGGTGGACTTCCCACAGCCCGACGGCCCCAGAAGACAGGTCACCTGCCCCGCCGCCACCGCCAAGGACACGTCATCGACGACGGGCGCCCCCCCGAAGGACCGCCGCAGCCCCAGCACCTCCAACCGCACCGACCGACCGTCAGGCATGACCATTCCCAAGCGATTTCATCAGAAATCCCCTATCAGCCCGCCCCCAGCAGGGCAAGCCCGCCAAACCTGCCCCCTGCCCTTCATCTCGGCCCAAATACCCTCGGGTGGGTCCGGGAGGGCAGACGGCCCTCCCGGTCCGACGCCCGCAGCACGCGCACCGCAGCAAGGCCCGGAAAAGCCGGGGGGGTGGGGGGGGGGGGGGGGGGGGGGGGGGGGGGGGGGGGGGGGGGGGGGGGGGGGGGGGGGGGGGGGGGGGGGGGGGGGGGGGGGGGGGGGGGGGGGGGGGGGGGGGGGGGGGGGGGGGGG
>JBDKFE010000096.1:0-6019 GCA_039798885.1 Pseudomonadota bacterium | reverse complement strand
ACATGCTGGCCACCGCCGGGAAGGAAGGCGCCAAGGCGGATCTTGCGTGTCATGGGTCGGTCCTTTCATCAGGCAACAGGGGGGCCGTCGCGGCCCTTGGGGGCCACGCAAGGCGGTTCGGATTGGGAAACGGTGTCAGGCGCTTAGGACGAACACCTCAGGCTGGGCGCGTCTGGCGAAGTAGGGCGAGAACTGATCGACCGCCCGCGCCAGCCGGTCACTCAGCACAGATGAGGACGGTTGGCCATCGGCGAAGTCGCGGTCGGCGGCATAGACACCGGTCGGCAGGGTTTGCGCTTCGAAGAAACCGAACAGCGGGCGCAACTGGTGCTCGATCACCAGCGCATGCCGATCCCCGCCGCCCGTCGCGGCCAGAAGCACTGGCTTGCCCTGCAATGCCTGCGGGTCGATCAGGTCGATCAGGTGCTTGAAAAGCCCAGTGTAGCTTCCCTTGTACACCGGGCTCGCCACGATGAGCGCATCGGCCGACAGGATTACATCCAGCGCCGAACGAGCGGTAGAAGCCAGATCCTCAACCCGCCGCGCGCTGCCCAAAGACGGGCCGAAATCCGCAAGGTCGAACACGGCCCCCACCGCTTGGAACCGGCTGGCGGCAGCGGCAACGGCAGTCTGGACCAGTGCGCGGGTCTTTGACGGGCGGTCGAGGTTTCCGGAAAGTCCGATGATGGTGCGGGTCATGGGCGGTGGACCTTATGTCGATTTATTTGATCGTGATTAATTTGCCAGCGAACCTCTCCTCAGGCCATTCCAAAGGTCAGCACGAAACGAGAAGAATTCGCTCCTCATCAAGCATCTGGAAACACTGGTTTTTCTGCCGTGCCCCCCTCGCGCGCGTAGGAAAACAGCCGCCTCCACTACACCGCGCCACCAAGCGGATTGCAGCCCCTTGGGCCATGCCGACGACCTGTTTTTCGTGCCGTGGCGGCGCCCGACGACACCCCCGTTCTCTTTCCCCGCCCAAGTTTGGAAACACAATCACGACAAACATGGTAGTGTTTTATGGCAACGAAGGAGCTGCCCCATGCCGAAGACGCTCATCCTGCCAGGACTGGACGGATCACCTGCACCGCATTGGCAGCATTGGTGGGCCGCAACCGACCCGAACGCCCTGATCGTGGAACAGCATGACTGGGCCAACCCCACGCATGAGGCATGGGAGGCAGACTTGGCTGGCGCGATCCTCAATCATCCGGGCTGCATCCTCGTCGGCCATAGCCTCGGCGCAGTGCTGGCCGCGCGCATCCTGACGCGCTGGCCGCAGTTGAAGGTCTCGGCGGCACTGCTCGTTGCGCCCGCCAATCCCGATTGCAGTCGTCGCCTCGCCTCCTTTGTGGGCCTGCCTGACCGTCCGCTCGGTGTTCCCGCGACACTCGTCGCCAGCCGCAACGATCCGTGGATGTCCTTCGGCCAAAGCCGACATCTGGCGAATGCATGGGTTGCCGAACTGGTGGACATCGGCTTCGCGGGCCACATCAACGTGGCCAGCGGTTTCGGCCCTTGGCCAGCCGCATTGACCCTGCGCGATGATCTTGCGCATCGGGCCGGCCTGCCGGTGCCCCAACGCCAGCACGCAGCCTGTCGGGCATCGGCCTGAAATCAACATCGGAGGAAATACACATGTTCGGCTGCGTCCATGACCCCGGAATGGCCCTTTTTCTTGCCAATACCGCGACCGAAATGGAAGCAGGCGCAGGACCGCTGGAATGGACAGCCTTTGGAGCAACGCTCCTCCTCGCCATCCTCGCCCTTGCCCTGCCGGCATGAAGTATCACCCCGACCCCGCCCGTTCCTCCTCCACGGCGGGGACGGATCGCCCCGCCCCCCAACTCGGTACCAATGTGCTTATTGTGGGGGGGCGGGGTGAGCGGTGTTCTCGCCGATGCCCATATCCTGCGCGCCGATCCTGTCTCCAGCGTCACGTTGGTGGATCCGTGCGACCGCGTGGGTCTTGGCCTTGCCCAATCGGCATCCGACGAGAGCTATCTTCAGAACGTTCGCGCCGAAGACATGAGCGCGCTTACAGGCGATCCCCCCTACTTCCTCGACTGGCTTTGGGCAAAATGACATGACGCAAGCCCGGATCGGTTCGTCAGCCGCCGTCTCTTTGGCCAATCCCGTGGCGGCATCTCTTCGACACGGATAGGCCTGCGCCCCGCGCGGTTCAGTCGCACGCATGGGACCCTCTCCTCGCGCTTTCGCGTGATGCGTCGGTCGTCATCCTCAGAACCGACCTCGCGATGGTCCATCATATGCTCTTCCTTCCTGACGCGGGCTTTGACGGGCCGAAAGGCGACATGCGCATTAAGCGACGACATGCTGAGTACTGGGCGGGCCGTGCAGCCCACATTGGGAAGTCCGAATTCGATGCAAGGCATCGACAAGGGGGATGGAAAGCTGGATTGACGCCAGAAGATGCTTCTTTTGTTCAGTTATATCATGCGCTTATGGGGTATGTATGGTGCTGCAAGAGAGGATTGAACTCTCGACCTCTCCCTTACCAAGGGAGTGCTCTACCACTGAGCTACTGCAGCGCCGGGTCGGGTGCGGGGAACCCCCGCGCGACGTGGCGGGTGAATAGCCGCGTTCAGGGGCGGGTGCAAGTGCAAACTGGCCCCTTTTTCCGGCACAATCTGGACCCCCGGCAGCGCTTGGTATAGGAGGGGGCGATGGACCCGGAACATCAGCAACCCAAGGCCGCGAAGGCTGTGCGCAGCGCGTCTGAGATGGCGCGGGAAGAACGGCTGAAGGCGGCGTTGAAGGCCAATATGGCGCGGCGCAAGGCGCAGGCGCGGGCGCGGGCCGGGGCGGGCGAGACACAAGATGATGGGGGCGCTGCGGGCGGGCCCCACGAGAGCGAGTGAGGCGGGCATGGATTCGATTTTGGTCAGGGGCAACGGGGCGTTGAACGGGGTCATCCCGATCGCGGGGGCCAAGAATGCCTGTCTGACTCTGATGCCCGCGACGTTGCTGACCGAGGAACCGCTGACGCTGACCAATGCGCCGCGGCTGTCGGATATTCGCACAATGACACAATTGCTCCAGTCGCTTGGGGCCGAGGTCGCGTCCTTGCAGGATGGTTTGGTGCTGGCGATGTCGTCGCATGACATCGACAATCACAGGGCCGATTATGACATCGTGCGGAAGATGCGGGCGTCGATCCTTGTGCTTGGGCCGATGCTGGCGCGGGATGGGCATGCGGTGGTTTCGCTGCCCGGCGGTTGCGCCATCGGGGCGCGGCCGGTGGACCTGCATCTGAAGGCGCTGGAGGCGATGGGGGCGGAGCTGGACCTGCGGGAAGGCTATGTCCATGCCAAGGCACCGGGGGGGCGGTTGAAGGGGGCTGTCGTCGAATTTCCCTTTGTTTCCGTGGGGGCCACGGAGAATGCGCTGATGGCGGCGACCTTGGCGAAGGGGACGACCGTTCTGAAGAACGCCGCGCGGGAGCCGGAAATTGTCGATCTGGCGCAATGCCTTAGGAAGATGGGTGCCGAGATCGAGGGAGAGGGAACGTCGACCATCACCGTGCAGGGGGTGGACCGGCTGCATGGCGCGACGCATCCGGTCGTGACGGACCGGATCGAGTTGGGGACCTATATGCTGGTTCCGGCGATCTGCGGCGGCGAGGTGGAGTGTCTGGGCGGGCGGATCGATCTGGTGGGGGCCTTTGCGGCGAAACTGGACGAGGCCGGGATCAGCGTGACCGAGACAGAGCGGGGGGTGAAGGTCAGCCGCAAGAACGGTCGGGTGAAGGCTGTGAACGTGACGACGGAGCCGTTTCCGGGGTTCCCGACCGACCTTCAGGCGCAGATGATGGCGCTGCTTTGCACGGCGGACGGGGTGTCGGTTCTGGAAGAAAAAATCTTTGAAAACAGGTTCATGCACGCGCCCGAGTTGATGCGGATGGGGGCAAAGATCGATGTGCATGGGGGCACCGCGACGGTGACGGGGGTGGCCAAGTTGAAGGGCGCGCCGGTGATGGCGACGGACCTGCGGGCGTCGGTCAGCCTGATCCTTGCCGCGCTGGCGGCGGAGGGGGAGACGGTGGTGAACCGGGTCTATCACCTTGACCGGGGCTATGAGCGGGTGGAGGAAAAGCTGTCCGCCTGCGGGGCGCAGATCGAACGGATCAAGGGGAACTGATGTCCGACGCGCGCTTTGAGGATGGGGAGGTTGGCCCGCTGAACCTTGTGGCGCGGGATGGGGATGACCTGTCGGTGATTTCGGCCCTTGTGCAGGATGCGGTGCTGACCGGCGCGGACCTGAAGTGGGAGCGGTCGAAGCGGCGTTTTGCCTGTCTGATCAATCGGTTCCGCTGGGAGGACCGCGAGGCCGCCGAAGCGGCGAAGCGGCCTTATGAGCGGGTGCGGGCGCTGTTGGTGATCGAGGATGCGGGCGCGGTGCGGTCGCAGGGGATCGACCGGGGGGACCCGGAGACGGTGCTGTCGATCCTGTCTCTGGCATGGGAGCCGGGGGAGGATGGGACGGGGGCGGTGACTCTCGTTCTGGCAGGGGACGGGGCGGTGCGGGTGGCGGTCGAGGCGCTGGAAGTGACGCTGCATGACGTCACGAAGCCTTATCTGGCGCCGAGCCGGAAGAAACCCGAGCATCGGGGTTAAGCAACACTCTGGAATCGTTGGGGTTTGGCGGAAACGGCTGTGCCGTTTTCTGTGCCGGATTCTGTACCGCAAAGTGTTCATACAAAATTGGAGAGGGTGGGGTGCGGGTTCTTGGTTAAGGGTGCGTGGTTGCACAGGGCGGGGAAGATGTTGGGGGTTTGGGGGTGTCGGGGGATAGGGGGTGAGGGGGGGTGTGGATGGTCGCGGGGTCATCTGGGGGGCTGTGGGAGAGGGCCGTTTGCGGGTTGGTATACCAAGGCGATAGGGGTGGGTTGGGCTGGGGTTTGGGGGTGTGCGGGGCGCTGCCTGTCCGTAGGCGGGCCTAGCGGCGGAGGACCGTGGCGCGACACTGGGGGTTTTGCGGTCTGTTGGTTTTGGAGAAGTGCGAGCGGCCTGGGCTTGGATGTTCGTTTTGTCTGGGTTTCGCTCTGGACTTTACCGCCATGTGCGCAACGGTTGGTTCGGCCCGTGGCCCAAAGCCACGGGCCGCGCACGACCCGCTCCCTCGGGTCGTGCGCTTCAAGCGCCCGACCCGGCGTGTCATGCGCGGCCCTACCGGCGGACGCTCGAAACGCCCCACCGGGGCCTTTCGAGCGTCCTTGCACTTTATTTCGTTGTCGCGGGGCCTCTTGAGCGACCTTGCGATTCTGAACGCTATTTCCCGCGACCAATCCCCGCCTTGAGCGCCCCCCCACGCCGCGCTAGATGGGGCGGACCCTGCGGAGAGATGCCATGACCTTTTTCCTGTCCACCCGCGATGCCGATTTCGAGGCGCAGTTCGCAAGCCTGCTGTCGATGAAACGGGAAGAGGCGGAGGATGTGGATCAGGCCGTTGCCGCCATCATTGCGGATGTCCGCGCGCGGGGGGATGCGGCGCTTTTGGACCTGACCGCGCGGTTCGACCGGATGGCATTGACGCCCGACCGGCTGGCTTTTTCAGAGGCCGAGATCGATGCAGAGATCGCCAAGGTCTTGCCCGAGGATCGGGCCGCGCTGGAACTGGCCGCCGCGCGGATACGGGCCTATCACGAACGGCAGCGGCCAGAGGATGCCAGTTGGACCGATGCCAGTGGGGCGACGCTGGGCTGGCGCTGGACGCCCGTGTCGGCGGCGGGGCTTTATGTGCCGGGGGGGCTCGCGTCCTATCCGTCCTCGGTCTTGATGAATGCCATTCCGGCCAAGGTGGCGGGGGTGGAGCGGCTGGTCGTGACCTGTCCGACGCCGGGGGGTGTGGTCAATCCGCTGGTGCTGCTGGCGGCGCGGATCGCGGGGGTGGATCAGGTCTATCGCGTGGGGGGCGCGCAGGCGGTGGCGGCGCTGGCCTATGGGACGGCGACGATTGCGCCCGTGGACAAGATCACGGGACCCGGCAATGCCTATGT
>JBDKFE010000095.1:0-34938 GCA_039798885.1 Pseudomonadota bacterium | reverse complement strand
AGCTTTACGTAACGAACCTGAACCCGCGCTTCACGGGGGTTTCGGCAACGGCTGCGGCGGTTCTGGCCGAACAGGCGCGCGGGATGCGGGCGGTGCTGGTAGGCCATCCCCTGCCCGGCTGCCCCGCGCCCGTCACGCGGCGGCAGGCGTTGGTCATGGCGCGGGTGCCGCCGACGGGGCGGGCGTTTTCCATCTGGCATGTCCGCCGCAATCCCGAAATGCAGCTCGCGCTCTTTGCGCGTGATGTGCTGCGGCTGCCGGTGCGGATCGTCTTCACCTCGGCGGCGCAACGGCGGCATTCGGCATGGCCGCGCTGGCTGATTTCGCGCATGGACGCGGTGATCGCGACGTCGGATGCGGCGGCGGGCTTCGTTCCGGGTGTCCGGGCGGTGGTACCGCACGGGGTGGACACCGCGCGCTTCCAGCCGGTGGCGGATCGAGCGGCGGCATGGCGGGCAACGGGGTTTCCGGGGGAGTACGGCATCCTGACCGTGGGCCGCATCCGCGAAGAAAAGGGGACGGATCTTTTCGTGCAGGCGATGATCCGGGCGCTGCCCGACCTGCCGGGGGCGGTGGCGGTGGTGGCGGGCCTCGCCAAGGGCGGGGACGAGGGGTTCCTTTCCCGCCTGAAGGCGCAGGTGGCGGCGGCAGGGCTGGCGGACCGGCTGCTGTTTCCGGGCGAGGTTCCGGCGGAACGGATGCCCGCGCTGATGCAGGGCGCGCGGCTGCTGGTCGCCCTGCCCCGCTATGAAGGCTATGGCGTAACCCCGATCGAGGCGATGGCCTGCGGCGTGCCCTTCGTGGCGACGCGGACCGGTCATTTCGACGAATTCGCGGGCCGAGTCGACGGGAACGATCAGGCGGGCATCGTGCTTCCGCTGGGGGACTGGGCAGGCGCGGCGGACGCGGTCGTGGCGTTGCTGTCGGAGACCCCGCGCTGGGGCGCGATGGCAGCGGCGGCGCGCGAGAGGGCCACCGCACTTTTCGGGGTGGAGCGTGAGGCGGCGGGGATCCGGTCGGTCTATGACGCGCTCTGGCAGGGGCGATAAGGGCCTTCCCGTCACGCTCTTGCCGCTGCGCCATGGAAACGGCTGTCGATGGCACCCGATATCAGTGCGGACGGTACAGTTATTCCTTGTAGCCCGTGCCGGATTGGTTTCGCATTCTTGATGGCACGGCCCGTTGGGGGCGAAAACCGCGCCGATATCCGCTATGGCGCACCAAAGGCAGGGTCCCACCGCAGCCCCCGACCACCAGCACGCCCCCCTGAACCACAGCCACGGCCGCGCGCCGCGCGGGGGTCATTCGGCTGCGGCGCGGTCTGACTGGCGGTCCGCGATATGGGCGGCAAGGTCCTGCGCGTCGCGCCATGCCCCCCAGATAAAGGCCGAAGACCGCCGCGTCAGCCACGGCAGACCGATGAAGTAAAGCCCCGGCACCTTGCGCGACACGCCGTTGGCGTGATCCGGCCGCCCATTGGCATCCAGTGCATCGACCTTCAGCCAGTCGTAATCCAGCGCATAGCCCGTCGCCCAAAGGAGGGTTGAAACCCCCTCTGCCGCAAGGTCAAGCGTCCGGATCGGGTCTGTCACGCAGGGCGGATCGGGCGGCATGACCCGCGCTTCGGGCTCTTCGGGGAGGTCCAGCCCCTTGGCCACGGCATAGGCGTCCGCCTCGTCCAGCACGGACAGGTAATTCGCATCGCCCCCCGCGATGTTCGCGGCAAGGTCGGGTGCAAAGGTCAGGCAACCGCCCGCGAAACCATCGGTGCGCCCGGTCAAAGTGATCCCCTGCGCGGCAAGGCGGCGGAAGTCCACGGTATGCCCGCCCTGCGCGCCACTGACCGCGATGGTCACATGTTCCGTCCCCGGGGTGCGGGCGCGGGCGTCCCATTTGCCCAAGGCCCCCAGCCACCAGACGAAATCCTTGCCGCGATAGGCGCGCGGCGGGCGGTCATGCGGCCCCACGGACAGGAAGACCCGGCGACCGGACCGCGCCAATTCCTCGGCGATCTGGGTGCCGGACGATCCCGCACCCACCACCATCACCGCGCCCGGCGGCAACTGGTCCGGGTTGCGGTACTGCGCGGAATGCAACTGCATCGCCACCACGCCCTCGGGCACCAGCGCGGGAATAAGCGGTTTCTGAAAGGGTCCCGTGGCGCAGACGACCCTGTCCGCCTCGATCACGCCTTGGGATGTGTCCGCCACGAACCCCCCGCCCTCGCGCGCCGAAAGCGCGCGGACGGTCACGCCGCAGCGGATCGGGGCGTCGATCTTGGCGGCAAACTCTTCAAAGTAGCGCACGATGCGGTCCTTCGAGGGAAAGGCGTCGGGGTCGACATCATCGAAGGTCTGGTCGGGAAAGCGGTCATGCCAAGCCGGACCGTTGGCAACAAGGTTGTCCCAGCGTTCGGTTCGCCAGCGTTCGGCGATGCGGTGGCGTTCCACGACAAGATGCGGCACGCCGTGGCGGGCCAGATGCGCGCTCATGGCGATCCCCGCCTGTCCCGCGCCGATGATCAGCGTCCCCACCTTCTCGACCATGACCGCCCTGCCCTTTGCGTGACCCATGGCAAAAGGGATAGGCAGGATATGCCTTCTGCGAAATGTCGAAATCTCTGTCCGCTGCTTAGGCCGCGCCTAAGCAGGCCAGCACGCGGCCTGCCCGGACCGGGGCGATTGGGGGGGGGGACGGCGACGGGACGATCTGCCGCCCATATTGCGCTCGATCAAGGCGGGGATGGCGCGGCGGGCTATTCTGCCGCCCTGCCAGCAACGGATCGGGACATGCCGCAAGCCAAGACCGTCATCGAAGCGCGGGGTCTGACCAAGACCTACCGGAACGGACCGACCGAGGTGCGCGCCCTGCGCGACGTCGACTTCGCGGCGGCGCGCGGCGAGTTCGTCGTGGTCCTCGGCCCGTCAGGATCGGGCAAGTCGACCTTCCTCAACATCCTTGGCGGGATCGACCGCGCGACCTCTGGCTCTGTCCTGTTCGACGGGCAGGACATCTCGACCTTCGGCGAGCAGGCCCTGACCCGATACCGGCGCGACCATGTGGGCTTTGTGTTCCAGTTCTACAATCTTGTCCCCAGTCTGACCGCGCTTGAGAACGTGGCGCTCGTCACCGAAATCGCCGCCAACCCGATGCGGCCCGAAGAGGCGCTCGATATCGTCGGCCTGTCGGCGCGGCGCGCGCATTTCCCGGCCCAGCTTTCGGGGGGCGAACAGCAGCGCGTCGCCATCGCCCGCGCCATCGCGAAACGCCCGGACCTTCTGTTTTGCGACGAACCGACCGGGGCGCTGGACAGTGCGACGGGGGTTCTGGTCCTTGAGGCGTTGGTCGAGGCCAACCGGACGACGGGGGCCACGACCCTTATCATCACCCATAACGCGACGATCCAGCAGATTGCCGACCGCACCCTGCGCTTTGCCGATGGGCGGATCGTGGACGAAATGACGAACGCCACCCGCAAACGTCCGGCCGAGGTGTCATGGTGATCCCGCCCCTGCGCCGCAAGGCGCTGCGCGATCTGCGCCGTCTCTGGGCGCAGGCCCTTGCCATCGCGTTGGTGCTGGCGGCGGGGGTTGCGACGCTGATCCTTGGCAATGGGGCGCATCGGGCGCTGTCGGATACGCGGGACCGCTATTACAGCGAATACCGTTTCGCGGACCTCTTCAGCGACGTGGTGCGCGCGCCGCTGTCCCTTGTCGATGAAATCCGCGCCATCGACGGCGTGATCGGGGTAGAGGCACGCATCGTCAAACTCGCCCGCCCCGAGATTCCGGGGATGGTCGAACCCGCATCGGTCCTGCTCGTCTCGGTCCCGGCGGAAGACGGGTTGAACCGGCTGCACCTGCGCGCGGGGCGTCTGCCCGAACCCGCTGTGGCAGACGAGGCCGTGGTTTCGCAAGACTTCGCCTTGGCACATGGTCTGCAACAGGGCGCGCGGCTGATGGTCGTGATGAACGGCAAACGCCGCGCGCTGACGATCACGGGCATCGCCCTGTCGCCCGAGTTCATCTATGCCCTCGGTCCCGGCGAGATGATGCCCGATCCGCGCCGCTTTGGCGTGGTCTGGCTGCCGCGCCCGGCGCTGGAACAGGCCTATGACCTGAAGGGTGCCTTCTCGAACCTTGTCCTGCGTCTGGCCCCCGGCCTGTCCGAACCCCGCGTCATCGCCGCGCTGGACCGCATCACCGCGCCCTTCGGCGGCGGCGGGGCCACCGGTCGCGCCGATCAGACCTCCCATGCCTTTCTGGACGCCGAACTGCGCCAACTCGGCGCGATGGTGAAGGTGCTGCCCCCCATCTTCCTGTTGGTGGCCGCGATGCTGGTGCATATGACGCTGTCGCGCCTGATCACGCTAGAGCGGGAACAGATCGGCCTGCTCAAGGCGCTGGGCTACACCCCGTTACAGATCGCCGGGCATTATTTGGAATTCGTCCTGCTGATTGCCGCCGTGGGGATCGTGGCGGGCTTCGCGGCGGGCGCATGGCTGAGGGCGGGCCTTGCACAGCTTTACGCGCGGTTCTTCTCGTTTCCCTTCCTTGTCTTTGGCACCGACCTGCGGGTCTATGGTCTGGCCGCGCTCGTCACGGCACTTGCCGCGACGGCGGGGGCGCTGCAATCGCTGCGGGCGGTCCTCGCCCTGCCGCCTGCGGTCGCCATGGCCCCGCCCGCGCCGGCGGATTACCGGCAGGATGGGCGCGGCATCCTGCGGGCGGTTGCGCTGCGGCAGACGGGGCGCATGGT
The DNA here is from genome assembly GCA_039798885.1 of Pseudomonadota bacterium. Taxonomy (GTDB): domain Bacteria; phylum Pseudomonadota; class Alphaproteobacteria; order Rhodobacterales; family Rhodobacteraceae; genus Paragemmobacter. Next base: position 30,180 of record JBDKFE010000095.1, on the reverse strand, counting down.
GGCGCGGCATCTCTGGCATTGGCCGCTGCGGACGGCGTCAAGCGTCCTTGGCATGGCGATGGCCGTGGCGATCCTCGTCGCCTCGCTCTGGTCCTTCGGATCGATCGATTACATGATCCATGTCACCTTCGGGCTGGCCGAACGGCAGGACGTCAAGATGGTCTTCACCGCCCCCGAACCGGGGCGTGCCGTGGCCGACATCCGGCACATGCCCGGTGTCATGGCCGCCGAACCATTCCGCATGATCCCCGCACGGCTGGTGCATGGCACAAGGTCAAAGCGCGTGGCCATCGAAGGCCGCCCCGCCGATGCCCGCCTGTCGCGCGTCCTTGCGCCCGACTTGCGCCCCATGCCGATGCCCGACACGGGCCTGATCCTGACCGAGGCATTGGCCGAGGCCCTTGCCCTGCGGACCGGCGACCGCGTGGAGGTCCATTTCCTCGACGGCAAGCGATCCGTGGTGGACCTGCCCGTCAGCGGCATCTCGGTCGGCTTCATGGGGCTGGGCGCGACGATGGAGCTGTCGGCGCTTGGCCGGGCGGCGGGCGAAGGGGCGCTGGTGTCCGGCGCGAACCTCTTGCTGGACCCGAACGCGACCGGGGCCTTCTTCGCGACGGCGACTTTGGCCCCGAAGACAGGCTTCCTGAACGTCACCGACCTGACCGTGTCGCGCTTCCGTGCCACGCTGGCCGAAAACATCACCCTGATGATCACGGTCTACGTCACGCTGGCCACGATCATCGCCGTGGGGGTTGTCTACAACTTCTCGCGCATCGCGCTGTCCGAACAGGGCCGTGAACTGGCCAGTCTGCGCGTTCTCGGCTTCACGAGGGCCGAGGTCGCGGCGGTCATCCTGCTGGAACTGGCCATCGTCGTGCTTCTTGCCCAGCCCTTGGGTTGGCTGATCGGGCATGGCATCGGGCTGGCCATGGTCGCGGCCTTTTCGTCCGACCTTTACCGTGTGCCCTTCGTCATGGGGCGCGAGGTCTATGCCACCGCAAGCCTGATCGTGCTTGCCGCCGCCATCCTGTCGGCCATCGCCATCCGGGGCCGGATCAACCGGCTCGACCTGATCGCCGTCCTGAAAACGAGGGAGTGACCATGCGCCGTCTCTTGCCCGCCGCCGCCGCCGCAGCCGCCGTCATCGCGCTTCTCGTCTGGGCCTTCCTGCCCGAGGTGCCCAGCGTCGAAACCGCCCCCGTCGCGCGCACCGACCTGACCGTGCAGATAGAGGCCGAGGGTGACGCGCGCATCCGCGAGGTTGTCGTCGTCTCGGCCCCGATTGCAGGCCTGCTGCGGCGCATCACCCTGCATCCGGGGGATGTGGTGACGGCAGGCCAGACCGTGGCGCGGGTCGGTCCCGTGGCCCCTGCCCTTCTGGATTCCCGCGCGCGGGCCGTGGCACAGGCGACCGTCGCCGCCGCTGCCGCCGCCGTCGATCTGGCCCGCAGCCAGTTGGAACAGGCCAAAGCGGCGCAAGACTACGCCACGACCGAAGCGAACCGCGCCCGCGCCCTCTTTGCGCGTGCGGCGCTGTCGCAACGGGTGCTGGACGACGCGCTTCTTGCCGAACGCACGGCCGCCGCCGCCGCCGTCAGCGCCCGCGCCAGCCTTTCGGTGCGCGAACGGGAAAGGGACAGCGCGCAGGCGGTTCTGGATGGCGGGATCACGGGGATCGCCCCGCCCTGCTGCATAGATGTCATGGCGCAGACCGGGGGCCGCATCCTGCGCGTCCTCACCGAAGATGAACAGGTGGTGCAGCCCGGAACGCCAATCCTTGAAATGGGCGACCTGTCCGATCTGGAAATCGTGGCGGATGTGCTGTCGCGCGATGCGGTCCGGATCGCCGCCGGGGCAGAGGCCACGGTCACCGGATGGGGCGGGCCGGACTTCGCGGCCCGGGTGGACCGGGTCGAACCCGGCGCGACGACGCAGGTCTCGGCCTTGGGGATCGAGGAACAGCGGGTCGAGGTGCGGCTGTCGCTTTTGGATGCGCCGCCACAAGGTCTGGGCCACGGCTTCCGTGTCACGGCCCGGATCACCGTCTGGCAGGGCAAGGACATCCTGACCGTTCCGGTCGCGGCCCTCTTCCGCGACGGGGCCGATTGGGCCGTGTTCGAAGTCGCAGGCGACCGCGCCATCCTGCGCCGGGTCGACCTTGGACAGCGGACCGACATGCTGGCCGAAGTGGTGGGCGGCCTAAAGGAAGGGGCGGTCGTGATCCTCCATCCCGAAGACGCCATACAGGATGGTGCAAAGGTTGCGCCCGTTCCGCCCGCCGAAACCGCGCCATGACGCACGGGCCCGGACCAAGGCACCCCGGGGTCATCGCGCCGCGCCGTGCCTTGCCCGCCACGGGTCGTTGACGATCATCAACGCCGCAAGCCGCGTTCTTGGACAGGATCAACCCTGTGGCCGTCCACGGTGCTTGCCGAGTCTGCGGTTTACCCGACCGATGCCCCCGCCCGCAGCGGCGGCTTCGGCACAAGCTGCGACCCTGTCCAGACCGGTCACGGGTCGTCCCAATCCCTCGTCGATGGGCCCGATGTTGACGCATCGCGGCCGCGACCCGCACAGGACATCCTCTGATGCGAGACCCGATCCTCTGGGCCGTTGTGATGAACTCTGAATCCGCCCGCATCCTTCGCGGGGTCCATCGCGACGGACAAACGGATGCGCCCGAAATCGAAATGTCCGACAGCCATCACCGCCTGCAGGACATGATGTCCGACAAGCCGGGACGCAGCTTCGCGTCGGTCGGCAAGGGCAGATCGGCGATGGAATATGCCTCTGACCCCGTCCGCGACGCGCAACGCGCCTTTGTCCACCGGGTGCTTGAGCGGTTGGAAACCGCCCGCACGGAAGAAGGCTTCGACCAGTTGGCCGTTTTTGCATCGCGTCCGATCTTGGGACTGTTCCGTCAGGCAGTGCCGCCGACCATGGCGGCGCTTGTGGTCCGCGAAGTGGCGAAGAACTACCTCCACCTCTCGTCTCAGGACCTCAGAAGCACAGTGGTCCGATTGCTTTTCGAGCAACCGGACAGTGCAAAGATGACATGAAGGGCGGCACGGGCCGTTTTCGGCTGGCGCCTTTGGGCCGTCACTTCTGGATGGATTGCAGATAGAGAACCAGTTCCAGCAGGCGGCCCCGCGCGATGGCTTCTGATCCGAAGATCGTTCCGCCGGACTCGGCCTCGGCCCGGAAGCGGCCGCCGAATACGGGCATCGGGTCGCCATGCGCGCGCACCACGCTGCGCCCGTCGATGATCTGAAAGACCTTCAGGAAGGGAAAGCTGCCCTCGTTGCGCTGCGCCAATCCGGTAAGGTCGGGAACGGGTTTGCGGAACATGGGCGCGATGGGTCCGTTCCCATCGGCCGCATCGCCGTGGCAGGCCGCACAGGCGGACATATACTCTGCCTTGCCAAGGGCAAATTCATCGGCATCGGTCTGTGCGGCCACATCGGATGCAAGGGCGGCCAACAAGATGGCCGCAGGGGCAAGGGTGGAAAGACCGGGGCCGAAGCAGGCCCTCAGACGAGGTGACCGGGACATCGATTTGCTCCGCTAAGGGGGATGTGTATGGTCCAGCCTGCACCAACGGACCCGTGCAATCATTGACCGGAAGCAATGACACTCTGCGCGGTCCGCCCCGGTCCGGCCACCCGTCGCAACGGATGCCCCGCCCTGTCGAGATGTCGGTCGTCAATGCCCCCCTCGCCCCAAGGACCGACCCTAGAGGCAGACTTCCGCTGCCAAAAGGGATCGGGCGATGGACAGGAACGAACCCGGGCCTTCGGGTCTCCTCTCGGTTCTGCTTCAGCATGGTGCGTTGGGCGGGGTGCTTGCGCCCCAAGTCGCCCCGTGGGTCCGGTCGGGCCATCGGCGCGACCGTGGCGCGCATGGGATCATCGCCTCCCCGCAGGCCACAGCAGCGCCCCGGCGGATCGGGGCCCCGGTCGAACAGCGCACCGCATCCAAGCCTGTGCCCGGTGCCCTAGGGGAGCTGTCGCCCCGGTCGACGCCGCTTCGGGACAGGCGCGTCAGGCTGCGGATCGGCCTGCGGGCCCAGCTTCGCTTTGCGCCCGCGCTGTAGGGGTCCGGTCATGGCCGGACACCGGATCTTCGGCATGACGCTTGGGCTTTGCTGTGGGCTGTACGGTGCCGCGGCCTTGGCCCAAGAGGCAACGACCCACGCCGCAACGACCGGTGCTGGCGGGACGGCAGACAGCGCGCCGCCATCTACCGTCGACCTTCGGCCCAAGGGCAGAGGGGCGGGCTGGACCGAAGTCCCGGCCTTGCTGCGGGCCTTGAACGAACGGGGGCAGGACACTGCCGAACCGGTTTGCACCGCATGGCTTTCGGCCATGTCGATCATGACGGTACAGCCCCTGCGGACAATATCCTTCGGCCTGTTGGCCGGACGCGGACCGCCGCAAAAGATGGGCGGTGGCCTTACCCTGCGGACCGCCTTTGGTTTCGGGTCCCATCAGAGCTGGGCCGAACCGCACGCACGTGATGGCGCGACCCGCGATCCGGCAGTGGCTGCGGGTGGTGATGGTCTGCGGTCCCTGTCCCGCCCTGACCCTTCGGCGATCCTGCCGATACGCCTGCGCCAATCTTTGGGCGAGGGCCATTCCCTTTCGGTCACTCTGACGGCCGGGGCGGACCACAGGGCCGCCCTTGCCTTTGCCGGTGACGGCCCCGCCACCCTCAGCATCACCACACGGCAGGGGATGACCGTAGGCTTCAGCCTAAGATGGCAGTTCTAGCAATCGCAGGCAGCAGGATCACCCCGCGCAATCGCTGCCGCCACCGGGGTCGCGGCAAGGCCATCCGCTGTGCCGCGCTCTTTTCCCGCCGTTTCCTGTTGATCCCCAGATGACCTCTGGCGTTCAGGCAGGGCACATCCAGCCCGAACCGCGTCCCCGCTTTGCGCTGGACCGGCAGCATCACAGGCCGTCCCGCAGGCGGAGGCCCGGACCTGCGCGAAGACGCATGATGTCCACCGGAAAGGGCATCCGGTCCATCGCAAGGGGCACTCATCCGTCCTGCCGGGCGACACCGCCGCCGTTGCCGGTCGTCAATGCAACGGGGGCGGCAAAGGCCCAGACTTTCCGGGTCCCCACCGTGGAAAACTCTCTGCAAGAAAGGAAAGACGATGAAGGATAGTGATCTGCAGCAGACCGTATCCGACGCCTTGGAATTCGAGCCGAGCGTCAACGCAGCCAACATCGGCGTTGCGGCCAAGGACGGGGTCGTCACCCTGTCCGGGCATGTGTCGACCTATGCGGAAAAGCTAAAGGCCGAAGAAATCGCGATGGGCGTCCGGGGCGTCAAGGCGATTGCCGAAGAGATCGAGGTGCGCCCGGCGGGTGCGCATGCGACCGCCGATGACGAGATCGCGCGACGCGTTCTGGACATCCTGCGCTGGAACACCACGGTGCCGGAAGATCGGGTGAAGGTGGCCGTGCAGAATGGTTGGGTCACGCTGACCGGTTCGGTGGAATGGAACCATCAACGCGAATCCGCCAGCCGCGCGCTTCAGGGCCTCGCCGGGGTGCGGGGGGTGGCCAACACCATCCGGATCACGCCCAAAGCCTCGCCCGCCGATCTGCGCAACCGGATCGAACAGGCCCTGAAACGGCAGGTCGAATTGGACGCGCTGGGCATCAGCATCGAATTGGCGGACGGGTCCGTCACGCTGCGGGGAAAGGTTCACAGCCTGTCGGAACGCCGGATTGCGGAACAGGCCGTCTGGGCCGCACCCGGTGTGCGCGAAGTGCGCGACGACCTGTCGGTGATGTGACAATGAAACAGACCGGCCTCGACACCATCGACCACGCGCCACAGGTCGTGGCGGAATGGTTGAACCTGCTGGAAGTCGATCTGGGCTGGCATGACCGCAGCCGGTCCTACCGTCTGCTGCGCGAGACGCTGCACGCCATCCGCGACTTCCTGACAGTGCCAGAGGCCGCCGCCCTGTCCGCCCAGCTGCCACTTCTGTTGCGGGGCATCTTTTTCGAAGGTTGGATGCCCGCACGGACGCCTGCACGCCCGCGGTCAGCCGACGCCTTGCTCGCACGGGTTGGAAAGGCCTTTGCGGATGACCCCCTGCTTGAACCCGACGTGGCGATTGCCGCTGTCTTCGCCGTCCTGCGCCGCAGGATCGATCCCGGAGAATACGAACAAGTGGCACGGTCGCTGCGCCGACCGATCCGCGAAATGTGGATGTGATCGATGGCGCCAAACCCCATGACTGCCGCGCCGACGATCAAGGACAAGGTCGCCTTCCTGTCCGCGCTTGCGGAAGTGGAAGATGTGATCGAAACCCATATGGCCTTTGTCTTTTTGACGCGGGATCACGCGCTGAAACTGAAAAAGCCTGTCTGGATCGGCCATTCCGATTGCAGGACGCTGGCCCGTCGCGAACGCGCCATCGCCAAGGAAATCTGGCTGAATCAGGATCTGGCGCCAAAGGTCTATCTGGGCAGGCTTCCCCTGTGCTGGACGGGTCAAGGCTTCGCGCTCCGGGGCAAGGGGCCGGTTGTCGATTGGCTGGTCCAGATGACGCGGCTGCCCCGGCAATTCCTGCTGGACGGGATGATCCGGCAGGGGCGCCTTCCTGATCGGCGACAGGTCGATGCGCTGACCGATACGCTTGTCGCCTTTTACCGCCGCCAGATGGGCAGACGCCCCCCCCGCCATCTGTATGTGCTGCACCTTGAACGGGAATATGCGGTGACGGCCGATCACCTGCGCGCGCTTGCCGCACAGCTGCCCCACCCCACAAGCCTGCGCGTGCTCGACGACTTGGCCGCAAACCTTCGGATGCTGCGCCCGGAAATCCTTGCCCGGGACCGGGCTGGAATGGTGGTCGAAGGCCATGGCGACCTGCGGCCCGAGCATGTCTGCCTGACCGATCCACCGGTGATCTTTGACCGGGCAGAGGCCGCGCTGGAACTGCGGGTGGTCGACATCTGGGACGAATGCATGTTCCTTGCCACCGAATGCGCGATGCTGGGCTATGCCGGTCTGGGTGGGGTGCTGGCGGACGCGCTTATCGCGGCGGGGATCGCGCCGCCGTCTCCGCGCCTTCTTGTCACCTATGTCCAGTACCGCTTGGTGACGCGCGCGCGGCTTGCCCTTGATCATCTGCGCGACAGGCCCCCGTCCGGCCGTGAAAACTGGGCAGCAAAGGCCCAACGCTACCTTGACGCCGCCGACGCGCTCGGCCGTCTGGACGGCACGCTGCGGGTCCATCCTTTGGGTCATCGCGGCTTTCCGCACCTGTGGCGGCCCCAAAGGCCCGCCGCCATCAGCCGCTCCCTGCGCTAAGGTCCGCTGCCCTGTGCCGGGTCTTGATCCGCGCCGCGTCCATGGCCAACGCGGCGGCAAGGCCCCGTTGCGCCTTGCCTAACGCGACAGAAGGACCGGCACGTCCGGGTAATCCATCAGCTCGCGCGTGACGGCACCGACCAGCAGATCGTAAAGTTGCGAATGGCCAAAGGCCCCCGTGGCCAGAAGATCGGCCTCCCTTTCTTGGGCAAAGCGCGTCAGGGACAGGGGCAGCTCGTCGCCGCTGGACATCTGATCGGCGACTTCCACCTTGAACCCCGCCCGATTAAGCGCGGCAGCAAGGTCGTCGCGCCCGGTCAGCCCCTCGCCAATGCTGCCCGCCCGCGCGTGAAACGACACCACCGAAATCTCGGCCCCCTTTGCCGCGAAGCCCAGCGCATCATGCGCGGCCCGCGTCGCCTCGCGCGTGTCGGTCCAGCCGATGACCATCCGGCGGGCCGGGGCGCGCAGCCGCGCCTGCTTTCCCAGAACAAGCGCCGGACGCCCGGCATCGCGTACCACACGCTGCGCCAGCAGGCGGCCATCGGGCGAATGATCCGCCGTCGCCCCAAGGATGACGGCATCCGCACCCCGCACACCGGCCATCAGAAAGGGTTCGGCCCCGTAAAGCTCGGTCTGGGCGCGATACTCGCCACGCAGGCCGTTCCTGCGCAGCACCTCGTCCACCTGCGCCCGGATCCGGGCGGATTCCTTTTCCTCCCACTCCATCATAGAGGCGAAGTAGACCGCCTCGCCATCCAGACCGCCAGCCCAGATCACCGGACTGAATGGATGCAGGGCGAGGATGTGGCTGTCGAAGCCCAAGGCAACCTCGGCCGCCTTTTCGACAAGCCAGGCAGCCTCGGCCACGTCAAAAAGGATGACCGCCAGTGTGCGAACCGTCATGATCTGTCCCGTCCTTTGCTGCTGCCACCCGACCAGACGCCCTTGGCCCGAACCGGTTGCCAGATTTCCATCCCGCCTCGTCACAATGCAGGATTGGCGCATCCGCCCCCGCCCGCATTGACGGCCGTCATTTTGGGTCAGGCCGGCCAGCCGACCGGTTGGACGAATGTGGGGAATTCGTGCCCGGCCAATCCAAGGCTTTGCGTGATCGCGTCCCGGTCCACCCCGCCGACAAGGCAGGTGCCCAATCCCCGCGCGGCGGCAAAGAGATAGGCATTCTCGGACACCATGGCCGCGTCCACCATGGCGTAAAGCCGCCTCTCATCCTCCGGTCCGGCCGCCTCCAACCGACGCAGGTCCGACACGAGGATCAGGCAGACCGGGGCGGTCGCGACGAAGGGCTGGGGCGATAGCTGCGCGCGGATGTCCCCGGCCTTCCAGACCCGCACGGCATCGGACCCGGGATCATAGACCACGACCCCATCCGCCGTGGCGGCATGGACGATCACATCCGCCGCCCCGCGCCAGGACGGGGCGGTATGCAGCCCCTCTTTCCCCCGGTTGATGCCGAAACCCGCCCACAAAAGCTCGGCCAGCAGCGCGGGGTCGACCATCCGGTCGCTGAAGGTCCGGACCGACCGGCGTTGGCGCAGGGCTTCCGTCACCGTCAGTTCGGGCGACGTGGCGGCCTGCCCCATCGCGACCGGCAGGCTACAGGCCCCGCCTGCCGCCAGCAGCAGGCTGCGCCGGGAAAAGGGGGCACTGGGGACGGTCGGCATCGGCTGCATCGGGAACCCTCGGATCGGTCAGGTGGTGCGGTGCAGACTGGCCGAACACGGGGCACCCGGTCATTGACCGCCGTCATTCCTCGCCAGCAGTCCGGCAAGACCGACGTCCAACCAGCGCAACACGCCGCTGCGGTTCAGGTGGTCGGTGTCGAAATAGTGCCGCGGGTCCGGGATCGCGGCGGAATGGTCGACGACCGGCACGCCAAGGCGGCGCGCGCGCTCGGCCAGACCGGAGGCAAGGCCCGGCACCACGGGCAGGGCAGACCGGAACGCATCCGGCAGCGGCGGGCGCAGCAGCACGACCCGCGCCCCCTGCGCGCGCGCCAGAAGGATCGTGGCTTCCAGATCGTCCAGCGCCCGCACAACAGCCCCAGCATCGCCCGGACCGGGATAAAGGAACGCCACCCGCGACCGGATCGCGGCGGCGGATGGCCGTGGCGCGCTGTCGAAGCGGTCTTCCGCCGCCCAAGATGGGGGCGCGAACCGGCGCGGATCGTTGATGCGGGCAAATCCCGTCACCTGCGCCAGCCATATCTGCCACGGCAGGCCGCGCAGGACAGCGCGGGCCAGCACCCGTGCGGTCAGCACATCCGCCGGAATCTTCGGCAGCAGGTCGTCATCCGCCAGCCGATCCTCGTTCCACCGGCGATGGGCAAAGGCGAAATCGTCCAGCACGATGACGACGCCCCGGCTGCGATGATCCATGAACCAGCGCTCTGCCATCAACCGCAGGACAAAGGGCCCGCCCCCGGGCAGCGCAAGCACCTGCGTCTTGCGCCCCGTGCGCGCCCCGATCACCCCTTGCATATCGGCCAGTCCCAAGGGAATCGCATGGGATGCCCCAAGGATCAGCCAATCGACCCCATCGGTGGCGGTCGTCACGGCAAGGAACGGGCTTGACGATGGGCCCGCCCGAAGCGCCCGGTCCGACCACAGGAACAGGCCCGCATACAGGATGCCGCCGATCAGCAGGAACAGCCCGATCCGCAGGGGATGCCATCGATCAGAACCCGGCATAGATGAACCCCGTTCCCTGCCAGCGCCCGGCCAGCAGCAAAAGCCCGAAACCTGCGTAAAGCCCCGCCCAGCGCAGGGGCAACGGCAGATCCACAAGCCGTTCGGCAACGCCCCGCCGTCCGGCAGCGGCCTCGGCAAGGAACAACGCCCCGACAAGGGCGGCACCAAGCAGGTGGTCGGGGCCATAGGGATAGGCCGCGACCAGCGCGGGCAGGGTGGCGAAGCTCTGCCCCAGACGGCGCAGCACCGTCACCGCCGCCCCAAGGCTGTCGGCCCGGAAGAACACCCATGTCAGCAGGACAAGGTGAAAGGTCACGACCCCGCGCAGCAGCTTCGGGACAGCGCGCGACGGCGTGGGCAGGAACGTCTCTGCCACGACGAAGAGGCCGTTCAGCGCGCCCCAGACGACGAACCCCCAGCCGACGCCATAGCCCAGCCCCGCATGCCACAGGCCGGACAGCAGGAACACGACCATCAGGTTCAGGACCTGCCGCGCCCGCCCCGCTCTGCTGCCGCCAAGCGGGATGAAGATGAAATCGCGAAACCATGTTCCAAGCGTGATATGCCAGCGCCGCGACCAAAACGCGCTGACCGTGGCAGACAGATTGGGCCGGTCGAAATTGCGCGACAGGCGCAGCCCGACAAGTGCGGACAGACCGACAGCGATATCGCTATAGCCGGAAAAATCGCAATAGATCTGGAATGCAAAGGCATAGACCCCAAGCAGCAGGTCGACCGGTGTGGCAAGCGCGGGCTGGGCAAAGCCTGCCTCGACGATGGGGGCAAGGCGGTCGGCGATCACCACCTTCTTGACCAGCCCGGTCACGACATAGGCCACGCCCAGCGCCGCAAGCCCCGGCCGCAGGGCAACCCCGCCGAACTGGGGGATCAGCGTCCCTGCCCTTTCGATGGGACCGGCCAGCAGCTTGGGAAACCACAGCAGATGCAGCACGACATCGCGCGCGCGCCACGCCCCCTGCCCCCGTTCCACGATGGCCGCGATGGCCGTGAAGACGATGAACGACAGTCCCGGCGGTGCGCCGGGATCCGCAAGCCCCGCCAGCTCGGCAAACCGCGCCCAGACCAGGATCAGGACAAGCGCGCCGATCCCCAGCCCGCGCCACACCGGGGCAGCCCCTGCCCGCGCCGGGGCCGACGCGACAAGCGTGATGCCACAGACACCCGCCAGCCAGACCAGACGCATCGCGTCCGGCAGGGCATAGACCCAGAGGCTTGCCAGAATAAGCCACATCCGCCGTGCCGCAACCGGCAGCAGGGCCACCCCGGCCAGCACCACGACAAGGAACAGCCAGAAGCTGAGCGCCGTATAGGACATGGCCTAGTACGAGGCACCCCCCGCCCGCAATTCCGGGGGGATGGCGTCGATGGGGATGCCCGCATTCACGGCAAGGTAATCGGCCAACTGGTCCCGCTCGGCCGCGCTTAGGGGAATTTCCACGTGGCTGGGTTTGCCCAGCGTGCCCAGCCATGCCGCCTTGGCCCGTGCCTGCGTCACGACCACCGTGATGATATGGCAGGACTGGCACCGCTCTAGCGTCATGTCGCGCCCATCCGGCGGCAGGGCGGCGGGATCGATGGAACCAGCATAGGCGAGGTAATCCGCAAGCGTGCGCGCCTGCCAGTCATCCAGCCCTGCCAGCCCCGGAAGACCCTTGCCCGTGATCCGCGTCAGCCAGTCCTCGGCGCTTTGCGCGGGGACAAGCAGACCGGCCAGCGACGGCTCTGCCGCAAGCGCGGCGGCAAGGATCGTCCTGCCCCCGTCTGGGATGAAGGCGAAATAGTCCTCCTGCGCGCGGGCGTCTGTCGCAATCAGCACAAGCAGCGGCAGGAACAGGCACCGTCTTGTCATCTTCCGTCCTCCGATCAGAACCGCATCTCGGGCGGCACATCCTCAAGACGCAGCGGCAGGTTGATTGCGGAATAGTCGGCAAAGAGTGCCCGTTCGCGATCGTCCAACGGGATCGCGGCATGGAAGGGGGACGCAAAGACCTTTAGCCAGCCCTGACGGTCGCGCCGCTGCATCAGATATCCCGAGAACAGCGAATGGCAGGATTGGCACTGCGCAAGCGCCATGTCGCGCCCGTCGGGGGGCAGGCTTGCGACCGGGTCCGCCCCTGCCAGCAGCGGGGCGATCCGTGCCAGATAGGCGGCAAGGGTTGCGACCTCACGCGCGGTCAAACCCGATCCGGTCAGTGCAACGGTCCACTCGGCCTCGCTGCGCGCGGTGGCCAGCGCGGCCTGTTGCGCGGGTCGGTCAGGAAAGGCACGGGGAAAGAGGCCGCGCCCGCCATCCGGCACAAAGCCAAAGGGATCGCCATTGCCCATGGCCGCAGACGCCACGGCAGATAGCAAAAGGGCGATTACGGGTCGGCGCATCGGCGCGCGCCTGCAAAGTCGAACACCGAAACCGGCAGCGCATCGGCCACCACGCAGTCGGCAAAGCCATTCCCGCGCATCCGGTCAAGCGTCACCACCGTGGCGTCATCGACATATTCCTCGCCGCAGTCCGGGCAGACCATCGCGGGGATGTTGCGGATGACCACAAGTCCGTCGCCCTGCCAGAAGGCCGTCTTGATAAGGGTGCTGCGCAAGGGGCTGTCCGCGCAGTGGTCGCAGACGATCCGATAGGCCATCGCGCCAGTCCCGTCCGGCGCTGCATCCATGTTGCCGCAAGCGTCCTTCATGGCCCTACACCATCGCTTTCGCGGCGGCCACGATCCGCGCCGCATCCGGCCGCATCCATTTGAACATCTCGGGCGAGGCCGGGGGTGGCGCATCGGGAAAGGCGATGCGCCGGAACCGCGCCCCTTCCACGTTCTCGGCGCAGCGGGCCACGACTTCGGCGGCGGGGCCCAGCGTATAGTAGGTCTGGTCCACCGCCAGCAGGCGCTTGGTCTTGGCAACCGACGCGACCAGCGTCTCGGTATCCATCTGCTTGAGGACGCGCAGATCGATCACCTCGACCGACAGCCCTGCGGCGGACAGCTGTTCTGCCGCATCCAGCACATCCGGCATCCCGCCCCCTGATCCCACAAGGGTAAGGTCGGTCCCCTCGCGCCGCACGGCGGCCTTGTCCAGCGGCACCTCATAGGGTTCGTCGGGCACCTCTTCGGACAGCATCCTCAGACCTGCGGGATACAGATAGACCACCGGATCAGGACTGCGCAGCGCGGCATGCATCATCCCCTTCGCATCATAGGGGGTCGACGGGATCACCGTCCGCACGCCCGGAATGTGCATGTAGGTGGAATCGATCTCGTAATCCGAATGCTGTCCGGCAAAGCCGGGTGTCTGGCCCGTCATCTCCATCACAAAGACGATGGGCAGGGTCGCCTTGCCGCCCGTCATGTGGCGCAGCTTGCCCGCGTGGTTCTGGATCACCTGAAACGGCATCCCGGCCCCCTGATAGGGAATATAGGTCGCCGCCCGCGACCCCGCGAGCCCGGCCCCCAGCACGGCCGAAGCCATCCAGTTTTCGTCGATACCTGTGTTGACCACGCGCTTGCGCCCGAATTCCGTTTCCAGATTGATCACCGGCATCCCGGCATTCGACGCCACCGGCGGGGTCAACTCAAAGATCCAGACCATCGCCGGATCGGCCCGCATCTCGGCCTGCACGGCCTCTAGAACGGCATACATCCATGTCTTGACGGTCATCCTGTCCTCCTGACGTTCACGCGATCTGGCGGGGAAGGACCTCGCCTTCCGCAAAGACATGCTTCAACCCGTCCTCGGGCCTGCACAGCGGCTGTTCGGCGGCCCATGCGAAGGCGGCGGCCACCTCGGCCTTCACCGCCTCTTCCAGAGCATCGGCCCCGGGCGCATCCAGCACGCCCCAGTCGATCAGCGTCCGGCGCGCAATCTCGACCGGGTCACGCTGCATCCACGCCCGCACCTCGCGCTCGGGCCGGAACGAGGTGATGGCCAGCGGGTCATATCCAAACGCACCCAGCTTCCCGACCTCGGCCCCCGGTGCGCCCCAGTGGTTGTAATAGCGATAGGTCTTTGCCTCGATGAAGCTGGGGCCCCCGCCGGACCGGGCACGATCCACGGCCTCTTTCGCGGCATTGTAGACGGCAAAGACATCCTGCCCGTCGACGACCCGCGCCGGTATGCCATAGGCGCGGGCGGCATCGGCGATATCGGTATGCGGGCTGGAATAGCTGTAATGGGCATATTGGTGATAAAGATTGTTCTCCAACACATAGATGAAGGGCAACTCCAGAAGCCGCGCATTGTTCAGCGCGGAATGGAAATGCGGCGTCGCATAGGTGCCGTCCCCGCCAAAGACCACCGCCACCTGATCCGACCCCCGCGCACGGAACGCGAAAGCCGACCCCGTGGCGATCACATGGCCCGGCCCGATCATCCCGTCCGCCCCCATGAACCCGACGGCAGGGTCCGAGATGTGCATCTCGGCCGCGTAACCGCCATTCAGGCCGGTGGACCGGAAGTCCATCTCGGCCTGCATCAGCTTCATGTCCACACCCTTGGCCAGCGCATGCCCCGAAGGCCGGTGCGTCGAATAGACAAGGTCGATCTGGTCGAACGGGCCGTCATTGCGCAGCGCCGCGCAGACGCCCGCCGCCACCGCCTCTTGCCCGGCATAGAAATGGTTGTAGGCCCGATAGGCCGGATCACTCAGCATCCGGTCGGCCATCGTCCGTTCGTGCCAACGGATGCGCAGGATCGTCCGGTACATCTGCGTCAGCCGGTCATCCGACAGGTCCGTGGCGAAATAGCCGATCTGACCCTCGGCCCGCGCGACCGTCGCGGACAGGCCCGCGATGGCACCGGCAAGACCCGACACCTGAAGGAAGCCGCGCCGCGTCAGCCCTTCGTCCCGTCCATCTTCATGCGTTGCCGACATTTCCGATCCTCCCAAGGGTTCGTGCTGCCCCGATTGTCCCCCTGCCCCGCCCTGCCGCATTGTCCGCCATCAACGCGGGGGCTGCCGATCCGGCGTCGCCTTGCCCGTCCGGCGCGTCGCCAAAAGCAGCGCCAAAGCGGCCAGAAGCGCAAAGAAAACCGACGCGGATGCCAGCAGCAGCCGCGGACCGGCAGGCAGTCCGGCCACCATCACCACCCCGCGCAAAAGGCCCGCCGCACCGGTCCCGGTCTTGCCGCCCCGGTCCCGGCCCGCCGCCACTGTGGCAAGGCCAAGGGACAGCGCGACCAGCACGACCAGCCCGCCGCCGACCCAAAGCAGGGCCGGCCCCGGACCCGTCATGCCCGCCACCATCCAGACGAGGCCAGCGATCAGACAGCCCCACGCGGTGACGACCATCCCACCCAGCACAAGCGCAAGCATGACCGACAGCGCCACCCGCTTCAGACCGGGCATGCCGATCAGTCCCGGCGGCGCAGGATCAGGCCCAGGATCAGCCCAAAGCCGACCACGCCCAACAGCGCGGCGATGGCCTGCGCGGGGTGGTCGCGGACGGAATGTTCGACGCGCGATTCCAGCTTTGCGACCCGTTCCCGCAGATCATGCGCGAGGCGGCGCCCCTCTTGCACCAGAGTGTCCGATCCGGCCTCCAGCTCCTCGCCGATGTCTTCCACCCGCGCCAGCCCGTAGCTGCCAAGCTTGCGCGCAAAAAGCAGGGCCGCGCGGCGCAGTTCCGCGATCTCTGGATCACCGGACAGGGGCTGTGCGCGGGTGTCGTCGGGCTTCACCGTATCTTCCGGCATCTTGGCGATCTCCATCCATGGGTGCTGTGGTCGATGGCCCAAAGTGACACGGCACGGCCCGGGGTCATTGACGACCGACAAGCGCGCAGCGGCGGAACAGGGGGGGGCGACCCTCAGGCGTTGTCATCCGTCAATGCCGCAACCGCCGACCTGCCAGAGGATACGGACCTGCAAGGCGGTCAAGATCGCGTTCGAGGACAAGCGGCCCTGCCCCCCTTTGTCCGATGGCCCCTTGCTCTACGCCGTCCGCCGGGCGCGATTGCTCCCCCCATACCCCGGCTGGCGGCATCCCCTTTCAGGAGCCGGACATGACCAGATCGAACGAAACCCCGACAACCACGAACCGCGACCGCCTTCCCCTCTTCTGGGGCAACCTGCGCGCCGATCCCCCCCGTCTGGGCAGCCTGCGGGAAGAAATCGACCGCCTGTTCGACCTTTTCGCCCCCTTGCCGACGGAAGCGCTGTCCCTCGCCGCTCCGCGCGGTTGGACCGATCCCTTCCCCGCCCTCGACATGGCCGAAAGCGGTGACGGCTACGACCTGTCGATCGAGCTTCCCGGAATGGCGGCCGAGGATGTCGAGGTCCGCCTCAAGGACGGTTCGCTGATCATCAGCGGCGAGAAATCCGACAAGCACGAGGAAGACCGCGCCGACCGCCATATCAGCGAACGGCGCTGGGGCAGTTTCCGCCGCAGCATTTCCCTTCCATCGGACGCCGATTCCGCACGGATCGCGGCGACCTTCACCCGGGGCGTGCTGAAGCTGCACCTGCCGAAATCGCCTGCGGCTCTGGCGTCCGAAAAGACCATCCCGGTGACGGAGTCCTGACGACATCATGGCGCACTTCCATGACCGCACCGACGCGGCAGAGGTCCTGATCTCGCTGCTGCCAGCGACCGTCGATCGGGACTGGGTCATCCTTGGATTGGCCCGTGGCGGCATACCCATCGCCGCCCGGATCGCCCAAGCCGTCGGTGCGGCGCTCGAGGTGCTGATCGTGCGCAAGGTGGGCGTGCCCGGCAACCCCGAACTCGCGCTCGCCGCCGTCACGGGACCGGGGCCGGAAAGGATGGTCGTCAATGAAACGGTGCGCCGCCTTCACCACCTGACGCCTGACGAGGTCAACCTGCTCAGCGGCCCCGCCGTGGCCGAGGTCAACAGGCGCCGGATGCGCTGGTTCGGCGGGGCGTCGGAACTGGACTTGCACAGGCGGCGGGTGCTGATCGTGGACGATGGAATGGCCACTGGAACGACGATGTTGGCGGCGATCCGGGTGGTCCGCCATCTGGGGGCGGCGCAGATTGGCGTGGCTGTTCCCGTAGCCCTCGGCACATCGCTGCACGGCCTCCCGGCGGATATCGCCCCCGTCCTGTGCCCCCACCCCGCAGACACCGCATCCGGCGTCGGCGAATCCTATGCCTACTTTCCGCAGATAGAGGATCAGGAAGTTATCAAACTGATATCCAAATTCAAAGCCCGGACACCGTCGTGATCCGGGGGAAGTCGATATCTGAACTACAAGTTATCTACAGGCGAAGCCAATGCTACGCTTACAGCGGGGCCTTCCTCCAAAGCACCGAAGGAAGAAGATGTTTCATCCGCGAATCCTCGTCGTTGACGACGACAGCAGAGTGCGCGCGGTCCTGCGCGAAGGCCTAAGCAACGAAGGCTGGACCGTCCATGAGGCGACGGACAGTGCCGGACTGCACGACGTGATCAGCACACAAGATATCGATTTGATCACACTCGATCTCAGCCTGCAGCACGAGGACGGTCTTGCCATCGCGCGCGAGTTGCGGGCAATCCGCAATCTGCCCATTCTGATGATCACCGCGCGCGGGGAACCCTTCGATCGCGTGACGGGCCTTGAACATGGTGCCGACGATTACATCGCCAAGCCGTTCCTGATCCGCGAAGTGGTGCTGCGGATACAGCGTCTGCTCGCCACCTATTCCCAGCCGCCGGTTCAGGCCCAGTCCTTTCGCTTCGACCATGCCACCTTCGATCCCAACCGCGGCGTGATCGAAGGAACGGACGGGACGTCGATCACGCTGACCTCGCATGAACAAAAGCTGATGCTGCTCTTCGCGACGAATCCGAACCGGGTCCTCAGCCGGGACGAAATCGCAAGGGCGGTGACGGGGCGGGACTGGTCGCCGCTGGATCGGACCATCGATGTGCATGTCGCCCATCTGCGCCGCAAACTGGCGCATCTTTCGGACCTGCCCCAGATGATCCGCTCTGTGCGTGGCGTCGGGTATGTCTTCGCGACCGAGGCCGACCCACCCGCCTGATCCCAGCGTCACGGGATCGACCGGGGCACCCGGCCCGGTGATCGCGCGGGGTCCAACGCGTCAGGATATGTTGGTCCCGCCATGCCACAGCACCGCAACCCCAGAGATCACGGCAACGATCGCGGCCGCGGCCAGCGCGGTGGTCAGATAGGCACCCACCCCGGCATAGCCCAAGACCCAAGGGGAAATGGCCAACCACAAAGACATCGCCAGAAGGGCCCAAGCTTCCCACCGATGCCACGTCAGCACGGACGCGATGGCAAGCGCAAAGAAGGCCCCACCGACAAAGATGAAGTTCCAGTCCGTGCCCTTCACCCAAGACCCAACGGTCGGAGAGACGTCGTCGGTGTAGAAGGTGGCGCCGATCAGCCACAGCCCGACCGCCACGATAATGGCACTCTGCCAATGCGCTCTTTCCAAATCCGCTCCTCCATCAAAAGCGGTTCGCACCGCCCGCGTCACCGATGGTTCCGCCTTTCCGACGGGCCGCCATTGACGCCCGACAAGCACCTGCCCGGCGGCGGGTGTTCTGTCGCGAATGAATCGGCGGGATGCGGTTTGTTCAGTGACCTGCGGTCAGGGATCGTCGCACGGCGAAGGCAAGCTCGCGCAGGCTGTAGGGCTTTGCCAGAATGTCCACCAAAGCGGACGGGTCCTGCTGGCTGCGATAGGCCGCAGAGGCATGGCCAGACGTCAAAAGCACGGCGATCTTCGGATTTTCCTTGTGCAGGGTCGCGCACATATCGAATCCCGACGGGCCGCCCGGAAGCACGATGTCCGAAAAGACCAGATCGACAGCTTCCCCTTCGGCAATCTGGGCCAAGGCGGATTGCGTGTTGGACGCCTCTGACACGACATAGCCCAAGGCCTCTAGCCGTTGCATCGCCGTTTCCCGGACCAAGGGATCATCCTCGACGACGAGGATCACTTCACCATCGCCCAACGGGATCTCGCCGTCCTGCGGGACGTGCTGGGTGGCCTCACCATCCCTTATCGGCAAGACCATGCTGGCCTTCGTGCCCCAGTGCCCGGTGTCGATGCGGAACCTGCCCCCGGCGCGCTGCGTCGTGGCGATGACGCTTGCAAGGCCCAGACCGGACCCAATGCCATTTGGCTTTGTCGTGAAGAAGGGCTCGCCCGCCCGTGCGGCGACATCCTGCGGCATCCCCGGACCCTGATCCGAAACGGTGATCTGGACATAGGCGCAGGCTTCACCACGGCCCGCCTTGGCGTCAGCCGCGTCCAGCGCGTCAACCAGCTTGGTCGAAATGACGATGCGCCCCCCCTCCACCTGCGCGTCGCGGGCATTCACCACAAGGTTCAGGATGGCTGCATCGATCTCGGCCGGGTCGGCAAAGACATGGGCGGCAGGGCTGCCCGGCTGGAATTCCAGCACGATGTCATCGCGCAGAACGCGCCGATAGATTTCCCACGTCTGGCCAAGATGTGCGTCCAGATGGAACCGGACAGCCACCCCCCCATGCCCGCCTGCCAAGGTCAACAACCGCTTGTTGAACCCGGCCCCCATCTGCGTCGCATCCATCGCATGGCTCAGCAGGGTCAGCGCATCCCCGTCGCAGACCTTGGGCAAGGCAAGCTCCAGATTCCCCAGGATCACACTTAGGATGTTGTTGAAATCATGGGCGACCATGCCAGCCAGTCGCCCAACCGTCTCAAGCCGTTGGGCACGCGCAAGGGCGGCCTCCATCTGACGGTCTGCGGTGCGGTCCACAATCAGACCGATCGCGTGTCGCGGCTTCCGTTCCGCGCCCACCCCGTCGAACACCACCCTTGTCTGAAGCCGCAGGCAGCGCTCGATCCCGTCCACGACCGGCCGCAGTTCAAAGTCGATGATCCCGTCCCCCTTGGGGTCAAGGGCCTGCGCCCGTGCCGCCCGAAAGGCAACCACGTCCCGGACGCCAAACCGGTCCATCCATTCCTGTTCCGTCGTCGGAATCCTGTCGCGGCCGATCCCGATCAGCGCAAGGCAGGTGTCCGACAGATGGGTGGTGCCAGTGGCATAATCCTGCTCGATCACACCGATCCCGAAGGCCGATGTGATGTCGTGAATGCTTTGTCTGCTGTAGCGGCGATCATCCGCTTGGCCCTGTCCAGCCTCCGGCACGTCGGACAGGGATACCGCGACCAACCCCCTGTCGGCGTCCAACGCCCAGACCTTCCAGAAGACGCCGCGACCGGGGTCATCCGGCCCCGGATCACGCCGATCCATACCGCTTGCGGCCTGCCCCTGCAAAGCCGCCTCTATCGCCGCGACCCAACCGCAGGGGTGATCCGCCCCCCCCGCCCCGGCCACCGTGCCGACAAAGGCACCGGCCCCCCGCCCAAACCGCTGCAACCAGCCTTTCGACACCGAAACATACCGCGCTTCACGGTCCAGAACGGCCAGCGCCGATGGGGTTTGCTCGATCAGCGTCCTGATCCCGGCCAACAGCGCGTCATGCCCCGCAAGACCCGTATTGTTTCCATTCAGCACGACAAACACCCCCTGAAACCGAGTGGAACCCGTCCATTGGTGACGTCACATTAACAA
This sequence comes from Pseudomonadota bacterium, assembly GCA_039798885.1. Lineage (GTDB taxonomy): Bacteria > Pseudomonadota > Alphaproteobacteria > Rhodobacterales > Rhodobacteraceae > Paragemmobacter. The sequence continues at coordinate 9,578 of JBDKFE010000095.1, read as the reverse complement.
ATCTAAACAATTCTGTCCGTGCATTTATGCGCTTCGCATTGTCACTCTAAACCCGTGGTTGACCAGCTCGGCAGTCGTTTCGCGCCAAGCGAATCCCCTGTCGCTGAACAGAAAACAGGAGCCAGAAATGAGCCCATCCCTCCCGGTTGAAACGACCGTCCCCAGCGCATGTTCCGATTGCCCCGCGGCGCAGTCGGGTCCCTGCCAATGGTTTGACGAAAGCCTGCGCGACAAGATCATGGCAGCCAGCATCCACCGCACGTTCAAGCAGGGCGAAACGATCCTTCCCAGCGGCAAGGTCCCGGCGCGGGTCGGCATCATCTTGTCGGGTCTGGTCAAGATCTCGACGATCGACGAACACGGCAACGACCACCTGCTGCAAATCCTGCATCCGGGCGCGATGGTCGGTGACCCCTTTGGCTCTCCCACCCAATTTTCATATGACGCGGCCACCAATGCAACGCTCTGCCTGACCCAACGCACCTCGGTGAAGGACGTGTTGGACCGCCAGCCCGACGCCTATGCCGCGCATCTGCGCATCGCCATGCGCCAGCAGCTGGAACATCACTTCGCGCAGCTTTCCATGCGGGGCCGCAATTCCTTGCAGCGCATTGCCTACTGGATTTCCACACAGGCCCCCGAAGCCGGTGCCGACCGCGTGCTGTCGGTCCGCATCCTTCTGTCGCGCCGCGATCTTGCATCCTTGCTGGACATGACCGTCGAAACCCTTTCGCGCAACCTGCACCAGTTAGAGGATCGGGGCATCATCCGCATCGTGACATCCGAAAGGCTTGAGATCGTGGACGCGACGCGTCTGCGGCTGCTCGCCCGCGATCAGGATGCGCGCCTGAAGGACCTTCTGCAGCGTCAGGGCTGGGAATGGGGCGCCCGCGCGGTAAACCTTCCCCGCTTCGCCCCGCGCATCGCCAAAGCGGGCGAGCCGACGCTGCGGCAATAGGGGCAGGATCACGCCTCTCGCCCTTGGCCATGACCGTCGACAATGCCCCCGTCCCGGCAAGGGGGCATTGTCCGACACATGATATTTCAAGGCACGGGACCCATCATGCGCATTGCCAATTTTCTTCTCCTCATCGCGTCCATCGCCCTCTCCGCCTGTACCGGGCAAGGGCATTATCCCCTGTCCGGCGATGTCTGCGGCCCGACCGACCCGGTGCTGGACATGCATGCCTGCGACTTCACGGTGCCGAACTTCCTGCCCGCCCCCCCCGCGCGCCCCTTCACCGCCTGCGATAGCAGCGCCCAGACAGGCCAACCGGCACAGACCTGCCGCTGACGGCGGCCACGCCGGCCGACGGCCACAGTCCGCCCGACCGGGGCCGCACAGGCGCAGCCGGGCATCCCGACGCCCCTCCGACAAAGGATCGGGGCCTGCCCGCAGGCAGATCCTCGACCGCGCCCCTGCCGGGACGGATCAGCGATGATGCCCGGCAACGGCCCGCGCCAGTTCTCCGGCAAGCTGAAGGCCCATGCCCTGCGCGATGTCGCCCAGACTCAACATGCCGACCAGCCGCTTTTCATCGCTGATGACGGGCAGGCGGCGCACCTTCTTTTGGTCCATAAGGTGGACGGCATCCTCGACATCCTCCTCGGTGCGGCACCAGATCAGGCCGGGCGTCATCACCTCTTCGGCGCGGGTGGTCAGCGGGTCCCGCTTCTGCGCAACCACGCGCAGGGCCAGATCGCGGTCCGTGATCATCCCGATCAGCCGGTCATTCCGCCCGACCGGGATCGCCCCGATATCCGCATTGGCCATGCGCGCCGCAACCTCGCTCACCGACGTCTCGGCCGAAACCCATTCGGCCGGGGAATGCATCACCTGACGAACTTTCATGTTGTCCTCCATCGGTTGCCCAAATGCGGCCACGACGACCGCCCCAGACCTGACCCCCGTCTTCATCCCCCGGCGCGGGGGGGTGCGGCAATGTCCATCATCAATGCCTGCCCACATCCGATGGACCATTCTGATCCCATCGACAGGAGGAGCACAGTCGGAAGAAACCGGAAGATCCATCGCAAGATCGGGACAGAAGGAATCGACCACTGCACGCGATGAACCCTGCCGGTCGGGGTCGTCGCCAGACCCCAAAGGAACGGCCAAATGCCAATCCCAAGGGCAAAGGCGGCGACCCTTGTCCTGCAGGCGCCGCCATGGCGCGCAGGCCGCCCCGCCCATGGGCATCTGATGGCATCAGCAAGATCAGGACCGCGCCGCCGACTGCACCCCCGACCGCGCCACATCGCCCGACATGCGGCACGCCATCACAGGTCCGCATGCCGGGCGATTGCCCGACATCCGCGCCCCCCCAGACGACCGCAGCAAAGTCTTTGGCGCAGGATTGCCTTTGGCGTCGTTCAAAACGCGGAAAATGGCGTTCCGGCCAAGACAGATGGGTCCCACCCGCACCCCTTGTGGCGCAAGAACGACCACAGATCCGGCAGAGGGCTACGGCCCGGGGCGGCACAGATGCCCAAAAGGGCGCAAATTCCTGTTGATTTTCAAGCTGGTGCCCAAGGTCGGACTCGAACCGACATGCCTTGCGGCGACGGATTTTGAATCCGCTGCGTCTACCATTCCGCCACTCGGGCCAGCGCGTCAGGGTCTAACTCCTGCCCGGCCTGCCGTCAACGCCCCCCTGCCCCTTCATCTCGGCCCAAATACCCACTGCCTCGCCCAACTGCAGCACCACGCCGCAGCACTGGACGCTTGACCCGCCCCCGCCCCCGTGGTCAGACATCGCCAAGACCCGACAGGAGTGACGAATGCTGCGCAGGCTCTACGACTGGACGCTGCGCTGGTCCGCCTCGCGCCATGCGGACAAGGCGCTTGCGACCGTCTCCTTCACCGAAAACTCGGTCTTCCCAATCCCCGCCGATGTCCTCTTTCTGCCCATGTGCCTTGCCCGGCCCGACCGCGCGATGCGCTATGCCACCATCGCCACGGTGGCCTCCGTCGCGGGTGGCATCCTTGGCTGGGCCATCGGCGCATGGGCCTTCGACGCCATCGCCCGCCCCCTGCTGGACCTGTATGGCAAGCAAGCCGCCTTCGACGCGCTGAAATCCGAAACCGGCACGGCGGCGATCCTGACCATGCTCGTGACCTCTGGCCTGTCGCATATCCCGCCCATGAAGGTCGTCACGATCCTGTCAGGGGTGGTTGCCTTCGACCTCAAGCTGTTCATCCTGTCCGCGATCGTCGCGCGCGGCGGTCGCTTCTTCGCCCTTGCCTTCCTGCTCAGACGCTATGGCCTGAAGATCACCGCCTTCCTTGAGACCCGCCTGAACTGGATCGCCCTCGGCCTCACGGCGCTTGCCGCGCTGGCCTTCATCGCCTTCGAGGTCTTTCGATGATCACCGACACCCGCGCCTTCACCCTCCTCCTCGCCGCAGGCGGGTCGCTGGCCCTCCTCCTCGGCGCGTTTGCCTTTCAGTATATCGGCGGCCTTGCCCCCTGCCAGTTGTGCCTCTGGCAGCGCTGGCCCCATGCGGCGGCGATCCTGATCGGGGGTCTTGCCCTGCTTGTGACACGCGGCACGATCAGCCGCCTGCTGCCCCTCCTCGGCGCCCTCGCCGCACTTGCCACCGCGGCCATCGGGGCCTTTCATGTGGGGGTGGAACAGACATGGTGGGCGGGCCTGCCCTCCTGCACCGCAGGCTCCATCAGCGGCATTTCCACCGCCGACCTGTTGAACCCCGACGTCACCGTCGGCGCCGTCGTGCGCTGCGACGAGGTGGCATGGGCCATGTTCGGTATCTCAATGGCCGGCTGGAACGTGATCCTGTCGGCGCTGCTCGCGCTGCTGTGGGTCTCGGCCTACCGCCGCTCGGTCAGGTAGAACCGCCCACCAGCCGCGCGTGTTCCTGAATGGCGAAACGGTCCGTCATCCCCGCCACGTAATCCGCCACGATCCGTGCCAAGGTCTCTTCGTCCCGCGCCGCCTCGATATCCGCCCGCCATTCCGCAGGCAGCAATTCGGGCCGCGCCATGAACAGCGGGAACAACTCGTTCAGGAACCCCGTCACCCGCGCGCGTTCGACCATCACCGACGGCGCGCGATACATCCGGTGGAACAAAAAGGACCGGATCGCCTTGAGTTCCTGATACAAGGGCTTGGAAAACCGGATCACCGTCGTCCCCAGATGCCGGATATCCTCCACCGATTTCGGCTGCGCCGCCGCGAGGCGGTTTTGCGCCACGGCGATCACATCCTCCACCATCCGGCCAAAGACCCGCCGCAGCGCCTCATGCCGCCGCCGCATCTTGTCCAGCCCCGGATAGAGCCTGTCCACCTCTTCGAAGGCAGGCCCCGTCACCGGCAACTCCATCAGGTCACCTTCCGTGAACAGCCCCGACCGCAACCCGTCATGCAGGTCATGATGCGAATAGGCCACGTCGTCGGCAATCGCCGCCACCTGCGCTTCGGCGCTGGCATGGGTGTGCAACTCCAGATCCCAAGCCGCATTCACCTCGGCCAAGGCATAGGGCAGCGGCCCCTCATGCTTCTTGTCGGCATTGGGCCCCAGCACGGGCCCGTTATGCTTGGCGATCCCCTCAAGGCTCTCCCATGTCAGGTTCAGCCCGTCGAAATCCGCATAATGCCGCTCCAGCCGCGTCACGATCCGCAAGGCCTGCGCGTTATGGTCAAACCCGCCATAGGGCTGCATCAGCAACCCCAGCGCATCCTCCCCCGTATGCCCGAATGGCGTATGCCCAAGGTCATGCGCCAAGGCTATGGCCTCTGCCAGATCGGTATTCAGCCCCAGCACGCCCGAAATCGTCCGCGCCACCTGCGCCACCTCGATCGAATGGGTCAACCGCGTGCGGTAGTAATCGCCCTCATGTTCCACAAAGACCTGCGTCTTGTGCTTCAACCGCCGAAAGGCGCTGGAATGGATGATCCGATCCCGATCCCGCTGGAACGGCGACCGGAAGGACGACATGCGCTCCGGAAACAACCTCCCGCGCGAGGCGTCCGGCTGGCAGGCATAGGGGGCGAGCATCTGTATCTGCCTGTTCTTGTTCCGCCTTTGACCTCAGCCTATATTGCACTCACACCCCAAGGACCACGGAATTCCTCATGGACCTCGCCCTCCCCCCCCGCGTCACCGACCGCGCCTATGCCCGGCTCAAGGAAATCTGCGCGGCGACGGGCGAGGCGAAGTCCCTTCGCGTCGCCGTCGAAGGCGGCGGATGCTCTGGCTTTCAGTACGACATCAAGCTTGACGATCCCGCCGCCGATGACCTGATCCTTGAAAAGGACGGGGCGAAAGTGCTGGTCGATGCCGTCTCGCTGCCCTTCCTGTCGAATGCCGTGATCGACTTCACCGAAGAACTGATCGGCGCGCGTTTCGTCATCGAAAACCCGAACGCCACATCGTCATGCGGCTGCGGCACGTCCTTCTCTATCTGATGCAATAAACTGCATCCGGCACTGGCCTTTCGGAAAGGTCGGGCTAACCTTCCTTACCGAACGGAAAGGGAAGGCGAAACAATGACCTGCGTCCTCATGCTCGGCTCCGGCCCCACCGTGACGGATGCGGCCCATTGGCCGCCTGCGCCCTTTGACGCGATCCTCGCCATCAACAACGCCCATGCCGTCCGCCCCGATTGGACGCATCACATCTACCCTTGGGATTTCCCCGAACACAGACGCGGCATTGCAGGCCCCGGTCAGCACATCGTCACGCAGGACGACTTTGTTCCCGCCCAGAACGCCTTTGGCGGCTTTGTCTATGCGGGGGGGACCATGGCCTTCACCGCCGCCTACTGGGCGCTCCATGCCCTGACCCCCCGCGTCATCGCCGCTTTCGGCTGCGACATGCACTACCCCAAGGGCCAGCAGACCCATTTCTACGGCGCAGGCACCGCCGACCCCCTGCGCCCCGACATCACGCTGCAATCGCTCGAAGCGAAATCCGCCCGCCTGATGATCCTTGCCGCGATGGAAGGCTGCGCCATGGTCAACCTGTCCTTCGGCCCCACGCGCCTGATCTTCCCCCGCGTCCAGCGCGACCGCGCCGCCCATGCCCGCCCGCTCCCCTTCGACCTCCGCCTCGCGGATCAGGCGATGAAGCGTGAAGACGCCCTCGGCTACCACGTCCCTTCTGGCCGCTACTGGGACGAAGCCCACCGCTTCGACCCCGCCGAACTGCGCCGGATCGACATGCTCTGGCTTTCCGCCGCCCGCATGGGCCTTGCCGCCACCGCCTGACTTGTGCCGCCCTCCCCCTCCGGCCTAGAACGGGGGGCCAAGGGAGACGCCCATGAAACTTGCCACCTTCAACATCAACGGCATCAAGGCCCGCATCGAAGCCCTGCCCGCATGGCTGTCGCAGGCCAAACCCGACGTCGTCTGCCTGCAAGAAATCAAGTCCGTGGACGAAGGCTTCCCGCGCGAGGTGTTCGAAGATATGGGCTACCGCGTCGAAACCCACGGCCAGAAATCCTTCAACGGCGTCGCGATCCTGTCCCGCCTGCCGCTAGAGGATGTGACCCGCGGCCTTCCGGGCGACGACAGCGACGAACAGGCCCGCTGGATCGAGGCAACGGTGATCGGCGACAGGCGCGCGATCCGCGTCTGTGGTCTTTACCTGCCCAACGGCAACCCCGCGCCGGGTCCGAAATACGACTACAAACTCGCATGGATGGCCCGGATGCAGACCCGCGTCCGCGCCCTTCTGGCGACCGAAGAACCGCTCGCCTTCTGCGGCGATTACAACGTCATCCCCGAACCGCAAGACGCCGCCAAACCCGACGCTTGGGTCACCGACGCGCTTTTCCTGCCCGAAAGCCGCGCCGCCTTCCGCCGCTTGCTGAACCTCGGCCTGACCGACGCCTTCCGCGCCCGCGACCCGCGCCCCGGCCAGTATTCCTTCTGGGATTATCAGGCCGGCGCATGGGAACGGAACAACGGCATCCGCATCGACCACCTGCTCCTCTCGCCCCAATGCGCCGACCTGCTGCGCGACGCAGGCATCGACAAGGCCGTCCGCGGCGGCGAGAAACCCTCGGACCACGTCCCCGTCTGGGTGGACCTCGACGCCTAAAGCATCCCCGTCCCGGGCCTGACCCGGGACCTCCACCCCACCCTCACCCCCGCTCGGACAAGGGGGGCACGGGGAAAGCCCGTGGCGGGATGCGCCGATGGCCGGGGCAGATCACGCGCCTGCACCCCACGCAAAACACATGCACGAAATCAAGATTGCGACTGTCTTGATTGATCCTTCTCACATCCTGCCGTCCCCGCTACGCTCCCACCTCATCCCCGTCAGACCGGAGGTTCCCCCGTGATCCGCCTCGCGCTTGCCACCGCCCTCGCCATAGCCACCGCCCTTCCCGCCGCCGCGCTGGACCGCCGGGTGCGGATCATCAACAACACCGGCTTCACCATCGTCGAATTCTACGGGTCCAACACCGGATCGGATACGTGGGAGGAAGACATCCTCGGTTCCGACGTCCTGCCCTCTGGGTCCTCGGTCGTGATCAACTTCGACGACGCAACGGGCTACTGCATGTTCGACTTCCGCGCCGTGTTCGACGATGGCGACGTGCTGGAACGCGGCGGCGTGAACGTCTGCGAGACAGAGACCTTCACCTACGAATGACCTTGAACACCGCGACAAGGGGGGGTGGGACAGCCGCCATCCCGCCCTGCCCGTCTGGACATAGCCTTAACCAGACCTCTGGACTCATGCCGGTCCGGCGTCCCTACCAAATCCCTACCCAACCGCCCGCTGCGTGCTGACAGTTTGCGGTACAGTTTCCGGCACAGACTGCGGACACCGCCTCAGACCGTCACATCGACCCCGTAAAGCCAGTCGAACCGCCGCAAGGCCATCCCCGGCGCGACCATCCCGCCCAGCCGCAACAGCCCATGCCCGACCGCCCGTTTCGCCCCCGACAGGTGGTAATTCCGCGCATTGGCATTGGCCGCCTCCACGATCCGCGCAGCGCGCGGCTTGCGCGCCGCCTCCCATGCCGCCAAGGCCGCCGCATCCCCGTCATGCCCCGCCAAAGCCGCAGCCAAGGTCCACGCATCCTCCAACGCCATGTTGGCCCCCTGCGCCAGAAAGGGCAGCGTCGGATGCGCCGCATCGCCCAGAATCGCCAATGATCCCAAAGGCATACACCGATGCCAAACCTTCGCCACCGGATGCCGGAACAGCCCCCACAGCCAGACATCCTCCACCCGGTCCAGCCAGCCCCGCACGCGCGGCCCGAACTCCTCGAAGGCCAGCCGCAGCTCCATCGGGTCATCCCGCAAGGACCAGCCTTCCTCCACCCAGCGCCGCCGCTCCTCTACCGCCACGATGTTGCGCCACGCGCCCCCGCGCAAAGGATAGCTGACCAGATGCTTCCCCGGCCCCATATGGACCTCCACCTCTGCCGGGTCCGCCGCATCCCCCGGAATGACCGCCCGCCACGCCACCTGATGCGTGAAGAACGGTGCCACCTTCCCCACCAGCGCCATCCGCGCGGGCGAATGCAACCCATCCGCCCCGATCATCAACCCGGCCTCATGCCGCATCCCCTGCGCCGTCACGGCAGCGGGCATTTCCCCTGACAGATCAACGGCTTCCACCTTGTGCAGCAGCCGCAACTCCACCCCCGCCTCGCGCGCGCCCTCCAAGAGCAGCGCGATCAGGTCCGCCCGATGCACGAAATACCACCCCTGATCCGGCCGCAGCCGCGCCAGATCCATCCGCAAGACCTGCGCCCCGTCCAGCCCATCGCGCAGCACCACCGCCCGCGCCCGCACCGCCGCTGCCTCCAGCGCCGGACCCAGACCCAGCGCCCGCAGCACCGCCGCGCCATTGGGCGACACCTGCAACCCCGCCCCCACTTCGCGGATGGCATCCGCCTGCTCCAGCACCGTCACCGCCGCCCCGCGCAGCGCCAAGGCCCGCGCCACGGCAAGCCCCGCCACCCCCGCGCCCAGAACCGTTACAGGCCGCCCGATCAGGCTCATCCCAACCCCCTGAAATTCCTGCGGAAACGAAAAACGCCGGACCATCGGCCCGGCGTCACTGTCCACCCTGCGCGCGCGCCCCGCAAGGCCCGCCGCCGCGATCAGTCGTCGCGGTGCACCTTCTCGCGGCGCTCGTGCTTTTCCTGCGCCTCCAGCGTCATCGTGGCGATGGGCCGCGCATCCAGCCGCTTCAGGCTGATCGGCTCGCCCGTCATCTCGCAATAGCCGTATTCGCCATTTTCGATCCGCCGCAGCGCCGAGTCGATCTTGGCCACCAGCTTGCGCTGCCGATCCCGCGTCCGCAGTTCCAACGCCCGGTCCGTTTCTTCGCTGGCCCGATCCGCCAGATCCGGCACGTTGCGAGCGCTGTCCTGCAGGTTGTCGATGGTTTCGGCGGACTGTTCCAGCAACTCGTTCTTCCACATGATCAACTTGCGGCGGAAGTATTCCAGCTGCCGGTCGTTCATGAACGGCTCGTCCTCGGCGGGACGATAATCATCAGGAAGAAACACTTCGGGCTTCATCACACGTCTCTCCGTCTGGTCGGACCGCGCCGACAGGGGGTCTGCTGTCATGGCGCGCTCCTGTTGG
>JBDKFE010000094.1:0-24710 GCA_039798885.1 Pseudomonadota bacterium | reverse complement strand
TCGGTGGACCTGCTCCGCAGGCTGGGGGTCGATGTCGTGGAAGTCCCGCCCGCCGACAGGCTGCAGGATGTGGCGGCGCAGATGCGTCTGATCGGCGCGGCGCTGGGCCATCCAGAGCGGGGTGAGGCCATGGCCCGCGACTTCGAAGCGCAGCTCGCCGCCCTGCCGACCCCGGACCAAGCCATTGACGCGGCGATGTATTATCCCAACGGCTACACCGCAGGCGCGGGCACGCTGTCGGATGAAATCCTGACGCTGACGGGGTTCCGCAATGTGGGGGCAGAGGCCGGGTTGACGGGTGGCGGCATCCTGCCATTGGAGCGTCTGGTGATGGCTGCGCCCGATGTCGTCGTCACATCAACCCCGTATCCCGGCGCGTCGCGGTCCGAAGAGATCCTGAAACACCCCGCGCTAGAGGCTCTGCGGACCGATGCGACCCGCGCCCGCATCCGCGATGCTGACTGGGTCTGCGGCACGCCCCATATCCTTGACGCGATCCGCACGATGGTCGAGACGCGCAAGACGGTGGAGGTGGCAGAATGACCGGCGACCGCCTTCTTCTTCCCGCGCTGTCGCTGCTTCTGGTGGCGCTCTTTGCGGCCTCCCTCCTGATCGGCCCCGCCGCCCTTGGCCTGCGCGAAAGCCTTTTGGCCCTGTTCACGGGGCAGGGGGGGCCTGTCGTCCTTGTCATGCAGGAAATCCGCCTGCCGCGCGCGATCCTTGGGCTGTGCGTGGGCGCTGTGCTGGGGTTATCCGGGGCGGCGATGCAAGGCTTTCTGCGCAATCCGCTGGCCGAACCGGGGCTGATCGGCGTGTCCTCCGCCGCGGCCCTTGGCGCTGTGATCTCCCTCCAGACCGGCCTTGCGGCGGCCTTTGCTCTGGCCCTGCCGCTGGCGGCGCTGGCCGGGGCCGGGGTGTCGGTTCTGCTGGTCCTCTGGATGGCGGGGCCGCGTGGCGGGGCGCTGGCGCTGATCCTTGCGGGCATCGCCATTTCGGCGCTGGCGGGGGCCTTCACGTCGCTTATCCTGAACCTGTCGCCTAACCCGTTTGCGGTGATGGAGATCGTCTATTGGATGATGGGCTCGCTGTCTGATCGGTCGATGACCCATGTCTGGCTGGCCGTGCCCTTCATGGCGGCGGGCTGCGCGCTGCTGCTGATGACGGGTCGGTCCCTTGATGCGCTGACGCTGGGCGAAGACGCGGCGCGGTCGCTGGGGGTGGACCTGCGCCGTTTGCGGCTGCTGATCGTTCTGGGCACGGCGGCGGCCGTCGGTGCCTCTGTCGCGGTGGCGGGGGCCATCGGCTTTGTCGGGTTGGTGATCCCGCACCTGCTGCGCCCGTTCTGCGGGGGCCGCCCATCGCGCCTGCTGCCCGCGTCGGCCTTGGGCGGGGCGGCGATGCTGCTGGCGTCGGATATCGCGGTGCGGATCATCGCGCCCGATCAAGACCTGAAGCTGGGCGTCCTGACGGCGCTGGTCGGCGCGCCCTTCTTCCTGCACCTTCTGTGGCGGATGCGGGGGGTAGAGGCATGAGCCTGCTGTCGCTGGAAAACCTGACCGTCACGCGGGGTGACCGCCGCGTGCTGGACGGGGTCACGCTGTCGGTGGGGCAGGGGGAGTTCGTCGGTCTCATCGGTCCCAATGGCGCGGGCAAGACGACGCTTCTGCGCGCGGCACTGGGCCTTCTGCCCCATGGCGGACGGTCCAGCCTCTCTGCGCTGCCGCTGGCGAGCCGCGCGCGGCAGGCGGCTTTCCTGCCGCAATCGCGCGACATCGCATGGCCCGTCACCGTGGAAACCGTGGTTGCCCTTGGGCGCGCGCCTCATGGTGCCAAAGGCAGCGAGGCCGCCGTCACCCGCGCGCTGGACCGGATGGACCTTGCGCCCTTCCGCCACCGCCCCGCGACGGACTTGTCGGGGGGCGAACAGGCCCGCGTCCTGATCGCCCGCGCGCTGGCGCAGGACACGCCGCTTCTTCTGGCCGACGAACCCGTGGCAGGGCTGGACCCTGCGGCGCAACTCAGGACCATGCAGGTCTTTGCCGCGCTTGCCGCCGAAGGCCGCGCCGTCATCGCGTCCATCCACGACCTCGGCCTTGCGGCGCTGCATTGCACGCGGCTGGTCCTGCTGCAGCACGGGCGCATCGCCGCCGATGGCCCGGCGCGGGACGTGCTGACCGACGACCTGCTTTCGCGCGTCTTTGGCGTGCGGGGCTTTCATGCCGACACGCCCGACGGCCCCGTCTTCCAACCGCTGGCGACCACAAGATGATCCGCGTCGAACTTACCCGCCCGTGGCTTGTCGCCCATCTCGCCCGCCCCATGCGGGTGCTGAGCTGGGCCCCCTTCCGCCCCGGCTTCACCACCGCCGCCCGCGTGGTGTGGCGCGAGGTGAAGAATGCCGACCTTACCCCCGATCTGGATGTCGAAGCGTGGTATGAGGGCGAAATGGCCCGCTGGCCGGATGCGGTGGGGATGCTGACCTCGCGCGACATCGGCACCTTCCGTCTGGCCGTGGTCGAGGTGGAGGGCATCCACGCCGCCTGCCTTGCCACGGTGGGCCTGTCCAACGCCGAAGCCGTGGGCAAGCGCCGCCCCTATCACACGGCGGATTGGGGCACGATCAACACCTGCACCGCCGTCTCTGCCGCCCTGACCGAACCCGCGCAGTTAGAGGCGCTGTCCATCGCCGTGCAGGCCCGCACCGCTGCCGTGATGTCCATCGGCCTGCCGCTGGACACGGGCACCGCCACGGGCACCGGCACCGATTGCGCGGCACTGGCCTGCGATCCGGGCGAGGGGAAATACGCAGGCCTCCACACCGCGATCGGCGAGGCGATTGGCGCAGCCACCCGTCAGGCCGTCGCGGATGCCGGGGCCGATTGGATCATCTGGCGCGATGCCGAAATCGCCCGCCGCGCCGCGAAAGGGCAGGCATGACCTTCAACCGCATCGTCTGCCTGACCGAAGAGACCGTCGAAACGCTCTACCTTCTGGGGCAGGAGCATCGCATCGTGGGCGTCACCGGCTATGCCATCCGCCCCGCCCGCGTGCGCAAGGAAAAGCCCCGCGTCGGGGCCTTCACGTCCGCCGACATCCCCAAGATCATGGAGTTGCGGCCCGACCTCGTCCTGACCTTTTCGGACCTGCAGGCCCCCATCGTGGCCGACCTGATCCGCGAAGGGGTGCAGGTGCATGCCTTCAACCAGCGCTCTGTCGCGGGTATCCTGCAGATGATCCGCACCTGCGGCGCGCTGACCGATTGCACGGACCGCGCAGAAGCCCTGATCGCTGCCTACCGCGACAGGCTGGACCGCGTCGCCGCCACCCCGCGCCCCCACCGCCCCCGCGTCTGGTTCGAGGAATGGGACGAACCGCTGATCTCTGGCATCGGCTGGGTGTCGGAACTGATCCATATCGCGGGCGGGCAGGACGTGTTCCCCGAACTGGCCGCACAGGGCAAGGCGCGGGACCGCATCCTGCTGCCCGACCAAGTGATCCCCCGCGCGCCGGATGTCATCCTCGCCTCATGGTGCGGCAAGAAAGTCGTCCCCGCCCGTATCGCCGCCCGTCCCGGTTGGGACACCATGCCCGCCATCCGCACTGGCCGTATCCACGAGATAAAGTCGCCCCTGATCCTGCAACCCGGCCCCGCCGCCCTGACCGACGGGCTAGAGGCCATCGTCACCGCCCTCTGGGGTCAGTCGAGCGCGATTTCCTGACGGAATTGCCCGTCCCGGCCAAAGACCAGAACCCGCCCGTCCCCGGTCACGACCAGCACCATATCCTTGGCCACCGTCACCGCCTCGGCCACCGCGCCATCGGGCAGGGACAGGTTTTCCGGCAGCGCAGGCCCCGCGCCATCCGGCATCCGGGTGACAAGCAGGCTTACGATGGTTATGACACCGCCGATCATGGTGACCATCAGCACGATGACCAGCCATTTCAGGAACATCAGGCTCGGCGGCAGTCCGGCGCCATCAGGGGTATCGTCCATGCAAGACCTTTCCGAAGAGGGCGCATCCACCCTGACCGTCACCATCGGGGAAAACCCGCCTGACCGTCTGGATAAGGCCTTGGCGCGCGAGGTGCCAGAGGAAGCGTCGCTCTCGCGCTCTCGCCTGATGAAGATGATCGCCGAGGGGGACGTGCTGAAGGACGGCTCCCCCGTCACCGACCCCAAGGCCAAGGTGGCCGAGGGCGAGGAATACACGCTGCTGCTGGCACCCGCCGAGGATTACCACGCCCAGCCCGAGGACATCCCCCTTTCGATCCTGTACGAGGACGCGGACCTCATCGTGATCGACAAGCCCGCAGGGATGGTCGTCCACCCCGCGCCGGGCACGCCTTCCGGCACGTTGGTCAATGCGCTGTTGCACCATTGCGGCGACACCCTGTCGGGCATCGGCGGGGAAAAGCGCCCCGGCATCGTCCACCGCATCGACAAGGACACGACGGGCTTGCTGGTCGTTGCCAAATCCGACCGCGCCCATCACGGGCTGGCCAAGCAGTTCGAACAGCACAGCGTCAACCGCCATTACATCGCCCTTGTCCACGGCACCCCCGATGCCGCCGACCCCCGCCTGCGCGGGACAAAGGGCGTCACCTTCGAACCCGGCGGCATCGTCCGCATCGCAACGGGCCTTGCCCGCCACAAGACCGACCGCCAACGCCAAGCGGTCGTCTGGGACGGCGCGGGCCGCCATGCCGTCACCCGCGCCCGCGTCGTCGAAAGCTATGGCGACGCCGCCGCGCTGGTCGATTGCTGGTTGGAAACCGGGCGCACCCACCAAATCCGCGTCCACATGGCCCATGCGGGCCATGGCCTGCTGGGCGACCAGACCTATGGCGGCCGCCGCAAACTGTCGCCCAAGGTCGTGGGCGACATCGCCGCCGATCTGGGCAACAGCTTCCCCCGCCAAGCCCTCCACGCCGCCACGCTGGGCTTCGTCCACCCCGTCACCGGCGAGGAGATGGAGTTCGAAAGCCCCCTTCCGCCCGACATGGAGGACCTGGTGGCGGCCCTTCGCATCGGGGGCTGAAGGCTGCGGCAAAACCGCACCAGTCTCTTGAAACAAAGGGTGACATGTGCGTGACCGCACCAGTCCGCACCTTTAACGCTAACGGAACCTTTCCCAATTATCGATGCGTAAGGTGGAAGCGCCTCTTGATACGCAAGGTGCGATTTCCTACCTTCGCCAATCCCCGGGGGCTTCTAAGAAAGACCCGGGTGCACACAGGGGGCACGATATGAGCACCTACCAAAATCTTCCCGCACCCAGCCCGGAACAGGGGCTGAACCGCTATCTTCAGGAAATCCGCAAGTTTCCCCTGCTGGAACCTGAGGAAGAATACATGCTCGCCAAGCGCTGGGTGGACCATCAGGACGCAGGCGCGGCGCATCAGCTTGTCACCTCTCATCTTCGCCTCGCGGCCAAGATCGCGATGGGCTATCGCGGCTATGGCCTGCCGCAGGCGGAAGTGATCTCTGAGGCGAATGTGGGCCTGATGCAGGCGGTGAAGCGGTTCGATCCCGAAAAGGGCTTCCGCCTTGCGACCTATGCGATGTGGTGGATCCGCGCCTCGATCCAAGAATACATCCTGCGGTCATGGAGCCTTGTGAAGCTTGGCACCACCTCCGCGCAGAAGAAGCTGTTCTTCAACCTCCGCAAGGCCAAGGCCAAGGTCGGCGCGCTGGAGGAAGGCGATCTTCGCCCCGAAAACGTCGCCCAGATCGCCAAGGACCTGTCGGTCTCTGAAGAAGAGGTGATCGACATGAACCGCCGCCTGTCGGGTTCCGACGCGTCGCTCAATGCGACCGTGGGGTCCGATGGCGACAGCGCGACCCAGTGGCAGGATTGGCTAGAGGACGAGGACAGCGATCAGGCCGGTGCTTACGAGGAACGCGACGAGATGGACGCCCGCCGCGCCCTGCTGGTGCAGGCGATGGCCGTCCTGAACGAGCGTGAGAAGGACATCCTGATGCAGCGCCGTCTCGCCGAAACGCCCGTGACGCTGGAAGAATTGTCCGAAAGCTACGGTGTCAGCCGCGAACGCATCCGCCAGATCGAAGTGCGCGCCTTCGAAAAGCTGCAAGCCAAGATGCGCGAACTGGCCAAGGGCAAGGGAATGGCCATTCCGGCCTGATGGTTAACGAAGTCTTGACGCAGGCGGTGACCCCGCCTGCAAGGTCGCCTGCATCGGGGGCATCCTGTCCGGTTGCCACAAGGCCCCCGGAAGGATAGACGGCAGCAAAGCCGGAGGCCGCCCATGACCATGCTAGAGACCTTCATCAAGCCGATGCACCGCGAAGGCATCAAATTCGTCGCGGCCTTTGCCGCCGTGACGCTGGTGCTGTTCTGGATCTGGGACCCGCTGGGCTGGATCGGCGTCGGCCTGACCGTCTGGTGCTACTACTTCTTCCGCGACCCCAAGCGCGCGGTGCCGGAAAACGCGGGCCTCATGGTCAGCCCGGCAGATGGCGTCGTGTCGCTGATCGAACGCGTCGCCCCGCCCGAAGAGCTTGGCATGGGGCCCCAACCGCTGATGCGCGTGTCGGTTTTCATGTCGGTCTTCAATTGCCACGTGAACCGCGCCCCCATCGCAGGCCGCATCGCGGAAATCAGCTATCGCCCCGGCAAGTTCCTGAACGCCGCGCTCGACAAGGCGTCGGTGGACAATGAACGCAACTCCATCCGCATCGACATGGCCGATGGCCGTTCCATCGCCGTGGTGCAGATCGCGGGCCTCGTCGCGCGCCGCATCCTCTGCTTTGCCATCAAGGGGCAGGAGATCCGCACCGGCGAACGCTTCGGCCTGATCCGCTTCGGCTCGCGTCTTGACATCTATCTGCCCGAAGGCGTGCAGCCGCAGGTCGCGCTGGGCCAGACCTGTGTGGCAGGCGAAACGGTGATCGCCCTGCTGGGGCCGGACATGCCCCAGCGCTTTGCCCGGATGGAGTGAGCGATGGCGGCCAATGATCAGCCCCGCCCCCGTCGCAAGCTGCATATCCTGCAGCTTTTGCCGAACCTTGTTTCCATCCTCGGCCTCTGCTCGGGCCTGACGGCCATCCGGTTCGCCGTCGATGGCCGCATCGCGACCGCCGTCGCACTGATTGGCCTCGCGGCGGCGCTGGATGCGCTGGACGGTCGCCTTGCCCGGATGCTCAAATCCGAAAGCGCGATTGGCGCGGAACTCGACAGCCTTGGCGACTTCGTGAATTTCGGGGTGACCCCCGCCATCGTCCTTTACCTCTGGGGCCTCAAGGGGGAAGCATCGCTCGGCTGGATCGCCGTGCTGATCTATGCCATCTGCTGCATGCTGCGGCTTGCCCGCTTTAACGTCGGCAACAAGCGGGTGGACGGGCAGGAACCGGCGGAACGGACATCCTTCATCGGCGTTCCCTCGCCCGCCGGGGCGATGCTGGTTCTGTCACCGATCTATCTGGCCTTTTGCTTTGCCGATGACGTGCAAATCCCGGTCGCGGCGGTTTCCTTCTGGATGGTGGCGATGGGCGCACTGATGATCAGCCGAATCCGCACGCCCTCGCTCAAGCGCGTGACGATCTATGCCGAAGACGCGCGCTATGTCCTTGTCGCGGTGGCGGCGGTGGTTGCGGCGCTGCTGACCTATCCTTGGGTCACGCTTCTCGCGCTGGCCTGCGTTTACCTTGCGGCGATTCTGTTTCTTGCCCGGCACGACATCCTTGCCCCCTTGCGCAAGAAGTGACCCTGACCCGCGACCGTCCCGCCTTGCGGTCAGGCGCGCGACACCCTAGCGTCCAACGCAACACGCAAGGGAGGGATATGCGATGAAGACCGTCCGCTGGGGCGTCCTTGGCAATGCCAAATTCGCCCGTGAACACATGGCCCCAGCCATCCACATGGCCGACAACGCAGAACTTGTCGCGATTGGAACATCCTCTCCCGGCAAGGCCACTGGCTGGGATTTTTGCCCCTCGCTCAAGCAGATGAGCTATGGCGATCTGCTTGCCGATCCAAGCATTGATGCCATCTACATCCCGCTTCCGAACCACATGCACGTCGAATGGACGCTCAAGGTGCTGGAGGCTGGAAAGCATGTGCTTACCGAAAAGCCCATCGCGATGAAGGCCGAAGAGATCGACACGATCATCGCCGCCCGCGACCGCACGGGGCTTCTGGCGGCAGAGGCCTACATGATTGTCCACCATCCCCAATGGATCCGCGCCCGCGAACTGGTGCAGGGCGGGGCCATTGGCACGCTGCGCCACATCGACGCCTTCTTTGCCTACAACAATGCCGACGACACCGAGAACATCCGCAATCGCCCCGAAACGGGCGGCGGTGGTATCCGCGACATCGGCGTCTATACCTATGGCTCCGCCCGTTTCGTCACGGGGGCCGAGGCGACGGACCTGTCCTGCCGCATGATCCGCGAAAATGGCGTGGATGTCTGGGCCGAAGTGGACGCGATCCTCGAAGGCCCTCTGGGCCGCGCGACCTACACGGCCATGACTTCCATGCGTCTTCAGAACCGGCAGGAGGTGACGTTCCATGGGGACAAGGGGCTTTTGAAAGTGGCGAACGGCCCCTTCAACGCCAACCTTTTTGCCGAGGCGCGGATAGAACTGCATCACGGCCAGACCGTCACCAGCGAGCGTTGGCCCGCCGCCAATCACTACAAGCTGCAGGTTGAAAACTTCGGTCGCAGCATCCGCACCGGCGCAGCCTATCCCTGCCCGCTAGAGTTCACGCGGGGCACGCAGGTCATGATCGACCGCGCATTCGACACCGCGCGCGACATCAGCTGGTAAAGCCGATGGGTCTGCCCCGCAGACAGGGGCAGACCTGCGCCGCAGTCGGAAAACCCTTCGTGTTTTCTTGCGGATGCTGCCTCAGATCAGGGTCGTTCGTACCGTTTAGGTCTAGACGAACGATGTCCCGTGACAGGCAGATGCAGCATGAAATCCCGACGCAACATGATCCTTGTCGCAGCCGAGCGCGACCTGCGCCTGCTTGTCGCCGATGGTGACGATGATCAGGTGCGCGAACTTCGCCACATCCGCGCCGCCGATCTGGATAGGGCCGCCCCCATCGATGGGGGTCGCCGTGTCAGGTTTTCCAAGCTGATCGCTGAATTCGTGGAAAGCGAATGGCGCAAGGGCGGGTACGACCGCCTGACCCTCGTCGCCGGAACGGAAATGTTGCGTGACATGCGTCAGGAACTGCCCGACCGCCTGCGCGACCGCATCGCCTCGGTCCTCGACCGCGAGATGATCGACCGCCCGCTCCGCGACATCGCGGGTCAACTCCGGGCGGTCCACGCTTTGTGACAGAGGGCGTCAGCCCTCCATCGCTTCCAACTCATCGATGAAGCCCGCGATCATCGACAGCCCCTTGTCCCAGAACTTTGGGTCGCTCGCATCAAGGCCAAAGGGTGCGAGAAGCTCTTTGTGGTGCTTGGACCCGCCTGCCTTGAGCATGTCGAAATACTTCTGCTGGAAGTCCGGCAGACCGTCGGCATAGGCGGCATAAAGCGCGTTCACCAGCCCGTCGCCAAAGGCATAGGCATAGACGTAAAAGGGCGAATGGACGAAGTGGGGGATATAGGCCCAGAAGGTTTCGTACCCGTCCATGAATTCGAACGCATCACCAAGGCTCTGCGCCTGAACGCTCATCCACAGGGCGTTGATGTCGTCGGGGGTCAACTCCCCCTCGCGCCGCGCGGCGTGCAGCTTGCACTCGAAATCGTAAAAGGCGATCTGACGGACGACCGTGTTGATCATGTCCTCCACCTTGCCCGCCAGCAGCGTCTTGCGTTCTGCCGGGGTCTTGGCCGCGTCCAGCAGCTTGCGGAAGGTCAGCATCTCGCCAAAGACGGATGCCGTCTCGGCCAGCGTCAGCGGGGTAGAGGAGAGAAGCTCTCCCTGACCCGCCGCCAGCACCTGATGCACGCCATGGCCCAGTTCATGCGCCAGCGTCATCACGTCACGCGGTTTGCCAAGGTAGTTCAGCATCACATAAGGATGCACCGCCGTTACCGTCGGATGGGCGAAAGCACCCGGTGCCTTGCCCGGCTTAACGCCCGCATCGATCCAGCCCCGTTCGAAGAAGGGTTTCGCAAGGTCGGCCATTTTCGGGTCGAAGGCACCATAGGCATCCAGCACGGTCTTCGTTGCCGCCTCCCAATCCACTGTCTTGGGCGTCTCGATCGGAAGGGGGGCGTTGCGGTCCCAGACCTGCAACTTCTCTAGCCCCATCCATTTCGCCTTTAGCCGGTAATAGCGGTGCGACAGCTTTGGATAGGCGGCCACCACGGCATTGCGCAGCGCCTCTACGACTTCCGGCTCCACATGGTTGGACAGATGGCGGCCGGTCTGGGGCGTCGGCATCTTGCGCCAGCGATCCTCGACCTCTTTCTCTTTGGCCAGCGTATTGTGGACGCGGGCGAAAAGCTTGATGTTCTTGTCGAACACGTCGGCCAAGGACCGCGCTGCCGCCTCGCGCTTCGCACGATCGGTGTCGGTCAGCAGGTTCAGCGTGGCTTCAAGGTTCAGCTCCTCTTCCTCGCCCGCGACCTTGAACATCAGGCCCGCCATCGTCTCATCAAACAGCTTGTTCCAAGCGGACGCACCGACGACCGAATTGTCGTGCAGGAACCGCTCCAACTCATCCGACAACTGGTGCGGGCGCATAGCGCGCATCCGGTCAAAGACCGGCTTGTAGCGGGCAAGATCGGCATTGGCGGCCAGAAGGGCGGCCAGATGATCCTCCTCCAACCGATTGAATTCGAGGCTGAAGAACACCAGCGGCGTGGTGAAGGTGGTGATGCGGTCCTGCGCATCGGCCATGAACTTTGCCCGCTCGCTGTCCATCGTGTTCTGGTAATAGCGCAGCCCAGCAAAGGACATGATGCGCCCGGCGATCACGTCGATCTCTTCATAGCGCGTCACGCAAGTCAGCATCGCGGCAGCATCCAGCGTCGCCAGCTTGCCTTCGTAATCGGCGGCAAAATCGGCGCAGGCCTTCTCTAGCCAGCCCATATCGCGCGAAAACTCTGGCGCATCGGTTGCGGGGTAGAGGTCCGACAGATCCCAATCCGGCAACTTGCCAAGGCCGCCGCCGCTGGCATTGGCATCGAAGACAGGGCGGGGCAGGGGAAGCGTCATGAAAAACCTCATCGCATTTGCTTGGGCACCATCTAGGGCGGCGGAAGCGGCAGGTGCAAGGGAAGCCCGGTCAATTCGGCGCCATCGCCGCCTCATTTTCCGTTCCCAAATATCCCACGGGGGTGCGGGGGTGTGAAACCCCCGCAGCATCGCTTCAGCCACGCGCGGCCTTCAACAGATCGCGCAAAGACTCGATCGTGTCGATTTCGTCCATCGGCTTGTCGCGCCGCCAACGGGCCATGCGGGGAAAGCGCAGCGCGATGCCGGATTTGTGGCGGGGGCTTTCCTGTATCCCTTCGAAGGCGATCTCGAACACCAGTTCCGGCGTCACGCGCCGCACGGGGCCGAAACGTTCCAGCGTGTTCTTGCCCACCCAACGGGTGATTTCCGCGAATTCGGCGTCGGTCAGGCCGGAATAGGCCTTGGTAAAGGGGACCAGTTCGTTCCCCTGCCGCACCGCAAAGGTGAAATCGGTAAACAGGTTCGCCCGCCGCCCATGCCCCGCCTGCGCGTAGATCATCACCGCATCGACTGACCAAGGGTCCAGCTTCCATTTCCACCAATCCCCCCGCTTGCGCCCCACGAAATAAGGGGAGTCCGCGCGTTTCAGCATCACGCCTTCGGCCTGCGCCTCGCGCGCTGTTTGGCGGATCGTGGACAGATCGGCCCAATCGGCAAAGGCGATGTCCGGGGAAAGTGCGAGGGGCAGGTCGGCCGGAAGGGCGGCCACCAATGCCGCAAGCCGCGCGCGGCGGGTGGCATGGGGGAGGGGGCGGATGTCCTCTCCGCCCGCTTCCAGCAGGTCATAGGCCAGCAGGCGGGCGGGGGCCTCGGCCAGCAGTTTCTTGGGGACGGTCTTGCGGCCGATGCGTTTCTGCAGGTCGGCGAAGGGCAAGGGACGGCCATCGCCCCATGCCAGAACCTCGCCGTCGATCACGGTGCCTTGGGGCAGGAAATCGGCCAGTGGGGCGAATTCCGGGAAACGGTCGGTGATCAACTCCTCT
Source organism: Pseudomonadota bacterium (assembly GCA_039798885.1). Taxonomy (GTDB): domain Bacteria; phylum Pseudomonadota; class Alphaproteobacteria; order Rhodobacterales; family Rhodobacteraceae; genus Paragemmobacter. Next base: position 12,560 of record JBDKFE010000094.1, on the reverse strand, counting down.
CCCCGTGACCACAGGGCAAAGGCGCCGGGGCGGTGGATCAACTGGCCGCGGATGCCGTCCCATTTCCATTCGGCCCGCCACCCTTCGGGCGCACCAAGGGTTTCCGGCCCATCCTCAAGCGGCGCGGCCAGCGCAAAGGGATAGGGGCGCGAGCCGGGGCCGTCTTGGGTTTCGGCCCGGATCAGGTCGGCGAAGGTGGTGCTTTGCGGGGTCCAATCCCCCATCAGCCGATGGGCGAGCACCGCCTCGTCCACCCCCGTCGCCTGCGCGAGCGCGCGGGTCATCAGGCCTTGGCTGACCCCCATGCGGAACCCCCCGGTGATCAGCTTGTTGAACAGCAGGCGTTCGGTATGGCCCAGACGATCCCAAAACCGAAAGATTGCCGCGCGGCGGATTTCGGGCGGTTGTCCTGTCAAGGCGATGAGGGCGCGGATCGCTTCGGCCAGGGCGGGCGGTTCGTCATCCTGCGTCGGGGCGGGCAGGATCAGGGCGATGGTTTCGGCCAGATCGCCCACCATGGCGTAGCTTTCTTCAAACAGCCACAGCGGCAGCCCTGCCGCCCCGGCTGCCCATTCCCGCAATTCGGTGGAGGTCACGCTGCGCTTCGGGCGGCGGCCAGAAAGGAGGGCGATGGTCCAGAGGCTGTCTTCCTCGGGCGCGGTGCGGAAGTATTCGGTCAGCGCGGCGAGTTTCGCACTGGTCTTGGTGGTGCCGTCCAGCACGGCAAAGAGGGTGGCGAAGCGTTTCATTCCGCTGCACCTTCGGGGGCGGTTTCGCTGCTGGGGTCGTCCTCTGACTCTTCGCCATATTCGGTGGCGACGATGCCTGCATCATAGCCCTGTTCGGCCAGCCAGCGCCGGAAAGGTGCCGTGTATCCGTGGGTTACGAAGACCCGTTCGCATCCCGTTGCGCGGATGGCGGCGTTCAGCCCGTCCCAATCCGCGTGGTCGGACACCACGAACCCCGTCCCCAGCGACCGCCGCCGCCGGATGCCGCGCACGGCCATCCAGCCACTTGCAAAAGCCTCGTCCGAGGGGCCGAACTTCCGCGCCCATGCCGATCCCAGCGCAGAAGGGGGGGCTATGACCAACGCGCCGGGATGGGTTTTCGCGTCCACCCCTTGGCCCGCGCGGATGGTTTCGGGCAGGGCGTAGCCTTGGGCGCGGAGAATCGCTGTCGTCTCCTCGACCGCGCCATGGGTCAGGATGGGGCCGATGGGCGCGACGCCCGCCATCAGGCGCTGCGCCTTGCCGAAGCTGTAGGCGCCGAGGATGGAGGTCATGCCCGCAGCGGCATTGGTGGCCCACCAGCGGGTGATGTCGTCCATGACCTGCGCCTGCGGGCGCCAGCGAAAGACGGGCAGGCCGAAGGTGCATTCGCTGATGAAGGCATGGCAGCGGACGGGGGCGAAGGGTTCGGCCAGACCGTCGGGCTCCACCTTGTAATCGCCTGAAACGACCCAGATTTCGCCGTCCCGTTCGACCGCGATCTGGGCCGATCCGGGGACGTGACCTGCGGGGTGGAAGCTGACGGTGACGCCGCCGATGCGCAGCGCCTCACCATAGCCGATCCCCTGCGCGTCGATCTGGCCAAGGCGGTGGCGGATCACCGGCAGGGCCTGATGGGTGGCAAGGTAGCGGCGATGGCCCCAGCGGGCATGGTCGGAATGGCCATGCGTGATCAGGGCGCGGTCCACGGGGCGCCACGGATCGATGTGGAAATCCCCGGCGGGGCAGTAGATGCCGCGGTCGGTGAAGGTCAGGACGGGATCGGCCATGCGCGGAACATAGCAGGCGCGCGGTGCCGGGCCAGTCGCGGTGTTTGCCCAAGATTTAGGCAGTTGCACATGTCGCACCCAGTTGATCCGCGCGAAAGGCTTTCCCGCCGTCGACGGCGCTGCTTAGACTTGGACCAAGGACAGCGCGGGGCGGATGGGTGGATTACTTCAACGAGATGTATCAGGGCGGCAAGGTGCGGGCGCCCTATGCGCGGCTGGAAGATTGGATGAAGGCGATGCCGGCCGAGCTTCGCACGCTGAAACAGGCCGAGGCAGAGGACCTGTTCCGCCGCATCGGCATCACCTTCGCGGTCTATGGCGAGGGGGGCGATCCCGACCGCCTGATCCCCTTTGACATGTTCCCGCGCGTCTTTACCGGGGCGGAATGGGCAAGGCTGGAAAAGGGGATCAAGCAGCGGGCGCGGGCGCTGAACGCCTTTCTGGTGGATGTGTATCAGAGGGGAGAGATCGTGCGCGCGGGCCGCGTGCCGTCGCGGCTGGTCTATCAGAACGAGGCCTATGAAAAGGCCGTGGCAGGGATCAAACCGCCGAAGGGGGTTTACTCGCACATTGTCGGGATCGACATCGTGCGGACGGGACCGGACGACTTCTTCGTGCTGGAGGACAATTGCCGCACCCCGTCGGGCGTGTCCTACATGCTGGAAAACCGCGAGATTATGATGCGGATGTTCCCCGACCTGTTCCGCGAGAACCGCATCGAACCTGTTGAAAAATATCCAGAAATCCTGCGCCGTACGCTCGCCTCCGTCGCGCCGGAAAAGTGCAGCGGGGAACCCACGGTCGTTCTGCTGACGCCGGGGCATTTCAACAGCGCCTATTACGAGCACAGCTTCCTTGCCGACCTGATGGGGATCGAGTTGGTCGAGGGGCAGGACCTTTTCGTCGATGGCGCATATGTCTGGATGCGGACGACCGAAGGCCCCAAGAAGGTCGATGTCATCTATCGCCGGATCGACGATGCCTTCATCGACCCCCTGTGCTTTCGCCCCGATTCCATGCTGGGCGTGCCGGGGTTGATGGATGTCTACAGGTCAGGCGGGGTGACCATCTGTTCCGCCCCCGGTGCCGGGGTGGCCGATGACAAGGCTGTCTATACCTTCGTGCCCGAGATGATCCGCTTTTATCTGGGCGAAGAGCCGATCTTGCAGAACGTGCCGACGTGGCAATGCGGCAAGGCGGATGATCTTGGTTACGTTTTGGATAACCTTTCTGAACTGGTCGTTAAGGAAGTGCATGGATCGGGCGGATACGGGATGTTGGTCGGGCCTAAATCCAGCAAGGATCAGGTCGAGGCGTTCCGGGCGAAGATCCTTGCCGATCCGGGCAATTACATCGCGCAGCCGACGCTGGCACTGTCCACGACGCCGACTTTCGTGGCCGAAGGCGTGGCCCCGCGCCATGTGGACTTGCGGCCCTATTGCCTTGTGGGAGAGCGGATCGAACTGGTGCCCGGCGCGTTGACGCGGGTGGCGCTAAAGGAAGGGTCGTTGGTCGTGAACTCCTCGCAGGGCGGTGGGGTGAAGGACACATGGGTTCTGGCGGAGTGATGCGATGCTGAGCCGGACCGCCGACAACCTGTTCTGGATCGCCCGTTACATGGAACGGGCCGAAACCGCCGCCCGCCTGCTGGAGGTGGGGTCGCGCATCGCGCTGCTGCCCTCGGCCGCCGGGTATCGCAACGAGTGGGACTCGCTGCTGCAGGCGTCCGGCAATGCCGATGCTTTTGCCCGCAAATACGGCGACCCGGTGCAGCGCAACATCGAAAGCTTTCTGTTCTTTGACCATGATAACCCGTCTTCCGTCGCCTCTTGCATCACCACCGCGCGCGAAAACGGGCGGATCGTCAGAACCGCGCTGACCGCGCAGGTCTGGGACGCGCTGAACTCTGCCTTTCAGGAGTTGCGCCAGTTGGAGCGCAAACCGCGCAGCGAGCTGGAGCTTTCGCGCCTGACCGAATGGACGATGCGACACGCGGCGATGGTGCGCGGCGCGATCGAGGCCACCCTTCTGCGCAATGATGGGTGGGATTTCCTAAATCTTGGTTACGGCCTCGAACGGGCGGACAATACGGCGCGTCTGATGGACGTGAAATACTATGTCCTGCTGCCGCGGGTAGAGTTTGTGGGGTCCGGGCTGGACAATTACCAGTGGACCACGCTGCTGCGCGCCATGTCGGCGCATCGGGCCTTTCACTGGGCCTATGGGGGCGAGGTGACGGCGGCCAAGATCGCGCATTTCCTGATCCTGAACCCGCAATGCCCTCGGTCGCTGATCACCTGTGCCGAAGGGATTTCGGCCCATCTGGACCGTCTGGCAAAGGCCTATGGTGCCACGACGGATGCACAGGCGCGGGCGCGGGGGATGGTCGATGCGCTGCGTATGACCCGGACGGATGACATCTTCGACGAGGGGCTGCACGACTTCCTGTCGCGCTTCATCCGCGAGACGGCGGCGCTGGGGTCGCTGGTTCATGAAACCTATCTCAGCGGGGACATGCGCTGATGCTGCTGACGGTCGATCATGTGACGCGCTATCGCTATGACCGCCCCGTGCGGGCCGTGATGCAAAGCCATCGGCTGACGCCGTCGGTCTTTGACGGGCAGCGGGTGCGCGACTGGACGGTGACGGTGACGGATGGCAGTCCCGGCGGGTCCTTCCGTGACGGGGCGGGGGATCGGGTGCAGGGCTGGACGGTCAAGGGACCGGTGTCCGAGATCGAGGTGCGGGTGCAGGGGACGGTGGAAACCGTTGATCTGGCAGGGGTTCTGCGCGGCCACCGTGAGATCGTCCCGCCCGAGGTCTATCTGGTGGACACGGACCCCACGCGGGCGGATGCGGCACTGGTGACACTGTCGAAGGTCGCGCAGGGGGCGGATGGTCCGCTGGCGGCGGCGCATCTGCTGGCGGCGGCGGTGGCGGATGCCATCGCCTATCGACCGGGGGCGACCCATGCCCATACGACGGCGGCCGAGGCATTGAGCTTGGGCGAGGGGGTCTGTCAGGACCATGCCCATGCGCTGATCGCCGTGGCGCGGGTGGCAGGGCTGCCGGCGCGCTATGTTTCGGGCTATCTGTTCGCGGATGCGCAGGGCGTGGCGCATGAGGCGGCGCATGCTTGGGCAGAGGTCTATGTGGCGGGGTTGGGTTGGGTCGGGTTCGATCCGGCGAACCGCTGCTGCCCGGATGACCGCTACATCCGGTTGGGATCGGGGCTGGACGCACAGGATGCGGCCCCCATCCGGGGGATCGCGCGGGGCATGGGGGCGGAAAGCCTTGACGTGACGGTTGCGGTCCAAGCCTTGCAGCAATAGGGTCGCATATCCTTGGGGACGAAAGAATGACCTATTGCGTGGGCCTTTTGCTGAATGACGGCATGGTGTTGCTGTCGGATACCCGCACGAATGCGGGGCTGGACAACATCTCGACCTATCGCAAGATGTTCCTGTTCGAGGAGCCGGGCGAACGTGTCATCGCGATCATGACGGCGGGCAGTCTGTCGGTCACGCAGACCACCGTTGCGCGGCTGCGCGAAGCGATCGAGGGCCCGGAGGCGGATGAGACGACGTCGATCATGAAGGCGCCGACCCTGCTGAAAGTCGCTGAAATCGTTGGAAATATGCTGGCCGAAGTGCGGGGCGAGATTGACGAAAAGCTGTCTGCGATGCAGGGGGCGACGGCGTCGATGATCGTGGCGGGGCAGCGGAAGGGGGGGGCGATGCGGTTGTTCCTGATCTACCCCGAGGGGAATTTCATCGAGGCGACGGAGGATACGCCCTTCTTGCAGATCGGCGAGCACAAGTATGGCAAGCCCATCCTTGACCGCGTGGTGAAGCCGTCGACCAGCCTGCAAGACGCGCAGAAAGCCGTGCTGCTGTCGATGGATTCCACTTTGAGATCAAACCTTTCCGTTGGAATGCCGCTGGACCTTTGCGTGATCGAGAGGGATGCCTGCAAAGTCACCTTGAAGCGGCGGATCGAGGCCGGGGACGAACAGTTCCGCGCCATGTCGGAAGCATGGAGCCGGGCGCTGCGGGACGGGTTTTCGCAGATCAGCATCTGAAACCGGCTGTACCGGACTTTGTGCCGGATTCTGTACCGCAAACTGTCAGCACGCAGCGCGCGGTGGGGACGGATTTCGCGCAACGGGTCAAAGGGCCTTAGGCCAGATTTTTGCGGTGGATAAGTCCAGATCGACAGTCGCCCCATGGCCGTCGGCAGATGGACCCCGGATGGTATTCATCGGGATGTCGCGGCAAATTTCTTCGAAGAAATTTGCCGTCAGCGGTGGTTGCCGAAGAGCGTGGCGCAATCGTCGAAGAACCGCGCGCGGTGGTCCGGCGTTTCCATCGGCACCTCATGTTCGGCCCCCGGATAGAGATCAAGGCGGCCTTGGGACCATCCGGCCATACGCAGGTGGATGGGGGCCACGTCCACCACCTTTTCCGCCGTGCCGAGTGCCGTGAGGACGGGGACGGGCGGCGCGGGCCGGGCGGCCAGCGACCCGCATTCGCGCAGCGCGGCGTGGAGCCAGCCTATCGAGGGGCCGCCAAGGGCGAGGTCGGGATGGGCGGCAACCTGACGGCGCATGTAATCCCACATTTCGGGGTCGGTGGTCAGGACGTTGCCTTGGAAGGGCGCGGTCAGGACATAGGTGATCCCGCCCGTGCCGGGGGCGTAGCGGTGGGCCTGCCCAAAGGGTCCCGCCAGCCGCCCGAGGACATGGGCGACCGGGCGCATCCATGCGGCCATGCTGATCCCCCACATCGGGGCCGAGAAGGCGGCGGCCTTGAAGGGCAGGCCGCGCATCAGGCTACGCAGGCCGATGCAGCCGCCCATGGAATGGCAGAGCAGATACCACGGGCGCGGCAACTCTTCGACCGTGGCAAAGGCGATCAGGGCGTCCACGTCGCGCTGGAATTCGGCAAAGTCGCCGACATGGCCGATCAGGCGGTCGGCATAGGCGCGCTGGGCGATGCCTTGACCGCGCCAATCCACGGCTAGCGTCGCATAGCCGCGCGCACGCAGGTCGGCGGCGGCACGGCCATACTTCTCGATATACTCGGTGCGGCCGGGGAAAAGGAACACGGTCCCGTTCCGCCCCTGATCCCAGAGGCCCGCACGGATGCGCACCCCGTCCGACGCGGTCAGCCAAGCCGCGCGGCCACCGGAGGGACCATCGGCAACGTCGTCGAAAAGGGGTGCGGGTTGGGTCACGACAGGACCGAGCCGAGCTTCATCGCAAGGCCCATGGAGCCGTCGACCGACAGCTTGCCCTGCATGAAGGCCATGGTCGGGTTCAGGTCGCCGTCGAGGATGGCGCGGAACGTATCGGTGGAGGCGGTGAGGGTGACATCTGCGTCCTCATCCCCTGCGCGGACGCCGGTTGCGTCCAGCATGATCGCGCCTTCGCCGGTGATGACGAATTTCGCCACCCCGTCGAAGCCGCCCGTCAGTTTGGCCGACAGCGCCTCGACCGCCGCGTTGATCACGTCACTCATCCCATCTCTCCCTTCGTGGTCCCGTCGCCCAAACGTGACGGCGCGACACTGGCGTTTCTGCGCGGATGCGCTACCCTTCGTTTATGAAAGCGCTGGACCTGTTACACAATCATGTCGTTGCGGCACTTTTGCTGCTTTTGACCTGCCTTGCGCCGACGGGCCTGCGGGCGGCGGACCTTGATTCGTTGTTCGAAGAGTTGAAGGGCGCGGATGCGCAGCAGGCGGCGCGGCTGGAGCGGGAAATCTGGAACGAATGGTCGAAATCGGGGTCGCCTGCGATGGACCTGCTGTTGCAGCGCGGCAAGGATGCGATGGTGGCGGGCGATATCGGTGCGGCGATCGAACATTTCACGGCGTTGACTGACCATGCGCCGGACTTCGCCGAGGGCTGGAACGCGCGGGCCACGGCCTATTTTCAGGCGGGCGAATTCGGCCCTTCGGTGAATGACATCGCCAAGACATTGACCTTGAACCCGCGGCACTTTGGGGCCTTGTCGGGGTTGGGGATGATCTTCGAACAGCTCGATCAGCCCGAAAAGGCGCTGGAGGCCTATAAGGCGGCCTTGGCTATACATCCCCATCTGCAGGGGGTAATCGAGGCCGTGGAACGGCTGGAAGCGGATACCGCCGGAACGGACCTGTAAAGAGCGATCAGATGGGCATGGGCGGACGGGTGACGGCGGTTCTGGGACCGACGAACACCGGCAAGACGCATTACGCGATCGAGCGCATGCTGGCGCATCGGACGGGGGTCATCGGGCTGCCCCTGCGCCTTTTGGCGCGCGAGGTCTATGACCGCATCGTCGCGCAGCGGGGGCCGTCGGTCGTGGCGCTGGTCACGGGCGAAGAGCGGATCGTGCCGGAGCGGACCCAGTATTGGGTCTGCACCGTGGAGGCGATGCCCTTGGAGATCGGGGCGGATTTCGTGGCGGTGGACGAGATCCAGCTTTGCGCCGACCCCGAGCGGGGGCATGTCTTCACCGACCGCCTGCTGCGGGCGCGGGGGCTGCACGAGACGCTGTTCCTTGGGTCCGACACGATGCGGGGGGCGATTGCCGCGCTGGTGCCGGGGGTGAGTTTCGTCAAGCGGGACCGGTTGAGCACGCTGACCTATTCAGGTTCGAAAAAGATCAGCCGGATGCCGCCGCGCAGCGCGATTGTGGGGTTTTCTGTTGAAAATGTGTATGCGATTGCCGAGTTGATCCGGCGGCAAAAGGGCGGTTGCGCGGTGGTGATGGGGGCGCTGAGCCCCCGGACGCGGAATGCGCAGGTCGCTTTGTACCAGAATGGCGATGTGGATTATCTGGTGGCGACGGATGCCATCGGGATGGGGCTGAACCTCGATATCCGGCATGTGGCCTTTTCCTCGACGGCGAAGTTCGACGGGCGGCGGATGCGGGCGCTGTACCCGCAGGAACTGGCGCAGATCGCAGGTCGCGCGGGGCGGCATGTGGAGAACGGCACCTTTGGCGTGACGGGCGAGGCGCGGCCTTTGGACGAGGAGATGATCGACGCGATCGAGAACCACCGCTTTTCCCCGGTGAAAAAGCTGCAATGGCGCAATGCGGGGTTGGAGTTCGGGACCGTGGAGCGGCTGGTGCGGTCGCTGGAGGCGCCCACGTCGCATGAATGGCTGACGCGGGCGCGGGATGCGGATGACGTGGTGGCGCTGAAGACGCTGTCCGAGATGCCAGAGGTGCGGGACCGGGTGAAGGGGCCGCAGGATGTGAAGCTGTTGTGGGACGTGTGCCGGGTGCCGGATTTCCGGTCTTCGTCCTCGATGGAACATGCGTCGCTTCTGGCGCGTATATTCGAGTTCGTGAAGGGCGGGCGGGTGCCTTCGGAGTGGTTGGCAAAGGCCGTGGCGCGGATCGACAAGGCGGACGGGGACATCGACGCCATCTCGAAACGGCTGGCCTATATCCGGACATGGACCTATGTCGCGCAGCGGTCTGGATGGGTCGAAGACGAAAGCCATTGGCGCGAGGAGACGCGCGCTGTAGAAGACCGCCTGTCGGACGCGCTGCATGCGCGGTTGACGCAGCGATTTGTTGACCGGCGGACAAGCGTCTTGTTGCGGCGGTTGAAGCAGAAGGAGACCCTCGTGGCCGAGGTGAATGACAAGGGCGAAGTGACGGTCGAAGGCGAATTCGTCGGACGTCTGGAAGGGTTCCGGTTCCGGCAGGATGCGTCGGCCACGCCCGAAGAGGCGCGGACGCTGCGGCAGGCGGCGGTGCAGGCGCTGCGGCCGGAGTTCCATCTGCGGGCGGACCGGTTCTACAACGCGCCGGATACCGAGCTGGATTACACCGAGCAGGGTGGGCTGATGTGGGGGACCACGGCGGTCGGCAAGCTGGTCAAGGGGGCAGAGGCGCTGCGGCCTTCGGTCGAGGGGTTCGTCGACGAGGAAGCGGGGCCGGATGTCGCCGAGAAGGTGAAGCGGCGGTTGCAGCATTTCATCGACCGCAAGGTGGCGGCGCTGTTCGAACCGCTGGCCGCGATGAGCCGGGACGAGGCGCTGACGGGGCTGGCGCGGGGCTTTGCCTTCCGGCTGGTGGAAGGGTTGGGCGTGCTGCCGCGCGATGCGGTGGCGGATGAGGTGAAGGCGCTGGATCAGGACGCGCGCGGCGCGCTGCGCAAGCATGGCGTGCGGTTCGGGCAGTTCACGGTGTTCCTGCCCGCGCTGTTGAAGCCCGCGCCGACGCGGCTGCGGCTGGTGCTGTGGTCGCTGTGGAACAATCTGGACGAGTTCCCCGAAAGCCCGCCGCCGGGGCTGGTGACGATCCCCAATATCGCGGAAGTGCCCAAGCAGCATTACACGCTGTCGGGCTATCACCCCGCCGGAACCCGCGCGATCCGCATCGATATGCTGGAGCGGCTGGCCGATATCCTGCGTACGAAGGACAGCCGCGCGGGGTTCGAGGCGGCGCCCGAGATGCTGTCGATCACCGGCATGACGCTGGAGCAGTTCGCCGACCTGATGGGTGGTCTGGGCTATAAGGGCGAAAAGGCCGAGCGGGTGAAGGTCAAGGCGGTGGAACCGCCCAAGACCGACGAGCCGCAATCGACCGCGCCGATCCCGGAGGAGGTGTCGGTTCTGGCCCCGCCGCCCGCGCCCGAGGGGCCTGCCGCCGATGATGCGCCGCAGGAGATGGAGGTGTTTTTCACCTTCACTTGGGCGCCCAAGCCGCGGTTCCAGCGGCCCGAGCGGGGCAACCGTCCGCAGGGCGAGGGTCGGGCTGAGCGTCCGAACCGGGGCGAGCGTCCGCAGGGCGAGCGCGGGGAACGGCCAAAGCGCCAAGGTGGTGACCGTCCGCAGGGCGACCGTTCACAGGGCGACCGTCCGCAAGGTGAACGTCCACAAGGTGAACGTCCATTGGGCGAGCGGCGCGAGGGCGGCAAGCCCAAGCATGGCGGCAAGGGTGGCAAGCCCGAGCGGCGCGAGGGCGGCAAGTCCTTCGAGGCGCGGCCGCCGCGGGCCGAAAAGCCCATTGATCCGGACAATCCCTTTGCCGTGCTGGCGGCACTGAAGACCAAGTCCTGATTTGGCGGGGCCGGGCGCGCAGAAGACAGGGCGCGCGGGCCCGCCCCAGCGGGACGTGATTCGGCTGGACAAGTGGCTGTGGCAGGCGCGGTTCTTCAAGACCCGCGCCCTTGCCGCCGATCTGGCCGAAAGCGGGCATCTGCGGATCAATGGTCAGCCCACCCGCAAGCCCGGCGCGGGTGTGGGCGCGGGCGATGTGCTGACCTTTCCCCAAGGCGCGCGTATCCGGGTGGTGCGCATCCTTGCCATCGGATTGCGCCGGGGCCCCGCGAGCGAGGCACAGATGCTCTATCTGGACCTCGACGCGCAAAAGGACATGTCCGAGCCGCTTGAATGATCCGGAAAACCCCACTAGTCAGACTTCCGACATTCTTGGAGTGACGCCATGACCTATGTGGTGACCGACAACTGCATCGCCTGCAAATACACCGATTGCGTGGAAGTCTGCCCGGTGGACTGCTTCTACGAGGGCGAGAACATGCTGGTCATCCATCCGGACGAATGCATCGACTGCGGCGTCTGCGAACCGGAATGCCCCGCCGATGCGATCCGCCCCGACACAGAGCCGGATATGGAAGAGTGGGTCTCTTTCAATCGCAAGTATTCGGAGATGTGGCCGGTCCTGACGGTGAAGAAGGACCCGCTGCCCGAGGCCGAGGCGCGCGATGGCGAAACCGGGAAACTGGCCAAGTACTTCTCTGAGGCCGCCGGCGAAGGCAGCTGAGAAGGCATGACGATTCGGAAGGGCTGACCTGCCGATTCGGAATACCTGTGGATAAATGCTGAAATTCGCGGCTTTCGCGGAACAGCCGCCCTGTTGCCGTTGTTGGAATCAGGGTGATTCTGTGGTATAGAATTCGTTACAAACCACACGGAAGCCTGATGCCTGGCTCAGAGCTGCTCGCCTGAGCGGGGTCTTTCTGTGACAATTCGGCCGGGAAACCCGGGTTCATCATGGACCCGGTCGTCTGGGTTGTCGCGTGAGGCAGGCGGTCCCTTCGAGGAATCGACTGAATGACCAAGACCAAGAAGCCCGAGTTCCGCCCCAACGAATTCGTGGTCTATCCCGCGCATGGCGTGGGCAAGATCATCTCGATCGAAGAGCAGGACATCGCCGGAATCCGGCTGGAGCTGTTTGTCATCTCGTTCGAGAAGGACAAGATGACGCTGCGCGTGCCGACCCACAAGGCGACCGAGATCGGGATGCGCCAGCTGTCCTCGCCGGACATCGTGACGAAGGCGCTGGACACGCTGAAGGGCAAGGCGCGGGTGAAGCGGGCGATGTGGTCGCGCCGCGCGCAGGAATATGAGCAGAAGATCAATTCGGGCGACCTGCTGTCGATCGCAGAGGTCGTGCGCGACCTGCACCGCACGGATGACCAGCGCGAGCAGAGCTATTCGGAGCGCCAGTTGTACGAGGCCGCGCTGGAGCGGCTGACGCGCGAAGTGGCGGCGGTGTCCGGGGTCGATGAGGCCGGGGCGCAGAAGAAGGTCGATGACGTGCTGCTGAGCCGCGCGGCCTGATCTTTTTGGCGGGATATTGGTGAGAGGGCCGTGGGGGAACCTGCGGCCCTTTTGCTTTGCGGGGGGGGGGGAGCGCGAAGCCTTGCTCTTGGAGAATTTGTGCAGCGGTCGGGTCTGGCCCGTGGCCCAAAGCCACGGGCCGCGCACGTCCCGCCCCACCGGGACGTGCGCCCGAGGCGCCCGCCCCGGCGTGACG
>JBDKFE010000093.1:0-34449 GCA_039798885.1 Pseudomonadota bacterium | reverse complement strand
GTTCGGGCGGCGGCGGGGGGGCGACGTCGGGCGGGAGCGCGGTCACCTCTACCTCGCCGCCGATGTGGCGGGTGGAGAGGATCAGCGCATCCGGGCCAAGGCGGCGCAGGAGTTCCTCTATCGCCCGATGCGCGCTGTTGGCGCGGACGGTGATTGCCGTCATCTGTCGGCCCCCTGCGGTTGGGCGGCACGCGGAAGCTGCTGCTGGCCACCGATGGAGGCCACGACTTCGACGCGCCGGTTGTCGGGAAGTTCGTTGATGCCCATGACGATGGCGTCGGGCAGATGCGGACGCAGGAATTGCGCGAAGCTGCGGCGCAGTTGGCCTGCGACGATCAGGACGGCCTGTTTGCCTTGGCCTTGGGCGCTGTCGAGCGCCTCGGAGAGGGATTTGACGAGGGTTCCGGCAAGGCCAGTGTCGAGGACGAGACCCTCTTCGCCCTGACGGCGGGCGCGGATGAGAAGCTGTTCCAGTTCCGGGTCCAGCGTGACCAGCGGGAGGGGCGTGTTGATCGGCACCATCTGCTGAAGCAAGAGCGGGATGAGCATGGGGCGCAGCGCCTCGGCCATGTCGGCGGCGGGGAGGTTGCGGGGGGCGAGTTCCGCCACGCCTTCGAGGATGCGGCGCAGGTCGCCAATCGGGATGCGTTCGGCCAGAAGGCCGCGCAGGACGGCGGTGACGGTGTGCAGCGGCACGAGTTTCGGGACCACGGCATTGACGAGCGTGGGCGAGACGCGGGCGAGCGTGTCGAGCAGCACCTGCACGTCATCGGGACCGATGAGGTCGGCGGCGTGTTTGTAGAGCAGTTGCGACAGATGCGTGGCGATGACGGATTCGGGTTCCACCACCACGTGATCGTCGGCCTCTGCCTCGGGCAGTTGGTGGGGCAGGATCCAGACGGCATCCAGGGCGAAGGAGGGGTCCTTCACCTCGATCCCCTTGAGCTTGCGGGTGGAGTTGGCGCCGGGGATGGCGAGCTTGCGGTCGGGGTAGACCACGTCTTCGCCGCGGATCACCTGACCGATGCGGATGCGGTACTGGTTGGGGGTAAGGGTGAGGTCGTCGCGGATGCGGACACCGGGGACGACGAAGCCCATCGCCTTGGACACTTCGCGGCGGATCGCCGTGATGCGCTGCACCAGCGCGCCGCCGCCTTCGCCCGCGAGCGGGATCAGCCCATAGCCGATCTGGAGCGAGACGGGGGCATGGTCGGCCACGTCGTCAGGGGTGATCGCCTCGGTCCCCGGCTTGGCGGGTTCGGCGGCACCGGCGTTGGTTTTGGCGGCGGTTTTGGCGGCGGGCTCTGGTTCTTCGGGGACCGAGGTCAGGTCGGTGCGGCCGAACCATGCGATGACGGCGGCGGCGGCGGCGCCGATCAGGAACATTGCGTTGGGCATGCCTGGGACGAGGCCCACGATGGCCATGACGGCGGCGACGGGCAGCCAAGCCTGACGGATGTGGATCTGCTTGCCGATCAGCCCGGACATATCATGCGAGGAGGACACGCGGGTGACGATGATGGCGGTGGCGATGGACAGCAGCAGCGCCGGGATCTGGGCGACGAGACCGTCACCGATGGAAAGCAGGACGTAGGTGTGCGCCGCCTGCGACAGGTCCAGCCCGTGCTGGAGCGTGCCGATCAGGATGCCGCCGATGATGTTGATGGCGAGGATCAGGATGCCCGCCATGGCATCGCCCTTCACGAATTTCCCGGCCCCGTCCATAGAGCCGTAGAAATCCGCCTCGGCCGCGACTTCGGCGCGGCGGGCGCGGGCTTCGTCAGGTGTCAGAAGTCCGGCGTTCAGGTCTGCGTCAATGGCCATCTGTTTGCCGGGCATCGCGTCGAGGGTGAAGCGGGCCGACACTTCGGACACGCGGGAGGCGCCCTTGGTGATGACGACGAGGTTAATGATGACGAGGATCGTGAAGACGAGGATGCCGACGATCAGGTTTCCGGCGATGACGAATTCCCCGAAGGCCTGAATCACCTTGCCCGCCGCGTCGTGGCCGTTGTGCCCTTCGGCCAGCACGACGCGGGTTGAGGCCACGTTCAGCGCGAGGCGGAACACCGTGGCGATGAGCAGGAGGCTGGGAAAGCTGGAGAAATCGAGCGGGCGGTAGCTGTAGAGCGCCACCATCAGAATGACGAGCGAGAGCAGGATATTGGCGACGAAGAAAACGTCGAGCAGCACGACGGGCAGGGGCAGGACCATCATCGCGATGATGGCAAGGATACCGATGGGCAGGGCGAGGCCGCCCATCAGCGCGCCGAAACCGGGCTTGGCTGCGGCGCTGGTCATCGGGCGTTTTCCTGTGTGCGTGGCGTCATGTTTCCGTCGCTTTGTCGGGTGGTCCGGGGTTCGGTCCGGGTCGTGCAAGGGGCGTGCCAGACGGGGTGGTGACGGGACTGTTTCGGGCTGGGCGGGGGTGATGGCGTGTGGCACGCGGATTGCAGGACCGGGGGCGATGTGACCGTTTGCCTGCGAGGACCCCGCGATGCGCGCCCTGCCCCTTTTCCTGATCCCTGCGGCCCTGCTGGCGGGCTGTGTGACCACCCCGCCGACGGCGACGGAGTCGCTGCCGCTGCGTGCCACGGAGACGACGCAGCAATTGGCGGAGGTGAAGGACAATCTGGATGCAGCGGACCGGATGAACGCGCCGCCACCACCCGCGACCGGGGCGGTGGCGCAAGAGGTGCAGCCGCTGAAGGGGTTGGGCTTCGCGCAGATTGCGGGACAGCCGGGCAAGACGCAGAACGAGAAGCGGCTGATGGCGATCCGGGCCGCGCGGATGGATGCGCTGCGCGATCTGACCGAGCAGGTGCATGGCATCCGCATCGCGGCCTCGACCACGGTGCGGGATGCGGTGGTGCAGGATGACAGCCTGTCGGCGGTGGTGGAGGGGACGCTGCGAGGGGCGCGGACGCTGCGCGTGTCGCCCTCTGGGTCGGACAGCTATGAGGTCGAGATGGTGCTGGACCGCGACACGGTGGCCTATATCGTCCGCGCGCTGAAGGGGCGGGTGTGATGCTGCGCGCCGCTCTGGTTCTGGTGCTGGTGCTGGCCGCCGCGCCGCTGCGCGCGGCAGAGGGGCTGGTGGTGCAGGCGACGGGCTTTGCCATCCAGTCGGGGGCCGAGGACGCGGCAAGCGCCAAGCGCAGGGCAGTGGCGGATGCGCTGCTGCAGGCGGCGCTGTCGGGCGGTGCGGCGGTGACCGGGCATATGGCGGTGGACAAAAGCGTGATCACCGCTGACCTGCTGATCGTGCGGCCCGTGGGGCGGGTGTTGCGCCATTCGGTGATTGCGCTGGACCGCAACGGAGATACGTGGACCGCGACGGTAGAGGCCTTGGTCGGGCTGGGGCCGGTGGGCATCTGCGACTCGCGCCGCACTCTGGTGGTGACGGTCTATGCGCCTGTCATCGCAGTCTCGCCGCGCGCGCCGGCCTGGACAGAGCCTTTGGCGATGGAAGTGGCGAAGGCGCTGGTGCGGCGGCTGGAGTCGCATCCGGCGACGGAACTGGTGCGGGTGACGGATCGCGCGATGCCGCGCGGCGAAACGGGGCGCGAGGCCACGGATTACGTGACGCTGATGCGCGGATCGGTCCGGATGAAGGAGGGCGACCATGCCTTCGTGCCGGTGATCCAGATCGACGTAGGCGGGCGCGGGCAGCGGCCGGACCTGGCGATGGACCTGACGATGGTGCTGATCGGCGGCAATGGCGAGGAGGTCCGGCAGGAGGTGCGGCGGTCGGTGACGCTGCCGGGGGTTTCGCCCTTGGGTCGGCTGGCCGTGGCGCTGGAGCCGGACCGCCGCCAACTCGTGGCGCGGCTGACCGAGGGGCTGGAGGCCGAGTTGGATGCCCTGCTGGATGTGGAGACGTGCAAGCCGGTGCTGGCGAACCTGAAGGTGTCGGGGGGGACGATCTCGGCCCCGGTCGGGCGGCGGCAGGGACTGTCGCGCGGGTCGATCGCCTTTACCGCCGACCGGGACGGTTCGACCGAGATGCTGGAGGTTGTGGAGTTGAGCGCCGAGCGCGTGGTGCTGCGGCCGTTGGACCCCGGTCGTTCCGCCAAGGCCTTTGCCGGGCGTCCGGTGCGGTTTCTGGAGGCGGGGCTGTGAGGGGGATGGTGGTGATCCTGCTGGCGGCGACACCGGCGCTGGGGATGGATTATCCGGCGGGCGTGCCGGGGGCCGAGGTGGGCCGTCTGGTGCGCGACGCGATGGCGGCGGCGGGCGAGACCGTGCCCGATTTCGCCGATCCGCTGCGGGCCTTTCCGCCCTGCGAGGGGTTGCCCGAGGTGTCGCCGCGTCAGGGAAGTTGGTCCACCGCCGAGGTGCGCTGTGCGGCCCCGGTCTGGAGCCGGGCCCTGCGGACGGGGGCTGGGGCCCCTGCGCCACTGGACGCCGTGGCCGAGGGCGTGGATGCGGGGCCGCTGGTCGTGACGCTGGCGCGCAGCGTGGCGAAGGATGTGGTGCTGACGGCAGAGGACCTGACGCTGGCCCCGGCGGGGGCACGGACGCCGGACGGGATCTTCACCGATCCCACCGATGTGGTCGGACGCCGCACCCGCGCCGCGCTGGGCGCGGGGAAGCCCGTCCTGCTGCGGCAGTTGGAACCCGTGTGGCTGGTCGCGCGGGGCAATCCCGTGGTGCTGCTGGCGGCGGCCGGGGGTCTGGCCGTGTCGGCCCCGGCAGAGGCGCTGGAGGATGGCGGGATGGGCGACGTGATCCACGTGACGAACCTGTCCAGTGGGCGCGAGGTGAAGGCCGTCGTGACCGGGCGAAATACCGTGACGGCGCAGACTAACATGCGCTGAAACACATCCGTAAAGACAGCTAAACGGAGGCTCTCATGGTAGATCCAATCTCTACATCAGCTGCCCGCCCGCGCATCGTCCGCCCGGGTGAAGACGCAGGACTGCCGGTGCAGGGTTCGGCTGCCGGCGCCACGACTTCGGCTGCCCCCCCGGCCAAGGGCGACAGCGTTTCGCTGAGCGTCACGGCGCAGGTCATGCCAGAGGACCTGAAGGGCGGGCCGCCGATGGACCTGACCATCGTGGCCAAGATCAAGGAGGCCATCGCAGAGGGGAAGTACCCCATCGATCTGGAAAAGATCACCGACAGCCTGTTCGAGAACTACATGGAACTGGTCCAGTGACCGGTTCCGCAATCTGACATCCTGACGAGCCGGAGCCCACCGACATGACCACTGGCACCATCGCCATCCTTCTTGCCACGCTTTTGGCGGGGGCATCGCTTCTGACGCTGGGACTGATGCGTGCGCGCCGTCGCCCCGTGGTCACAGCCGATGAGGCCGACCTGCAGGCCGAGCTGGCGCTGGTTGCAGAGCAAGCCCTGCCCGTGGCGGTGGCCGAGGAACTGGCGGCGCGGGTGGAGGGCATGATCGCCGAGCAGACGCGGCGGCAGGGCGACGCGCTGGCAAGCCTGAAGGCCGACATCCAGCATCTGAAGTCGGATGTGGAATGGCTGGCGGGCGAGCGGATGATCGAGCAGGCCATCGCTCTGGCGCAGACCGGGATGGACCCGGATGACATCGGGCGCGAATTGGGCCTGACGCGGGACGCGGCCGAGACGATCACGGTGTTTCGGAAACACTGACGACATACGGGCGGGAGGAAGGGCCGGAGGCGTGATCCTTCGGCCCTTTTCCTTTGGCTGGCCAAGGGCAGAGGACGCCGTTTCCGCACAGTCAGGGCAGCGTGGTGCAGATCGGCTGATCCGACATCGCGCCCTTGCAGAGGGTGGCGAGCTGTTCGATGGCGGCGGCCTGCGCCTTTAGGCGGTCTTCGGGGGCGATGCGGTCAAGCGTGGCGTCGCGGGCCCCGGCGGCCCCCGGCGTGCCGAGGGCGGCGGACAGCGCCTGCCAGACATAAGCGCCTGTCAGGTCAGGTTCCGGCAGAAGGTCCGAGAGGAGGACCGAACGTTCCAGCATGGCGCGCCCCTCGCCTATCGCGATGCGGGGGTCGAGGTCGGCGGTGATGCGGGTGGCGGTTTCCTCGCGCAGGGCCGGGGTCGCGGAGTCGTCGAGACGGGCCAGAAGGGCGGGGGCGGCGGGGATGCCCGAAAGGCGCGCGCGCCAACCCCAGTAGAGCGCCTCGCGCGCGTTCTGGGGGACGCCGACGCCTTCGAGGTAGAGGAGCGCGAGGTTAAACTGCGCCTCGCCGTCCCCGGCGCGGGCAAGGGTGAGGAAGATCGCGGCGGCCTCGGGGGCGTTTCCGGCGCGGAGTGCCTTGATCGCGGCGGGAAGCGCGGCGGCAGGGGCCGTTGAGGGCGCATCGGCGGCCTGTGCATCGGCGGCCTGTGCGGCGGCGGTCGACAGGAGCAGGGCAAGAAGCGCGGGGCGGATCATTTGGCAGCCGTCAGCACAAGTTGGAGGTAGAGCAGCCGCTTGCGCGGCATGCCACGGATCGGGCGTTCGTAGACGACGACCTGCGGGCGGATCGTGCCTTCGGTGACGAAGTCGATCTCGATGCTTTCGGGCAGATAGACATCATACCACGCGAGCGTTCCGACGGGGTCGGTGGCAAAGCGGTCGCGGAAGTTTGGGTCAATCCAGATGCGGGCCAAAGCGCGGCCAAGGATTTCGGGCAGGTGCTTTTCGACCTGCGCCCGGTTGCGCAGATGCGTCTCGCGCTTGACGAGGTCGTAGTCCTTGGGTCTGTGCAGGCGGACCTCGTCGGGGTGGGGACGCGGCGGCTGGCCGTAGAAGACCACGTCCCGCAGCCGCGCGAGCGAGGGCAGGCGGGAGATCACGGGGACAAGCGCCCGGGACATCCTGTCTTTCATCGCGTCCCCTGCCCCTTTGCCGATGCCTGTTGCCGTCGGGACTTGGAACGACCGGGAAGCGGGGGTGTTTAGCGCTTAAGGATTTCGCCGGGCGTCCGTTACTGGGGGAGAGGACGTGACGGAGGGGGCAATGGCGAAACCCGGTGTGAAGGCCAAGGCGGTGACCGCGAAGGAGGGCGGATCGCTGCCCGCCGTGCTGGGATTCGCGGTGACGGCGCTGCCGATGGCGGGGCTGTTGGTGGCGCTGTGGACGGCGCCGCTGCCCGCGCCGATGCGGGTGGCGGACCCGGCAGCGTCGCAGGATGGAAAGGCGGTGCCGGAGTCGGGGGTGATCTATGTCGACCTGCCCGACCCGCTGACCGTCGCGATCTCGGCCAACAAGCCGCGTGTGCAGATCACGCTGGCGGTGGCGATCAAGGGCAACCTGTTGATGCTGGCGGCGATGGAGGAGGATGTGCTGGCCAAGGCGCAGCGCATCACCGCCGAGATGCTGGGCGAGGCGCAGGTGCTGGTGGGCGAGGGTGCGGACAGTGCCGTGCTGCACCGTGACTTGCCGGAACGGCTGCGCCGGGTGATCAACGGCGCGATCGGGACGGAGGATTGGCCGGAACCGGTGGCAGAGGTGCTGATCACGTCCATGGCCATGCAGGGGTAGGGCGCGGCACGGGTCTTGCAGCCCGGAGGGAAGTGTCACCTTTGGCGGAGAACGGCGATGGCCCCAGAGATCGAAAGCAGGGATGTGCAGGAGATGGCGGTGGAATGCGTCATCTTTGACCGGGCCGAACGGCCCAAGCGGCGCAAGTTGGTGCCGTTGCGGCGCCTTTTGGCAGAGATCGGGCCGCGTGGGGCCGTGACGGCGGAGCGCGAGGTCTGAGGCGTCAGCGCGCGGCGGCGGCGTAGGCGGTCTGGCGCTGGTTGCGCCGGGCGGCGGCCTGCCCCCGTGCCAGCGCGGTTTCGAGGATCTGCAACGCCTTGGCGACAAGGGCGGCGGCCTGTTCGGCGGCGGCGCCTTGATCAGGGCGCAGGCTGCGGATCATGCGGTCTAGATCGGCGGTGGATATCAGCGTCTGCACCACATCCTCGCGGAGGGCCGCATCGGTCAGGCGGTCGCCCAGCATGGCGAGGTAAAGCTGCACGGGATCGGTGGCGGGGCGACCCTGCACATGGGAAAGCGTCATGCCTTGCCCCCTTTGGTGGCGGCGCGGGTGCCCATTTCCTGCCAAGCGGAGAGTAGGCCCGCGATATGGTCCGCGCATTCGGCCAGTTTCGGCGCGGGTTCGCGGCGGAAAGCCTCTTCTACGCGCAGGCGGCAGTATTCGTAGACGCGGAAGAGGTTGGTCGAGATGTCGCCGCCCTTGTCGAAATCCAGCGAGCTTTGCAGGATGTAGATGGCGGTAAAGGCACGGTTGATGTGCTGTGCCGGATAGGTGCGGTCCGGTTCGGCGGCTGCGAGGACGCGCAGCGAACGTTCCAGTTCGCGCAGTGTCACAAGGATGATTCCGTGCGGGCTTTCGACGGCAAGCGCCTCTCCTGCTTCGGTGCGGCGATACTGGGCGCGGGCATCGAGGAAGGTCATCCGGGCGTCCTTTCATTGGCGGCGTAACCGCTTGGCTGTGAAAGGAGAAACGGCTGGCGGGGCAGGAGTTTTAGCGACTGGCGCGCGGGTTTCCGGGGGAAAAGAAAAGCCAAGGGCGGGCCGCACGTCGGTGACGACCCGCCCTTTCCGACTGTTCCGAAAGATCAGCGGAAGAGGCTTGCCCGGCGCGCGGCGGCGCGACGGAGGAGGGCCGGAGCGCTGGGCGTCGCCGTCGTGGCGGCGGCGGGACGCAGGCGGGAATGGGCGAGGAGGCTGCGCGCTTCGGACAGGGTGTCGTGCAGCGCGGCTTCGGGGGCGCTGGAGTCGAAGGTCATGTCGAAGGCAAGGCCGCCCAGCGCGGCGGTGCGGCCCTGTGCGGCCGCGATGACGAGGTCGCGGCGGACCCAGCCCAATTGCGCCACGAGCAGCGCGAGGCGGCGGGCAGAGACGGTGCCGGGTTCGATGTCCACGACCAGCAGGTCGGGCGCATCGCGCAGCAGCAGAGCAAGATCGGTGCGGGCCGCGTCGATGGCGGTGATATCAAGCGACTCGAGCGCCGCCAGAAGGCGGGCGGGGTGGGCGGACAGGACGGCGGCGCGCAAGGGCGGGCGGCGGATGTCGTCATTCGCAGCGACGGGCGAAATTGCAGGCATCTGGGGGTCTATCGGGTCTGGCATTGGGAAAAGGTCGTGGGTCTTTGGGGATAGAGGCAACGGCCTGACGGACGCCGACCGCGTGGTTAATTCCCCCAAGAACGGCAAATCCGCCGCTGATTTCAACGCTGACGCGAAGGACTGATACGGATGCCTTTCACAGCGCCATACCGGTATGCCAAGACTACATACGTAAGGATGTTGAACTGGGGTGCGTTGCCTGCGCGGCGCAGAGCATGTTGGCCGACACCACCATCCCGACATCGCCGCCGGCAAGCAGGGCGATTCCCGTCAGGTTGCGCAGACCCGACAAGACGCCTTTCAGCGGGCGCAGCAGGACAAGCTGCTGGCCGATAAGTTCGTCCACCGGAACGGCAACAGAGCGGCCCTGCGCGCCGACCACGACATAGACGTTGCGGCGGTCACTGGACGGGGCATCGGACGTGCGGGGACCGGGGAGGGAACGGACGGCGACAATTTCATTTTCTGCGATGCGGAGCATTTCGCGCCCTTCGGCGGCGGAGACGCGGATGCGACGGTCGGCTTCGGGTTGCAGGATCATGCGGATGGCGTCCACGGGGACGACGTAGCGCACGCCTTCGACACCCACGACCATGCCTTCCAGAACGACCATGGCGAGGGGGAGCGAGATGTGGACGCGGATGCCGGTGCCGGGAAGGGCCACGTGGCGCAGGTCGCCGCCATGGCGGGTGACGGTGGCGCGCACCTCGTCCAGCGCGGGCGAGGTTTCGGTGGGCATGCCGTCATCTTCGAAGATGGCGAGGACGCGTTCCTCATCCCGATGGAAGGAGACGTGGATCTTGCGCGGGGCGCCCTGCCCCAGTTCCAGCCGTGCGACGGCAAGGTTGCGAAGCAGGCGGCGGAGGTTTTCCAGAAGGCCGATATCAAGGGTGATGTCACCGCCGACGAAAGAGGTCGCGGCCTCGTGCCGGTTCTTGCGGCTGTAGGTCTGGATGAAGGCTTCGAGCGGGCGGAAGATCGTCTCGATCCGGCGAGAGCGGATTTCGACGGTTTCTTCCTGTAGCCGCGTGATCTGGCCCACCAACTGGGTTTCCAGTTGGGCAAGTTCTTGGAGCCGTGTGGTAAAGCCCGTAAGCAGCGCGCGCATCTGCGGGCGGGCGCGTTTCCAATCGCCACCGGCCGCGCGCAAAACGGCCTCGGTCCGGTCAAAGAGGTCGCCTTCGGCGAGTTCGCCGAGCATGTGACTGATCATCGACTGGCTGGCCGCAATTTCGCCGATCTGTTCGACCATCTCGGCGCTGATACTGGCCTGCGGCATCTGGGCGACGGTTTCGGGGTCGATGGGGGCGGATTCGGGCGTGGCCTCGGTCGGGACCAGCATCCGGGTGAGGCGGAGCTTGCGCGTGCTGGGGTCAAGGGCAGCCAGGGTTTCGCCCATGCCTGCCTCGTCCAGCGGCGAGGCGAGGAGGAAATCAAAGAGTGTCTCGGACCCTTGGAAGACGGTGACGTTGGTGATGGCGCGCGCGGCGTCGGAGGAGAGCCAGCCGATGAAAGCTTCGGCCAAGGACTCGTCGCTGTTGATATCGGCGCGGAGGATGAAGAAACGCAGCCCCTGTTCGATGCATTCCGATGCGGAGCGCACGCTTTCGGGCGAGAGGACGCGGTGGAATTCCTTGGGCAGGCCAAGGCGGCGTTCGATGGCGGAGGCCGTCATAAGGCCGTCTTGGACGAAGCAGAGGTTGGAAGCTTCCTCGAACAGTTTTTCCAGCGAGGCGGTGTCGGGGGTCTGGCCTTGGGTGATGGCGTCGAAGACGATTTCGACGGTGTCGATGAAACCGCGCGCGACGTGAGAGAGGATGGCGTCGGGCGTCTGGCCGCGCGTGTGGAGCCGCGAGAAGAGGTCGATGAGCGACATGGCGAGTTGGCCGGCCGTTTCGATCCCGTGATGGCCACAGGCGTGGTGGACAAGGCGCATCAGGCGGTCAAAGCGGAGGTAGTCGCTGTCGAGGTCCAGTCCCTCTTTGAGCCGTTCGAGCGTGGCTTCGAGTTCGGAGAGGCTGGAGAAGACATGTTCGGCGCACCAGCCCTGCAGCATCTCGCGCGGGGAGATGCCAGAGGCGCGGGCGGCTTCGGGCATGACGGCCTCGACGCCCGCGAGTTCTTCGTAAAGCCGCAGTTCGGCGGCGTGGAAGTCCTGTGCGGTGGTGGTGGCGGGGATGCGGGCGGCGGCTTCGTCGACGCGGACGTAGCGGTGGGACTGGGCGGCTGCGCGGATGGCGGAAACGCGGTCGGCAACAGCGGTGGGATCAGGCGTTTCGCCGCAGAAGAAACCGGTGCCGAAGGTGGCGATATCGGCCAGTGGGTCGCGGATGCGGTCGAAGAAACCGGGGTGACCGGATTTGGTTTCCGTCTGCGCGGGCTTGGGGGTGCCGAAGGTGCGTTCGGCCAGTTCCTGAAGTGACAGGAGCAGGGCAGCAAGGGGTTCGGAGTTTTCGGCGGTGCTGTGCAGGAAGGTGGTCAGCGCCTCGGACCAGTCGTCCATGCCCATCTGGCGGGCGGCATGGCGGAGGTTGTCGGACTCTTTGCGGGCGCGGGCATGTGCATCGCCGTCGAAGGCAGACAGGAGGGCGGTGAGGTTTCTGGTGGTGTCGGTGACCATGCCCTTGAAGATTTCCCGATAGGCGGGATCGTCGGCGAGCGGTTTGGCGGGGGGGTGCGCGGCGGCGGCGGGTTTCGTTTCGGGCGTGGCCGGGGTGGCATCGCCGAAGGTGGCAGCCGTGAGGGCCGCGAGTTCGCCCAGCAGCGCGGCCAATGCGTCCGGCGCAGCATCGGCACCGTCGATATAGAGCGACAGGGGCGCGGCCCAGTCGTCCAGACCCATCTGGCGGGCCGCGTGGCGAAGGGTGTCGCACTCTTTCCGGGCGCGGGCATGGGCGTCGGCGTCGAAGCTGTCGAGGAGGGCGGTGAGCTTTCTGGTGGCATCGGCGGCCATGCTACGGAAGATCGCGCGGTAGGCGGGATCGTCGGCGAGGCGTTTCTTCGGTGCCTCTTGCGCGGGCGGCGCGGGGGTGGGTTCGGCTGCCTGTTCGGGGGCCGGGGGGGCGTCAGCGAGGAAGGCGGCGGCGGCCTCGGGGGAGGCGGCTTTCTTGCCGCGTTTCTTTGGGGTGGGTTCGGGGGCGTCTTCGGGCGCAGCTTTGGGCGCAGCTTCGGGCACGGGGTCCGCGACGACCTTTACCTGCGGCGCGGTGATGGCCTCTGGCGCGGGGGTGGGGGTCGATTCCGGGTCCGTGATTGGTGTGGGTTGAGGTGCGGTTTCCACCGCAGCCTTGGGCGCGGCACCGCTGGCGCGGGCGATTTTATCCTTCAACCGGCGCATCAGATCTTCAGAGGCAGCCGGGGCCACGTCGGCGCGGGTGGCCGCCGTTTCCTCGAGCATCAGGCGCAGCGTGTCGGAGGCGAGCAGGAGGATATCCTTGATCTCGGCATCCCAGGGAACGCCCTGATCGCGGACCAGACCGATCAAGTCTTCGGCGTAATGCGCGCGGCTTTCGACGACCGACAGGCCCAGCACGCGGGAATTGCCCTTGAAGGTATGGACGGCGCGGAAAAGGGCGCCGACATGGGCACCCGCATCGGCCGCGCCACCATCGCCGAGGGCGAGCAGCGCGGTTTCCATCGCATCGAGGGCCTGCGCGCCGTCATCGGCGTAAAGGGCCCAGATTTCGTCCATTTCGTCAGACATGACTTACCTCGTACCGGCAGGATCGCCGCGGGTCGGTGCGTGATCAGGCGGCGCAGAGCTGGCGCATGGTGCGCGCGAGTTCGTCGCCGGTCTTTTCTTCGAGATCGTGCGAGACGGTGCCCGACGGCTTGGCCACGACACCATCCGCGCCCAGTTCGCGCGCCTTGGCGGCATGGGGCGAGCCGGAGACAGCCACCGAGGAGAGCATGCAGATCTTCGCCCGCGTCTTGAGTTTCGCGTGGCGGAGGAATTCCAGCCCGTCCATCACCGGCATCTCGATATCCAGCAGGATCAAGTCCACGTCGGCGACGGTGGAAAGCTTGTCGAGCGCCTCTTGCCCGTTGGCGGCCTGCGCGATGACCTTGAAGTCCGGCAGGGTCTTGATGAAAGAGGCGATGTAGAGCCGCATCATCGCAGCGTCATCGACGATCATTACGTTATAGGCCATCTGATCTTCTCCGGTTCAAGGGGCGGTCCGGCGGGAGGTGCCGGGCGGCCCTGGCTTCTTCAGAAATCGGCAAAGCCGCGCTGGTCACGGTTGCTGCTGGGCAGGCCGCCCGCCACCGCGCGAAGGGCGGTATCCGGCCGCGCGGAACCGGGCGCATGCCGGGCGATCATCGACTGGATCTGCGCCATCAGGTCGGCAGGGATATTGTCCATCGTCGGCAGGACGGGGCGGGTCGCGGTGGCGCGCAGGCGGAAGCGGGACAGTTCGTTCTGCATGCTCTGCGTCGCGGCGTCCATCTCGGCCACGGAGGCGGCGAGTTCTTCGGCTTGCTGGCTGGTGGAGAGGGCGGATTTCGCGATGTCGCCGATGGCACCGTTGATCTGGGCCACGCCTTTGGACTGTTCGTCCGAGGCGGAGGCGATGTCGCGCACCAGCGCCTTCACCTTTTCGATGTCGTCCGCGATGGAAACGAAGGCGCGGCTGGTTTCATCGGCGATGCGCACGCCGTTCTGCACGCGAGTCGCCGCGTCCTCGATCAGGTCAGAAGTTTCGCGCGCCGCACGGGCGGAACGTCCGGCGAGGTTGCGGACTTCCTGCGCGACCACGGCGAAGCCACGGCCATGCTGACCCGCCCGTGCCGCCTCGACCGCCGCGTTGAGGGCGAGGAGGTTGGTCTGGAAGGCGATTTCGTCGATGACCTTGATGATCTTGGCGATGTCTTGGCTGGAGGCGCGGATGCCTTCCATCGACGACACCATCTCAGATATCTTGCCCTTGCCGCTTTCGGCGACTTCGGAGGCACCCGTCACCAGACGGCTTGCTGAGGCGGCGGCGGCGGCGTTCGACTTTACCTGTATGTCGGTCTGTTCGGCGGTCGAGGACACCTCGTCCACCGAAGAGGACTGGATCTGCGCGTTGGTGGCCAACGATTGTGACGACTGGCTCATCTGGCGGACGGTCGCGGCGACCTGCTGGATCTGGCGGCCCATCGCGCCGAAGGCCCCATTAAGGCTTTCGAAGGCGGCCTCGAAGGCCTCGATGATCCGGCGGTAGGCACCGCTGTGCTTGGTCGCGTCGGTGCGGCTGTCCAGTTCGCCGTTGACGATGGCGTTGGAGAGCGTCTCGATCTCGGACGTCACGTCGCGCAGGTTCACGCGGATGCGGTCGAGCATCGCCATGAGGTGATGGAACTGGCCGCGATAGCTGCCCTGCACCTGCACGTCGAGACGGCCTTCCTTGAGCGCCTCGGACAGGGTTTCGATGTCGGTGAAGACGGATTTGAACGAGGCGCGCACCTCTTCCATCGCGTCGTTGATGAAGATCGATTTGCCGGGAAAGCGTTCCAGCGGGGCGTCGAAGTTGCCTGCGGCGAATTCGCTGATGCAGGCGATGATCTTCTTTTTCACGTCGATATGGCCCTGCACCATGCGGTTCACGTTGTCGAGCACGTTGGCATTGCCGGTGGAGTAGCCCTGCGCGTCGGCGTAGTGGTCGATGTCGCCCTTCTGGTGTGCCTCGGCCATTTCCGAGATGGCGTGGATGAAGCGGGTGGCTTCGGCCTGCGCCTTGTGTTCCACGGTGTCGTCCCGCCATTCGACGATGACCCCGGCGAGGGCGCCGTCATCATCGAAAAGTGGCGAGGAGAAGAAGGCGTAGTGGCGGCCACCAAGGGCAAGGTTGCCGGAGATGCGTTCGGTCATGCCTGCGACGACGGTGCGCTGCTGTGCGGGATGGCGGTGGAAGATGTCCACGCTTTGACCCACGAGCGAGTCGAGGCCGAATGCCGGAAGATCGGCGCGGATGTCCGGCGCATACGGGCGGAACATGTCGTAGAGCGCAGGGTTGCAGTGGCGGATCACCCTATCGGCCGAGGCGATCAAGGCGGGCGTGGCGATGCTGTCGAGCATCTGGAGACCGGCGAGGCGTTCCCAGACGGGGCGGTCGGCAGAGGCGGTCATCGTGTCATTCCTTTCGGCCAAGGCGGGCCCGGGTTCCTGTTGCAGTGCCATGTCGTCGATCTGGTCGAGCGGATCGGGACGGGGACGGCCCTTTGCCGGGCCGGGGCGGGGGCGGTTGGGGTCGGTCATGGGCGATCCCTTCAGGCGGCGACGTCGGCGGGAAGGGCGATATCGCCATCCGCGACAAGGACAGAGGTGTCGAGCAGCACGGCCACGCGGTCGCCGATGCGGCCGATGCCCGCGATGACGGAACGCGCGGCACCACGGCCGAACTGGGTGTGGCGGTCCACCTGCGGGGGCGGGATTTCCAGCACTTCGGAGACGCCGTCCACGATCAGGCCGATGGGTGCCTCGCCCACGTCCATGACGATGACGACGGTGCGTTCGTCATAGGCGCGTTCGGGCATCCCGAAACGGAGCCGGACATCCATCAGCGGGATCACCTTGCCGCGCAGGTTGATGACGCCCTTGATGTAATGGGGCACGTCGGGGATCGACATGATGCGCTGCATGCCCACGATTTCGGTCACGCCGGCGATGTTGACGCCGTATTCCTCGGCCCCGAGGGCGAAGGTCAGGTACATTTCGTCGATGTTGTCGGCTTCGCGGAGCGGCAGCCCGTCGGGGTGCGCCTTGGTCGCTTCGGCGGTGTCGTTTGCCATGTCCGTCTCCTTCACATCCTGTTCCCTTCGACCCGTCGTCACGCCTGCGCCGCGTTCGTTGCGGCGAGGCCCTGCAACAAGCGGGCCGGAATCTCTTCTAGCGGCAGCACCTCGGCGGCGGCGCCGTTGTCGCGCGCTGCCATCGGCATCCCATAAACGACCGAAGTCGCCTCATCTTGAGCGTAGGTCCGTCCGCCCGCACGGCGGATGGCCAGAAGGCCCTTGGCGCCGTCGCGACCCATGCCGGTGAGGATTGCGCCGGCGGCCTGCGGCCCGGCGATACGGGCGACGCTTTCCATCAGCACATCCACCGAGGGGCGTGAAAAGCAGACCGGATCACCTTGGACCAGCCGTACCCGGAAGGCACGACCGACCCTTTCGAGGGCCATGTGACGTGTGCCGCCGGGCGCCACGAGGACGAGGCCGGGGGTGAGCAGGTCGCCGTCCTGCGCCTCGCGCACCTGCATGCGGCAGAGGGTGTCAAGCCGCGCGGCGAAGGGGCCGGTGAAGCCTTCGGGCATGTGCTGGACGATGGCGATGCCGGGGGTTTCGGGGGGGAAGTCCGGCAGGATCGCGGAAAGGGCCTGCACCCCACCGGTGGAAGAACCGATGGCGATGACCGACGGCATGTCGGGCCGTGTGGAACCGGTGGTCAGCACGGGATGGGCTGTGGCGCGGCGCGTGCGGCCGACCAAGACGCGGGCATGGGCGGCGGCGCGGACGCGGGTGCAGATGCCGGTCATGATCGCGGGTAACCCAGTGGCAAGGCCGAGGCTGGGTTTGGAGATGACGTCCACGGCGCCCGCCTCCATCGCCTGCAGGGTGACCTGCGCGCCCGCCTGCGTAAGCGACGAGATCATCACCGTGGGGATGGGCATCTGCGGCAGGAACTGGCGCAGGAACGACAGGCCGTCGACGCGCGGCATCTCGACATCGAGGGTGATCACGTCGGGGCGGTCGCGCTGCATGATGTCCCAAGCGGCCTCGGCGTTGGAGGCGGTGCCCATGACTTCGATCCGGGGATCGGCAGAAAGGCCCATGGACAGCACCTTGCGGACCATGGCGCTGTCGTCGACGACAAGGACGCGAACGGGTCGTGGCGCGGTCATGCTGCCCCCTTGCGGAAGATGCCGTTGGCAACGAAGGTCCAAGGATGGGCCACGTCGCGGACATTTTCGGTGACAGAGGTGACAAGCCATCCGCCCGGTTCGGTGACGTCGTACATGGCCTGCAGCACGGCGCTTTGGTCGGGGCGTTCGAAGTAGTAAAGGACGTTGCGGCTGAACACGACTTGGAAGGCCTTGCGGAAGGGATAGGGCATCGTCTTCAGGTTCATCTGCCGGAAGGTGCAGGCACCGCGCAGGTCGCGGCGGACGCGCTGGCGCTGCCCTTCGGCGGGTTCGAACCAGCGGGCGAGGGTGTCGGCGGGGACGTGGTCCAGTCGGTGTTCGGCATAGAGGGCGGCTTCGGCTTCGGCGATGACGGGGGCGGAGATATCGGTGCCGAGGATCGCGGTGCGGGACAGCGCGCCCAGCCCCAGCGTTTCGGCGATGAGGATCGCGAGCGTATAGGCCTCGTCCCCACCGGCGCAGGCGGCGGACCAGATGCGGAGTTCGTCCCGCAGGGCAAGCGTGGGCAAAATCCGGGTGCGAAAGATGTCGAGGATGTCGGCTTCGCGGAAGAAGTAGGTGTGGTTGGTGGACGCCGCGTGCATCACCGCGAGTTGCAGGTCGGGCGAAGTGTCGGAGTGCAGGCGGGACGCCATCTCTGACAGGTCGCGGACGGCAAAGTCACGCTGAACCTTGACGAGCCTTTGGCGAAGCTGGTCGACCTTGTGGGCGGGATAATGGATGCCGCAGCGGTCCACGAGCCAGCTGCGGATCGCCTCGCATCCTGCGCGATCGGCCCCGGTCATGGGGCACCCCCTGCGGCATGGCCTGCGGCCAGGCGTTCGCAGTCTAGGACGAGGGCCACTTCGCCGGTGCCCAGCAGCGCGCAACCGAAGGAGGCGCGGACATGGGATAGGCGACCGACGAGCGGCTTCATGACAACCTGCTGGCGGTCAAGGATTTCGTCCACCGGAACGGCAATGGCACCGGAAGAGGTGTTGAACACCACGAGGACGGAGTCGCGGGTGGATGAGGCCCCCGGCAGGACCATGCCGTAAAAGCTGTCGAGTCGGCAGACGGGGATATGCGCGCCGCGCAGGCGGAACATCTCGGCCCCTTCGTCGGCGGAGATGCCGAGGATGTCATCGGACTTTGGCTTGGCGATTTCAGAGACCACGTCGATCGGCACGGCAAAGAGTTGATGCCCCAGACGCAGGATGATGCAGTCGAGGAAAGCCAACGAGACGGGGATGTGCAGCGCGACGCGGGTGCCCTGCCCCGCCGTGCTGTCCACGCCGATGCGACCGCGCAGCGCGGTCATGGTGGCATTGAGCACGTCCATCCCCACGCCGCGACCAGACAGGTTGGACACGGTTTCGGCAGTAGAGAAGCCGGGTTCGAAGATGCATTTCCACAGGGCGGCGGGTTCCGGTTCCTCGTCCGGGCCGAAGAAGCCCTTCTCGCGCGCCTTCTTCAGGATCTTGTCGCGGCTAAGGCCGCGCCCGTCATCTGCGACGGTGATGCGGACTTCCGATCCGACCTGCGCGGCGGAGAGGAGGATGCGGCCCTGCGCGGGCTTGCCGTTCGCCGCGCGTTCATCGGGCCCTTCGAGCCCGTGGTCGGCGGAGTTGCGGACGACATGGAGGAGCGGGTCGTAAAGGCGGTCTGCCACCAGCTTGTCGATGGCGGTATCGCCGCCCTCGATTTCCATCTCGATCTGCTTGCCGGTCTGGCGTTCGAGTTCGCGCACCATGCGGCGCAGGCGGCGGAACACGTCGTCCACCGGGACAAGCCGCAGTTCGGTCGCGGCGTCCTGCACCTCGCGGACGATCATGTTCAGGCGGTGGACGGCGGCGTCGAAATTGGTGAGCGTCAGTCCCGAAAGGTCCGGGGACTGGACCGTTTCCGAAACGGACAGCGAGAGTTCACCGACGAGATCCATCAGACGGCTGATCTTGTCGGACGAGACGCGCATCAGGCCACCATCGGCGGGCGCGGTTTCCACCGGGCCGCTCATGGCTGGCACCCTGCCGCAGGGCGGCGGGTCGGCGCTATGTCCCGAGTCCGAGACGTCATGCTGTCTGTCCTTCCTTGTCGGGCTGTCATGCCATCGCTGCAATCAGTCCCGCCCGTGGTGCAAATGGCGGGCCATGCGGCAAAGGGGCGGTGGGCCGTCAGGCTGCCTCGTCGCTGCGGTCGAAGTTGAAGATGCAGACCCCGTCAAAGCCCGTGGACTTGAACAGGAAGGTCTTCTTCATGGTGTCGAGGAAACCGCCGTGGTTCTTTTCGAAGTTCTTCAGTTCCGCGACCGAGGGGAAGAAGACGTTGATCGACACGTCGCCTTCCTTGGAGATGAGGACGTTCAATCCTGTCAGGTTGCAGCTGGGAATGGCGTTGCCCAGCGCCTCGATGACGAAGGGCGCGGCGATCTGTGCCGCGTCGAGGCTGGGAAATTTCAGATGGTAAGTCTTTGATAGCATGGCCTCTGCCCCGGGTTGTCGGACTTGCGGGGATAGGAACGACCCTGTTGCGCCGAATGTGATACAGACTTTCGGATATGGGCCCCGGACCCGCGCGCGCGGGGCGCGGCGGTGCGCTTGGCACGCCTGTGACGTGGGGAGGGATGCCAGACCTTCGGAGGGGCCGCGTCCCGCCGAAGGGTGCGTCGGAAATCCGTGATGCCGTCCCGGCATCGTCGGCGCAGCGTCGAAACCTCTGGTCCGCCGCGACAGAACGGTGGCCACGGAGCAGCCAAGATGTGGGAACGGCGGGGGTTGGGGCGGTTTTAGGGGCGGCGTTCGGGATTTTTCGTCAGTCAACGGCGGGTGGCACGCATCCTGCTTCTTTCCTGCCAGAGAGACGTTCCACCACCCGGAGGCAGCGAATGGCCGTGATCCACATCCTTGACGATTCGTTCGAAGCGGCGGCGCAGGTCGTCCAGCTTCTGGCACGCCGCCGGGTGGCGGCGGATCGGGGGGCCAAGCCGGGGACCGGGGTGCAGGTTCTGGTGGCGAGTGCTGTGGGCGAGGCCAAGCTGGGCGGTGCGCGCGGTCTGGCAGAAATGGCGCGGGGCTGCGGGGCGAAGTCGCTGGTCGTGGTGGCCGAAGGCGCGGCGGAATTCGCCGTGGTCGAAGAGATGGGGGGCCGCATCCTGCGCGTTGCCCTGCCGCGCACGGGCCAGATTGCGCTGCGCGATGCGGGGCTGATGACGCTGGTCGATATCATCGCGGGTCCGGTGCAGGGGATGGTGGCCGCCGATGCGGCGACGGGCGAGTTGATCGATCTGGCGGCGCGTGTGGCGCGGACGGATGTGACGGTCTTCGTCAACGGACCCACGGGGTCGGGCAAGGAAGTGCTGGCGCGCACGGTCCATGCGGCAAGCCGTCGGGCGGCGGCGCCCTTTGTCGCGATCAACTGCGCGGCGATCCCCGAAAACATGCTGGAAGCGATCCTCTTCGGGCATGAGAAGGGGGCCTTCACCGGCGCGTCGACCGCCAACAAAGGCATCATCCGCGCCGCCGAGGGCGGTACTCTGATGCTGGACGAGATTTCGGAAATGCCGATGGGGTTGCAGTCCAAGCTGCTGCGGGTGCTGCAAGAGCGGGCGCTGACCCCGATCGGGGCGCAGAAGGAAGTGCCCGTCGATATCCGCGTCATCGCCACGTCGAACCGCGACATGGCCGAGGAAGTGCGCGAGCGGCGTTTCCGCGAGGACCTGTTCTATCGGCTGAACGTGTTTCCGCTGGCCACGCGCGCGCTGTGCGAACGGCCCGACGACATCCCGGTGCTGGCCTGCGCGATGGTGCGCCGCCATACGCCTGCCGGGCATCCACTGCCGATGCTGACGGCGGAGGCGATCTCGACCCTTGTGGCGCATGACTGGCCGGGCAATGTGCGCGAGTTGGAGAACGTGATCCAGCGCGCGCTGGTGATGCAGGAGGGGGGCAGGATCACCCCCGCCGACCTGTTGATCAACGCGACGACGCCCACGGCGACCCGCCTGCTGGCGCGTGCGGTCTGAAGGGTCTGAGCCATGAGCATCGGACCGGTCAACGGGTTCCAGCCCTTTGCCGCGGGCCTGATCCGGCCTGCGGCGCCGCAGGTGACCCCGGCCCAGCCTTCGGGGATACAAGAGACAAAGGGCGCGGGTTTCGGCGCGCGGGTCGCGGGGGCGGTGGACGACCTCGCCGCCGCGCAGGCGAAGGCGTCGGAGTCGGCCAAGGCTTTCGAAATGGGGCTGGAGACGGACCTCGCCTCGGTCATGGTCGATCAGCAGATTTCGTCGCTGGGGTTCCAGTTCGCGCTGAACGTGCGGAACAAGGCACTGGGTGCCTATCGCGACATCATGAACATGCCGGTGTGAGGCAGGAGAGTTTGACGCAATGGCCATGACCCCGGTTCCAATGAACGGCAATCCGATGGTGGCGCAGGTGCGCGGCGCGGTGAGCCATGTGCTGCGGATGGGCAACCAGCCCGCGCTGCGGCGGGCCTTTCCGGCGATCTTGATCCTGACGGTGACGGTGCTGTCGGTGGGCGGCTGGCTGATCCTGCGGGAACCCGCGCGCATGACGCTGTTTCCGGGGCTGGCCGAGGCCGACAAGGCGCGGGTGATGGATGCGCTGAACGCGGCCGGGATCGATGCGGCGGTGGATAGCCTGACCGGCGAGGTCGAGGTGACGGCGGCGGATTACCACAAGGCGCGGATGCAGCTTGCGGCGCAGGGGTTGCCCACGTCGATGCCGGATGCGGATACGGTGCTGACCGATCTGCCAATGGGGGCGAGCCGGTCGGTCGAGGGGGCACGGCTGAAACAGGCGCAAGAGTTGGAACTGGCGCGGTCGATCACCGAGATATCCGCCGTGACGCAGGCCCGGGTGCATCTGGCGCTGCCCGAGAAATCGGCCTTCCTGCGCGACACGCAGCCACCGCGCGCTTCGGTTTTTCTGCAACTTGCCGCCGGGAGGGTGCTGGAAGCATCGCAGGTGGAGGCAATCGTGAACCTTGTGTCCACATCGGTGCCCGGCATGGCGCGGGGCGACGTGACGGTGGTGGACCAGATGGGGCGGCTGTTGTCGCGCGGGTCGGATGATCCGGCGGCGGTGGTGTCGGATCGACAGTTGCAGCACCGGCTGGAGGTGGAGCGGCTGTACCGCGAGCGGATCGAGGCGCTGCTGACGCCCATCGCGGGGCCGGGGAACCTGTCGGTTCAGGTGACGGTGGACATGGATTTCACCCAAAGCCACATCACCGAGGAACGGGTGGACCCGAACGGCACCGCGCTGCGGTCCGAGCAATCCGAAATGACCGAGAATTCCGAGCCTGCAGCGCGCGGCATTCCGGGGGCAATATCGAACACGCCGCCCAATCAGGCCGATCTGGCAGCGGCGGGTGGGGCGGGGCAGGACGCGACGGCGGCGAACACCGCTGCGGCGGGGGCATCCCCGGCGGCCATGAACCGGTCGTCCGGGACGACGCGGAATTACGAAGTGAGCCGGACGGTCGAGACGACGCAGCCCGCAAGCGCCCGGATCACGCGGATCAACGCGGCCATCCTGTTGCGCGGCGTGCCGCAGCCCCCGGCCGAGGAAGGGGCCGAGCCGCCCCCGCTGCTGCCGCCCGCGCTAAAGGCGGATATCGAGGCGCTGGCGCAGACGGCCATCGGGTTCGACGCAGAGCGGGGCGACACGATCACCATCACCGCGCAGCCCTTCATGGACGAGATCGTGGTGGAAACGCCCACCGACCTGTCTTGGCTGCCCGAGGCGACGCGGCAATTCGCGCTGATCGCGCTAATCGCCATCGTGGCGCTGGGGATCATCCGCCCGCTGCTGACCAAGGTGTCGTGGCATTCCGAAAACCCGGTGGCGGCGGCGGCCGTGCAGACCGGGGGGGTGCCGGGGGTCGAGGTGGCCGATGGTGACAGCCTTGACGACGTGCAGGCCCGGCTGGAGGCGCGGCGGGCCAAGCTGACGAGCGCGGCGCTGGGCGCGAATGTCAGCCGCGAAGAGAAGTTCGCCGTGCTGCGGCAGATCGTTTCGGAAGACCCTGCGCGGATCGCTTCGGTCCTGCAGCGGATGATGAAGGACGATCTGAACCAGACCCCCGACGCCTGAGGAGAGGAGACGCGCCATGCCCGCCCCCAACCCCGCCCCCGCCGCTGCCCCCATCGGCCCCTCGCCGGCCGAAAAGCTGACGCCGATCCAGCGCGCGGCCGTTCTGATGATGCTGTTTGGCGAACGCGCCGCGGCGGCGGTGCTGCGCAACCTGTCGCCCGCCGAGGTGCAGCATCTGGGGGCCGCGATGTATTCCGTGGGCGATGTGGACCAGCTGACGCTGGAGCATGTGGTGGAAGAGTTCCTTGTCGGCCTGAACCGCGAGACGGGGCTGAACCATGGCGCGCCGGTCTATATCCGGTCCGTGATGACCGAGGCTTTGGGCGAGGACAAGGCGCAGTCGATCATCAGCCGGATCAACCCGTCCTCGGCAGAGCGGCCCATCGAAATCCTTGACTGGATGGATGCGCGGTCGATTTCTGAACTGATCGTGGACGAGCATCCGCAAATCATCGCGCTGGTTGTGGCGTGCCTCGATTACGGGCTGGCGGCGGATGTGCTGTCGCTGCTGCCCGACGACATCCAACCCGATATCATCCGGCGCATCGCCGAGCTTTCGTCGATCCAGCCAGAGGCGCTGCGCGATCTGGAACAGGTGATGCAGCGGAAGTTCAAGGCGTCGGCCACGACACGGGCAAGCCAAATCGGCGGCGTGAAGGCGGCGGCGCGGATCATGAACTTCACGCGGATGCAGATGGAACAGCGGATCCTGCGCGAGGTACGCAAGGACGACAAGGACCTCATGCAGTCGATCATGGACAACATGTTCGTCTTCGACAATCTGGAGAAGTCGGATGATCGGTCGCTGCAGACGCTGCTGCGGAACGTGGACAACGAGCAGTTGGTGCTGGCGCTGAAAGGGGCGAGCGAGGGGCTGCGCGACAAGCTGCTGGGCTGCATGTCAAGCCGCGCGGCGGCGAACCTGCGCGACGAGATGGAGGCGCTGGGTCCCGTGCGTCTGACCGATGTGCAAGAGGCGCAAAAGGCCATCGTGGCCACCGCGCGGCGGCTGTCGGACGAGGGGACGATCGTCCTCGCCGGTCGCGGCGGCGAGCAGATGGTGTAAGCCATGGCCGAGGAGAACCCGCGCATGGGACCGGCCGAGGTGATGGCGATGATCCGCGCCTCGTCCGCCAAGGGGTTTGCGGCGAAGGCGCCGATGGCCCCGGCAGATGCGGTCTTCCGCCGCGCAACGCTGGAGGCGGTGAAGCGGGTCGATCCGGCAGGCGTCCTGATCGAGATGCAGCCCGAAGTGGTGGAGGCCGAGGTGATAGCCCCAGCGGAGCCAGTGGCCGAGGTGATCGATCCGGCGCGGCGTTTGGCCGAGGCGCGGGCCGATGGCTATGCGGCGGGTCACGCGGATGGGGTGCAGGAAGGGCGGGCGCGCGGCATCGCCGAGGGGCGGGCCGCGGCGGAGGCAGAGCTTGCGCCGGCGCGAGGGGCGTTTCTGGCGGCGGCGGCGCGGTTGGCCGTGGCGAGCGATCCGGCAGAGGATATCGCGGGCGAGTTGGCCGAGGCGGTGCGTCGGCTGGCGGCGGAACGGGCGGGGCAGATGATCGATGTGCTGCCCGCCGCCTTTGCCGCGCGGGTGGAGGTGCTGGCGGATCGCGTGGCGCAGGGGGTGCGGACGGTTTCGCTGCGGCTGAACCCCGATGATCTGGCGGCGATCACGCCGCATCTGGCGGGGTTCGACGTGCTGGGCGGGGCGGCGCTGGTCGCCGATGCGCGGTTGGCGCGCGGCGATGTAGAGGTGCGGGCCGAGGGCATCCGGCTGGCTGATCTGATCGGGGGCGGGGCATGAGCCTGCTGGGCCGGATCGGGGCAGAGGTCGCGCGCCGGGCGGTGGCCGTCGCGCCGCAGGTCGAGGGGCGCGTACTGCGCTATGACGGGCTGATCCTTGAGGCGACGGGGTTTCCCGCCTCTCCGGGTACGCTGTGCGAAATTGCGACAGAGACGGGCGGGTGCGTACAGGGCGAGGTGATCGGCTTTGCGCGCGGGCATGTGATGATGTTCCTGAACCAGCCGGGCGCGGGGATCATCGCGGGCGCGCGGGTGCGGGTGACGACGGGCGGTCAGGAGGCCGAGGTGGGCGCGGCGCTGCTGGGCCGGGTGGTGGATGCCGAGGGGCATCCGCTGGACGGGTTGCCCGCGCCGAAATGCGATGCGGTCTGGCCTTTGGCGGGGCGGTTGATGAACCCGCTGGCGCGGACGCCGGTGGATCGGCCCTTGGATGTGGGGGTGCGGATCATCAATGCGGCGCTGACGGTGGGGCGCGGGCAGCGTGTGGGGATCATCGCGGGGTCGGGCGTCGGCAAATCCGTGCTGATGGAGATGATGGCCCGCTATACCGAGGCCGATGTCATCGTCGTGGGCCTGATCGGCGAGCGCGCGCGCGAGGTGGGGGCCTTTGCGCGGTCGGTCATGCAGGGAGAGGCGGCCAAGCGCATCTGCATGGTGGCCGTGCCTGCCGACCGTTCCCCCCTGCTGCGCCTGCGCGCGGCGCGGCGGGCGACGGCGATTGCGGAACATTTCCGGGCGCAGGGCAAGCAGGTGCTGCTGATCATGGACAGCCTGACCCGCGTCGCCCATGCCCAGCGCGAAATCGGGCTGGCACTGGGAGAGCAGCCGACGGCGAAGGGCTATCCCCCGTCCGTCGTGTCGCTGATCCCCGGTCTGATCGAACGCACAGGGCCGGGGCTGCCGGGCGAAGGGGCGATCACGGCGATCTATACGGTTCTGGCGGATGGGGACGACACGACGAACGATCCGGTGGTCGATACGGCGCGGGCCATTCTGGACGGGCATTTCGTGCTGTCGCGGCGGCAGACGCAGATGGGGGTCTATCCGGCGGTCGATCTGCCGCAATCGGCAAGCCGCGTGATGGGCGATATCACCGATGGCACCCATCGCGCGGCGGCGCAGAAGCTGCGGCGGATGATCACGCTGTACATGGACAACCGCGACCTGATGCTGATGGGCGGCTATGTGCCCGGTCAGGACCTGCGGCTGGACGAGGCGATGCGGCTATGGCCGCAGATAGAAGGGTTCATCCGGCAGGGCGCGCATGAGCCTGCGGATTTTGCGGGCAGCCGCGAGGCGCTGATCGCGCTGGCGGGTGAGGCATGAGCAAGGCGCACGTGCTGGGGCTGATGGCGTTGCAGGAAAAGGCGCGGATGGCCAGAACGCTGGCCGATCTGCGCCGGGTGATCCGCCAGAAGGACGAGACGGAGCAGCTGGTCGCGCGGCTGACCGAGGCTTTGGCGCGGCAGGGCGGCGGGGCAAGCGTGCGGCTGGCCACAGAGATCATGGCCGAGCGGGCGATGGCGGCGCAGCTGCTGGCCGAGGTGGACAGGCAGCGCGAGAGGGTGGCCGCCTTGGCCGTGCAGGTGGCCGAAGTGCAGGCAAAGCTTGGGGTGCAGGAACAGCGGCACCAGAAGCTGGTGGACGAGGCCGGGACGGCCCTGCGTCAGGCGGCGGCCGAGAGGCTGGCGCTGCGCGAGGCGGCGATGCCGCCGCGCCGCCGGTGAGGTTGGCACCGCTTTTGCAGAAGGCCTGCAAAGGGTGACTTGCCCGGAGCGTGGAATGTCGACGATACCTGCCGATCCTCTGGCCCTGATGCTGCGCGGCGATGCCGTGGCCGGACCTGTCGCTGTCCCCGTTGCGGGCGAGGGCGCGGATTTCGCCTTGGCTCTGGCCGATGTGATGGCGGCGGGGCTGGCCCCTGCGGCGGAAGACGTGTCGGTGGGCGCGATGCCCGTGGCGGCCCTTCCGGTGCAGGCGGATGCTGCGGCGATGGGTCCGCTGGAGGTGCTGCAGGGGTTGGGCCGGATCGCCCTGCCCCCGGCGGCGGTTGCTGCGACGGTCAAGGGGGGCGCGGGCGCGGCGGTCGTGACGGTCGCCGAGGGGGACGGTCCTGGGGTCTTGGACGATGCGGTCGTGGTCCCTGCGGTGCCGGGGCGAAAGGGTGTCGAGGTGGTGCCCGCTGCGGTGCAGGGGGTTGATCCGGCTTTGGTCGGCGGCACGGTTGCGCCGGGTGCGGAAGATGCAGGTGTGGCCCCTGCCCCGGCGACGGTCGCGACGGCAGAGCCTGTGACGGACGATGAGGACGTCCCGGTCGAAGGGAACGCGGGTGCCGCTGCGGAAGACGGCGAGGTGCCCGTGGACGAGGTGCCAGTGGACGAGGTGCCCGTGGACGAGGTCGCAGAGGCCGTGACGGTGGCGGTCGCGGCGGTGATCGCGGTGCCCATGGCGGCAGCGACGGGGACAGCGGTGGCGGAAGCGCCCCGACAGGATGCGGCGGCCGAGGTGGTGCGTCTGGCCCGGGCCGCGCCCCTGATGCTGCTGCCCGTCAAGGGCCGCAAGGCCGAGGCCGTACCGCCGGAGAAGGGCCTTCCGACGGACGCCGCCGAGGGCGAGGGGGATGACGAAGGCGTGAAATTCCTTAAGGACGACAAGGACAAGGGGGCGGAAACCAAGGTGATGGCACGCGCCGCGCCAGTCGCGCCGGAGGTGGTGGCGAAGCCCTTGCCGGACCGGCGGGCGGTGCCTGCCGCGTCTGTGGTGGAGGCCGTGCGCGGCATGGATGGCGCACCCGCCGCCGCCCCGCAGATGCAGGCCGCCCAACCCCTGATGGCGCAGCCCTTGGCCCCGGCCCCGGTGGCGATGGACCGCCCCGGCTGGGAGACCGCCCTGACCGAACACATCGCCGCCGAACTGTCGCAGGACGGGCAGCAGATCGAGCTGGACTTGTCGCCGGAAAGGTTGGGCGGGTTGAAGATCACGCTGGAGATCACCGACGGGCAGGCGCAGGTGCGCTTTGTCACGGAAACGCCGGAAGCGGCGCGGCTGATCCAGCAGAACGAACACAGGCTTTCGGAAAGCCTGTCGCGCGCCGGGCTAAGCCTTGGCGGCCATGAAAGCGCGAGCCGCGATGCGCAGCAGCAGCAGGGCGACCGGTCGGGTCGCGGTGCGCCGCGCGGGGTGGACATCGCAGTCCAGCGGCCTGCCGAGCCGCGTCCGGGGATGATCTCTGGGCGGGTGGGAAGCGGGCTGGTCAATCTGATTGCCTGAAAGGGATAGGCCCATGAGCATCGAAACCGTCGATCCCGTCGCCCCGCGCAAGACGCGCGGACTCCTTGGCCTGATCGGCAAGGTCGTGATGGCCTTGGCCTTTGCGGGCCTGGGTTTCGGGGGGGGATATGTCTATTTCGCCAATCCCTTTTCGCCCACGCAGGACATGCTGAAGCTGATCGAACCGGAGGCCCCTGCGCCCGCGCATGAGGTGGTGCAGGGCGAAGATGGGGCGGCGCACAAGAAGGTGCCGAAGCCCCTGCCAGAGGAGGAGATCTTTGTCACATCGTACTTCACCTTTCCTGATCCGATGACGTCCAACCTAAAGGAATCGCGGGCTTTTTTGCAGATTCAGGTGGGGGTTTCGACCCAGTATGACGCGCAGGTGATCAAGAACGTAGAGACCCATAAGCTGGCGCTGCAATCGGACATGCTGGCCGTGATCGCGACCTTCACCGAGCAGGATATCGCGGGGCCTGCGGGGCGGGCGCGGCTTTCGGATGCGCTGAAGGATGCGATCAACCTGCGGCTGGAGAAGCTGGAGGGGTTCGGGGGGGTCGAGGACGTGTTCTTCCCGTCCTTCATGATGCAGTGAGGCCGGGCGCGATGGCGAGCACCCCGAGGAAGCTTTCGGCAGGCGAGGTGGCGGCCCTTGTGGGCGGCCTGATGGACACGACGGGCTTTGGCAAGTCGGATGAAGGGGTCGAGGTTAGGCCCTATGTCTTTGGTTCCAATGATCTTTCCTTGATGGGCGATTACCACGCCCTGCGGATGATCAACGAACGTTTCTGCCGGATCGCGCGGTCGGTCTTTTTGCCGATGCTGCGTATCCAGCCGCGGATTTCGGCCTTTCCGGCCGAGACGCGGCCCTTCGATGACTATCGCAACAGTCAGGACAACTTTGTCTCTTTGACCAATACGAAGATCGAGGAGCTGCGGGGAAACCATCTGATCGTCATTCCGCCGGCCTTCATCAGCCTGCTGACGGATGCCTATTACGGCGGGTCGATCAAGTTCGTGAAGAACGGGCGGAACGAATTCACCGCGACAGAACAACGGGTTATCGAGATCGTGACCGAGCGGCTGAACCAAGCGTTGCAACTGGCTTGGCGCGATCTGATGCATCTGACCTTTTCGGTGGTGAGCCGCGAGGAGAACATGCAGTTCGCGGCCTTTGTCGATGGCGAGGATATGGTCGTCGTCTGTTCCTTCATGGTGCAGTTGCCGGATTCGGAGCCTGCGAGTTTCGATATTTTATATCCATTTCAAACACTTAAGCCAATCGCAAGCCAGTTGCGGTCACGCACGCAGTCCGACTCGCTGGACGATGACGCAAGTTGGCGCGAGCGGTTGGAGCGGGCGGTGCTGTCGATCCCGCTGGAGGTCCGCGCGCGGCTTTGCGAGCCGGACATCCCGCTGAAGCATCTGGCGAATTTGAAGGAGGGGGACGTGATCCCCGCGAAGGTGGCGGAAACGGTGGAGGTGCTGGTGGATGGAAAGCCTTTCTTCGAGGCGGTGCCGGGAGAGTTGGCCGGGAAGGCCGCACTGAGCGTCACGAAAGCAATAAGGGGTTAGGGAAAGATGAGCGAACCGGTCAAGGTCGGGACGGAGGGGCTGCGGCTTCTGGAAAACATCGGGGTGCGGCTGACCGTGGAGGTGGGCCGCGCGGAGTTGACGATCCGCGATTTGCTAAGGTTGTCAGAGGGTTCCGTGATCGAACTGGACCGGCTGGCGGGCGACCCTTTGGACGTTCTGGTCAACGGCACGCTGATCGCCAAGGGCGAGGTGGTGATGGTGGGCGAACGCTTCGGCATCCGCTTTGGCCAGATCATCGACCCGGAAAAGCGGGCGGAAAGCATCTGAGGCGGCTGTCCGGTTTCCGTGCCGCAAACTGTACCGCAAACTGTCAGCACGCAGCGGGCTGTTGGGTAGGGTTTCGCTAACGGGTTGGCGGGGGGGATAGGTCCAGCGTTTGCGGCGGGATGAGGCTAGGTGGTCCCTGACGATGGAGAAGGGCGTGCGGCCGCTATTGGGCCTAGGACGCGTTCCTGATCGCAGAGCAAGGAGGGACGAAAGGCGCCAGTGGCGCGTTTCGACCCTCCGCCGGTAGGGCCGCGCATGACCCGCCGGGGCGCCTCGGGCGCACGACCCGAGGGGGCGGGTCGTGCGCGGACCGTGGCTTTTGGCCACGGGCCGGACCAGACCGCTGCGATTAGGCACGGTGATCGGATCGCCGTAAGGGTTACGGGCCTTGATCGCCGCGGGTGCGGAAAGAAAAAGTGCGATTTCGCACCACCCGACCCCAAGCGGCACGGGGTTTGCACGTCAGGGGCGAGATGTCGTCTTTCTGACGGGGAGTGCTGTCATGGATATCGTCCGGCCTGAGCAGGCCCTGACATTGGTTCTGTTCCTTGGCGCGCTTGGCCTTGTCTGGCTGTGGGTGAAGTCGAACCGTGGGGGGCTGGCGCGCAAGATCGCGGGCGACCGGCGGATGCGGCTGGTGGAGGTGGCGGCGCTGTCGCCCTTGGACCGGGCGATGATCCTGTCGGTCGATGGGCGCGAGTTCCTGATCCTGCGCTGCAAGGGAGAGGCGCCGCTGTTGCGCGCCCTGCCTGCGGTGGATGCCCCCAAGGTGGAGGACGCGGCATGAAGTGGCTTCTGGCGCTGGTCCTGCTGCTGCCCGGCGTCGCCATGGCGCAGGGGCTGCCCGCGCTGACGGTCGCCGAAGGCGAGGGCGGGACGACCTATTCGCTGTCGTTGCAGATCGTCGCGCTGATGA
This sequence comes from Pseudomonadota bacterium, assembly GCA_039798885.1. Classification (GTDB taxonomy): domain Bacteria; phylum Pseudomonadota; class Alphaproteobacteria; order Rhodobacterales; family Rhodobacteraceae; genus Paragemmobacter. The sequence goes on along the minus strand of JBDKFE010000093.1, from coordinate 3,547 downwards.
CGGCGCTGACGGTGCTGCCGTCCATCGTGCTGGGGATGACGGCCTTTACCCGGATCATCATCGTTCTGTCGATCCTGCGGCAGGCGCTGGGCACGCAGCAGACGCCGCCCAATCAGGTGTTGATCGCGTTGGCGCTGTTTCTGACCTTTTTCATCATGCAGCCGACGCTGACGGAGTTTTACGATACGGCGATGGGGCCTTACCTTGACGGCACCCTGCCCGCCGATGAGGCGATGCGGCAGGGAAGCGCCGTCATCAAGACCTTTCTGATCGAGAACACGCGGCAGAATGATCTTATGATGTTCCAGCAGATGGCGGGGGATGGTCCCTATGCATCGCAAGAGGACGTGCCGCTGTCGGTGCTGCTGCCGGCCTTCCTGACGTCAGAGTTGAAGACCGCGTTCCAGATCGGGTTCCTGATCTTTCTGCCCTTTCTTGTCATCGACATGGTGGTGGCGTCGATCCTGATGGCGCTGGGGATGATGATGCTGTCGCCCATGCTGGTGTCGCTGCCCATCAAGCTTTTGCTGTTCGTGCTGGTGGATGGCTGGGCGCTGACCGTGGGGTCGCTGGCCGCGACCTATGGCGTGGGGGGATAGGCCCATGGAGTTCGACGCGAATATCGAGCAGTTGCGGCTGGCCTATTGGAACATCCTGCTGGTGTCGGGGCCGGTGCTGACGGTGGCGCTGGTCGTCGGTCTGGTGATCGGGATCGTGCAGGCGGCGACGTCGATCAACGAGCAGACGCTAAGCTTTGTGCCGAAGCTGGCGATTGCCATGCTGACCATGGCGCTGGCGTCGGGGTTCATGCTGACGACGATGGTGGATTACTTTCAGACGGTCTTTGAAACCATAAGGGCCATCCGCTGATGGGAGGGGAGTTTCCCCTGCCCGGCATGGGGCTGTCGGCCATCACGGGGTGGCTGGCGCAATATGTGTTTGCGATGCTGCGGATCGGGGCGTTCCTGCTGGCCTCGCCCGCGTTCGGGGGGCGGTTCGTGCCGTTGCAGGTGCGGATCGTGGCGACGGCCATTCTGGCGGTTCCGGTGATGGCGGGGGGCGTGGCGCTGCCCTCGCCCGAGCAGTTGGGGGGGATCCAGGCGCTGCCGATGATCCTGAACGAAGTGGCGCTGGGGCTGACGGGGGGGCTGGTGCTGGCGATCCTGTTCGGGGCGGCGTCGCTGGCCGGGGACCGGATCGCGGCGACGGCGGGGCTGGGTTTTGCGGCGCAATATGACCCGTCGGCGGGCGGGCAGACGCCGGTGGTGGCGCAGCTGTTCGGGCTGGTGCTGATCATGGTGTTTCTGGGGATGGACGGGCATCTGGCGGCGATACGGATCATGCTGGAGAGCTATGAGACCTATCCGCCGGGGGCGGCGGTGGACCTGCCCGCGCTGATTGCGGCGGGGATCGCGGCGGGCGGGCGGATGTTCGCGCTTGGCGCGGCGCTGATGCTGCCGGTGGTGGCGGTGCTGCTGCTGTTGAACCTTGCTGTGGGGGTGCTGACGCGGTCGGCCCCGGCGTTGAACCTGTTCTCTTTCGGGTTTCCGGCGACGATGGTGGTGACGCTGGGCATGCTCTACCTCACCGCGCCGGGGTTGGTGGCGGGGTTCGAGGGGGTCGTGGCCGAGGCGGTGGAACGGCTGGCCGCCGTGATGGGGGTGGCCGGTGGCTGAGACCGAGGACGGCGCAGAGAAGTCACAGGAACCGACCGAGAAGAAGAAGGACGATGCGCGCGAGGAAGGGCAGGTCCTGACGTCGAAGGAGGCGATGGTCTTTGCCGGGTTCGCGGTGGGGACGGGCGTTCTGGCGCTGGCCCCGGCGGTGCTGCCGGAGCTGGTGCCGATCTTTGCGGGGTATTTCCGGCTGGAGTCGGCGGCAGAGCTGGACGGTCTGGTTTCCGCGCGGATCGGCGCGGCCTTCTGGCAGGTGCTGCTGGTGGCGGTGGTCGCGGGGGTGCCCATGGCGCTGGCCATCGTGGCGGTGCAGGGCAGTTTGGGCGGGGTCCATTGGTCGCCCAAGGCGCTGGAGTTCAAGGGGAACCGGATCGATCCGCTGGCGGGGCTGGGGCGGATGTTTTCGGCCATGGCGGCAGGCGAGTTGGTGAAGGCCATCGCGAAGGTGGTGGTGCTGGGGGCCATCGCTTGGGCGATGATGTCGCGGGATGTGACGACGCTGGCGGGACTTTGGGATGCCGAGACGGGGGTGGCGCTGGCGCTGCTGGGCGAGGCGGCGCTGGGGCTGATGTGGGGGCTGGCGCTGGGGTTGGCGGGGATCGCGGCGCTGGATGTGGCGTGGCAGGTTTTCCAGTTGCGCAAGCAGCTGATGATGACGCTGCAGGAGGTCAAGGAAGAGGCCAAAGAGCAGAACGGGTCGCCCGAGGTGAAGGGGCGGATGCGGCAGTTGCAGATGCAGGCGAGCCGTCAGGCCGCCAAGCGCCGCGCCGCGCTGGACGACGTGCCGCGCGCCACGGCCATCGTGACGAACCCCACCCATTTCGCGGTCGCCCTGCGCTATGTGCCGGGCGAGACGCGGGCACCGGTGATCCTTGCCATGGGCAAGGGACCCATGGCGCTAGAGATCATGGCGCGGGGGCGGCAGGTCGGGTTGGCACCGGTGCAGATCCCACCGTTGGCACGGGCGCTGTATTTCACCGGCGACATCGGGATGGAGATCGACGAGCAGCTTTACGCGGCGGTGGCGGCGGTGTTGGCGCATGTCTACCGGCTGGATCGCGGCGAGGGGTCGGTGCTGCCGGACATCGACCTGCCGCCGGAGTTGCGGTTCGGCGAAAACGGTCAGCCCGAGGGTGGGCGGGCCTGATGCCGGGGCGGGATGGCACGGAACTTGCCGTGACGGTCGGGTAAGCCAAGGAGAGGATCATGGCAGAGGCTGGTGATCAGGCCACGGACGAGGTGGCGGACGGCATCAAGCGCGCCCTGGACGCGGCGGAGGCCGCGAACGAGGCGGCACAGGACATCGCGTCGTTGCAGGCGTCGTACAAGGCCTTTGCCGAGGCGGTGATCCGCGGGCAGCGGCGCAACACGCTGTTTGCCGCAGGGGCCGCTGTGGGGTCGCTGGTGGCGCTGGCCATGGGCGGGATCGTCTATTTCCGGTCGGTAGAGGATTTGCGGGTGGCATCCGCCGTGCAGTCGGAGGCGGCGGCGCTGCTGGTCGAGGAGTTGACGCGGATCGACCGGATCGGGGACGTGGTGGAGGAGCAGCAGGACCGTCTGAAGGTGGAGTTGCTGGAGCTTCTGGAGAAGGTGAAGGACGAGATCCGCCGCGCCGCGATGGAGGGAGAGACGGATGCGCCGGCCGAGATGGGCGCAAGAGAGGCGCAGGTTGCCACCACGATCCGCGAGGGTGTGAAGGCCGATCTAGAGGCGGTGCGGGACGAAGTGCTGGCCGCGCTGGCCGAGATGCGGGTGGATGGGCAGGGTTTGGATACAGCCGAATTGATGGCCCTGATGGCCGAGTTGAAGTCTGGGATGGACGGGGGCGGCGCGGTAGAAGGGGGGGCGAAGGCCCCGGCCCCCGAACAGGC